>DATGAF010000065.1:0-9869 GCA_035313645.1 Solirubrobacterales bacterium
CGCCCGGCCCGGACCGTCCACACCTCGTCCACGCGGCTCAGTCTCTCACGCCGCGGCCCGCGCGCCGCCCGCTGCCTCGAGGCGCTCGCGGGCCAGCTCGCGCGCCGCCTCGAGCGGCGTGATCGAGCGGTCGCGGGCGGCGGCGAGGACGCGATCGAGGTTGTCCTCGGTCCCCAGTGCCAGCCTCCGGGCCTGCTCCTCGGGGTAGCCGCGGATCTCCATGTGGACGTGGATCAGGCCGCCGGCGTTGACGACGAAGTCCGGCGCGTAGAGGATCCCGCGCTCGGCGAGATCGCCCGCGAGCGCCTCGTCGGCAAGCTGGTTGTTGGCGCAGCCGCAAACGATCTCGCATCGAAGGAGCGGCAGGTTGGAGGCGTCGATCGCGCCTCCCAGAGCGCACGGGGCGAGGAAGTCGCACTCGGCGACGAGGTCGTCGCCCGGGGCGATCCATTCCGCGCCGAGAGCGTCGGCGACGCTCCGCCTTTCGCGATCGATGTCGGAGACCCGAAGCTCGGCTCCGGCGAGCGACAGGCGCCGCGCGAGGTTGGAGCCGACATGACCGAGGCCGGAGACGACCACGCGACGCCCCGCGAGCCGGCTCGATCCGAACCGCTCCCTCGCGCAGGCCCGCATCGCCGCCTCGACGCCGAGGGCGGTGGACGGGCTGGGGTCGCCCGACCCGCCGCGGTCCGCGGGCATGCCGGTGACGTGCTCGGTGCGCTCGCGGATCACGACGAGGTCGGAGGGGGAGATGCCCACGTCCTCGGCGGTGATGTAGCGGCCCCCGAGCGAGTCGACGAGGTCGCCGAAGTCGAGCAGCATGTCGCGGCGCTGCGTCCCGTCGGTCGCCGCCCCGGCCGGTGCGCAGATGACTCCCTTGCCGCCGCCGAGGTCGAGCCCGGCCGCCGCCGCCTTGAAGGTCATCCCGCGGGCGAGGCGCAGGGCGTCGCGGGCCCCATCGGTCGGCGCCGCATAGCGCCACAGCCGTACGCCGCCGAGCGCCGGGCCGAGGGTGGTCGAGTGGACGGCGACGATGACGTGACGGCCGCTCCGCCGCCCGCGCTTGATGACGAGCTCCTCGTGGTCGAAGGGGACCGGCGGTATCGCGGCCCCGGCCCCCTCCGATGCCGCGCCCGGAGCGAGAGCCGAGCCGTTCGTCGACGCGGGCGGGCGGCGGTCCCGCGTGGCGATCACGCTCACTGCCTCACCTCCCAGCGCTCGAGCCGGTCCTTGACGGCCCCCAGGAATCTCGCGGCGTCGGCGCCGTCGAGCGCCCGGTGGTCCCAGGACATGCACAGATAGGTCATCGGGCGGATCGCGATCGCGTCGCCGGCGGGTCCCTCGACCACGGCCGGCCGCTTGACGATGGCCTCGAGATCCAGGATCGCCACCTGAGGCTGGTTGATGATCGGGGTTGCGAGAACCGCGCCGAACTGCCCCGGGTTCGTGATCGTGAACGTGCCCCCGTGGACGTCGTCCGGCTCGAGCCGCCTCTCCCTGGCGCGCCGGGCGAGCTCGCCGATCGCCGCCGCCATGCCCTCTAGGCTCAGCCGCTGCGCACGCCTGATCACCGGCACGATCAGGCCGTCCTCGAGCGCCACGGCGATGCCGAGGTTGACCTCCTCGTGATAGACGAGCTCGTCCCCCTCCACCGACGCGTTGAGCCGCGGGTGACCTGAAAGCGCCTCGACCGTGGCGCAGGCCACGAACGCGAGGTAGGTCAGGTTGACGCCGCGGCGGGCCATCGGCTTGCGCAGCTCGCCGCGGGCCGCCGCCACGCGCGAGAAGTCGGCCTCGACGATGGTCGTGCAGTGCGCGGCGGTCCGCCTGCTCTCGACCATGTGGCGCGCGATCGCCTGGCGCATCGACGACATCGGCTCGCGCCGGACCGCGCCGGCGAGCCCGGTCGCGGTTTCCGAGGGCGGGGCGCCGGGGCCCGGCGAGCCGGACCCAGCCGGCGCCGTCGCGTGCTCGGGTCGGTAGGGAGACTCGATGTGAAGCATGGGCTCCTGCGAGACGGCTGGCCCGCCGCCCTGGGCCAGGTGCGCGAGCACGTCCTTCTTGCGCACCCGGCCGCCGATCCCGGTCCCCTTCACGCGGGCCAGGTTGATTCCGTGCTTGGCGGCGATCCTCCGGACGACCGGGGAGTAGAACCCGGATCGGTCGGTCCTGCCGTCCGCCGTCGACGGCTCGGTGGCGGGGGACCCGCCGCCTTGGTCGGGGGCGGGCTGTCCGTTGTGCTCGTCGGGGTGCGCCTCGCCGGGGCGTGCCCCGGCGTCGATCACGGCCAGCGCGGTGCCGACCGCGACGGTGGCGCCGGGCTCGACCAGGATCCGCTCGAGGCGCCCGCTGGCGGGAGCGGGGATCTCCACGTCCACCTTGTCCGTGGTCACGTCGCAGACCGGCTCGTCGGCCGCCACCCAGTCGCCGGGGCGCTTCCGCCACTCGACGATCGTCCCCTCGGCCACGGAGACCCCCATCTGCGGCATCACGACCTCGAGCGAGCCCGTCGCCCCGGAAGCGGCCGGCGAGGACGCCGCGGCGCCCTCAGTAGGCGAGGAGCTCACGGATCGCCTCCTTCATGTCCTCGAGCTGGGGCAGGACCGCATGCTCGAGGGGCGGGCTGAATGGAATCGGCACGTCCGGGGCGGTCAAACGCCTCACCGGGGCGTCGAGGTCCTCGAACGCCTCATCGGCGATCAGCGCGGCGAGCTCGGCACCGACGCCGCAGGAGCGGGTGGCCTCGTGAGCCACAAGCGCCTTGCCGGTCTTGCGAACGCTCGCGAGGACGGCTTCGCGGTCGAGCGGACAGAGGGTTCGCAGGTCGACCACCTCGATCTGCTCGTCGAGCTCCTCCGCCGCGAGGAGAGCCAGGCGGACGCTCGACCCGTACGCGATCACCGTCAGCTCCTCGCCCTCGCGGGCGATCCGCGCCTCCCCGATCGGGACGAGATGCTCGCCGGAGGGGACGTCGCCCTTGACGTGGCGGTAGAGCCCCTTGTGCTCGAGGTAGCAGACCGGGTTCGGGTCGCGGATCGCGCTGATCAGGAGCCCCTTCGCATCCGAGGCGGTCGCCGGCGCCACCACCTTGAGTCCCGGCGCCTGGAGGAACCATGCCTCGGGGTTCTGGGAGTGGAACGGCCCGCCGGAGAACCCGCCGCCCGAGGGCAGCCGAACCACGATCGGCACGGCGATGCCCTGGCGGTAGTGGAGCTTCGCCGCCACGTTGACCAGTTGGTCGAAGCCGCAGGAGATGAAGTCCGCGAACTGCATCTCGCAGACGGGCTTCAGGCCGGCGACCGCGGCGCCGATCGCGGTGCCGATGATCGCGCCCTCGGCGAGCGGGGCGTCGATGCACCGCTCGGCGCCGAACTCCTGCACGAAGCCGTCGGTGACCTTGAAGGCGCCGCCGAAGGCCCCGATGTCCTCGCCGAGGCAGAACACCGTGGGATCTCGCCGCATCTCCTCGCGAAGCGCGTCCGAGATCGCCGCGAGATAGGTCATCTCGCCGGCTTGGGCGGGCGTCCGGGTGGCGGTGATCGCGTTCACGGCGCGCTCCCCTCGCCGTTCCGGCGCCAGTGCGACCACGGCGCGCGGCCGTCTCCGAGCGGCTCGAAGGCGGCGGCGAACACCCCCTCGGTCGCCTGCTCGGGCTCCGGCATGGGCGACTCGAGGGCCCGCGCTGCGCACTCCTCCACGTACGCGCGGACATCCCGGCGAAGCTCGTCGACCTCCTCCGGCTCGAACCCGTAGTCGGTTACGAGCCGCTCGGCGTATCGGTCGATCGGATCTCGCGCCTCCCACCGGGCGAACATCTCCTTGGGCACGTAGCGCATGTCGTCGTGGGCCCCGTGACCGTGCATCCGCATGGTCTGGCACTCGATGAGCGTCGGGCCCTCGCCCCCTCGGGCGCGCGAGGCCGCCTCCCGAGCGGCCTCGAACACCGCCTCGACGTCGTTGCCGTCGACGGCGACGCCCGGAAAGCCGTAGGTGCGGGCGCGCTCCACCGGGTCGACGGCGAACTCGAGCTCGTTCGGTGTGGAGTACGCGAATCGGTTGTTCTCGAGGACGAAGACGGCCGGAAGCCGGTGGATGCCGGCGAAGTTCATCGCCTCGTGCCAGACGCCGTTCGCGGTGGATCCCTCGCCGAAGAAGGTCATCGCGACCCGCGGCTCGCCGCGCAGCTTGAAGCTGAGCGCCATGCCGGCCGCGACCAGGGCCATGTCGGGCAGCATCGAGACCATCCCGACGCTGCCGAGGCGCCGGTCGCCGAAGTGCATGTTCCCGTCCTTGCCCCCCGTCACCCCGCCGGCTCGGCCCATGTAGTTGGCCAGGTACCGCCCGGGGGTGACGCCGCGAACCAGGTGGGCGCCCAGATCCCGGTGGAGGATGCACGTTCGATCCTCCGGCGCGAGCACGTAGGCGGCGCCCACGGAGATCGCCTCCTGGCCGCGGCCGTCGTAGAAGGACCCGGGGACCTTGCCCTGCTTGTAGAGGGTCAGCGCGCGCTCCTCGGAGGCGCGCATCATCACCATGTAGCGGAGCAGATCGGCGCGATCCTCCCTCGTCAGGTGCACGCCCGCGACATCGCGTATGCGCCGGTCCGCGACCGCACTCGCGTCGCTCGTCTCCATCGTCGTCCGCCTTTCGTTCGGGCCGGGCGACGGGATCTCCGTCAGCCGGGCCGTTTGTCACCGCTGCGGGATCTCCGGTCGCGGTGCCTACGGACCAGGGAGGCGAGGGTTCCACCCCTCCTCCCCTATGTATTTATTGCTACCCGGATTCTACGCCCGCCCGCCGATGGTTCAAGCATTTCATCGGTGTGGACGATCGCGTGCGCGTGCTTCCTACGTCCCGTCGTGCTTGCTGCGTCCTGCGTCAACCGTCGCTGGTCGACTTCCGACGAAATAATCAACGCAACTCGACCAGCGACGGCCGCGAGCGGGCCTACGCGCCTTCTTTCAGCGACCGTGGCGTGAGCGCCTACGCGCCTTCATTCAGCGGCGATTCGCGTCGGCGTCGACGTGCCAGGCGTCTCACGGCGGGCGAGTGGAAAGAGAGCCCTTGGAGGCGCCATCGGGCGGGCTCGGCTCGCGAGTCCCGTTGAGGCTCGATGGTTTCCGAGGCGGGTCGCGAGCCTCCTTGGGGTTCGATGGCTCCCTCCGGGCTGGGGCGCTGGTCCCCACGCGGCTGGGTGGTTCCGTCCGGTTGAGCGACGGGATCGGTCCACGGCGGGCTGTGCACAGCCGGCGGGCGGACATTGGACGGAACGCCCTCCGGATCGGGGTGCTCCGTCTGGAAGTCCTGGCCGCTCTCCGGCGCCGTCGGAGTCTCTTCGGCCGCGTGTTCCGGCTCAGGCCCCGAAGGGGGACCGACCTCCGGTTCCTCCGGCTCGACGTCCGACACTGCGATCTCGGCCAGTGAGGTCCCGGCCGTGATCCGAGCCCCCACCTCGACCATGAGACGAACCAGGTGCCCCGAGGCCGATGACGCCACGGCGGCGCGGAGCCCGTGGCCGCTGACGATGCAAATCGGCTCGTCCTGCTCGACCCACTCGCCGGGGTGCTTCTCCCAGGCGGCGATCGTCGCCTCGATCGCCGCCGCCCCGAGCTCGGGCAACGTGACCTCGACCGTCCGCGCGCTCGAGCCCCTGAGGAACGCGGAATCAGACGGGGAGAAACTCATGGCAGACCTCCCTCGGACGCAGCGATTCGCGCGCCCGCCCACCCAATCGGCCCCGGGCGGCCGCGCTCCGGACCGTGGAAGCCCGGACGCCTCCGAGCAGCGGGCGCCGCATCATCCTCGCGTCCGACGAGCGTGCGGGCCCGCTGCTCGGCGGCGCGGCCCAATCGGATTCGTCTCGAAGCGGGCCGCGGTCTTGCGAGCCGTTGGAGCCGGTGCTCCTCACGCGGCGAGCGGGCGCACGATTCCGGTTTCGCGCCCGCGCCATCGGGCTTGGACCGCATCGGTGGCGGTCGCCTGGCCACGCTCTCCTTCGCCGCTTTCGTCCGTCCGTCCCTCTCCCGGCCCGCCGCTCGGCGGCCTCTCGCTTCGAGGTGCTGACGTTCGTTTCTTCGGACGCCGCGCGGCATCGCCCCGCAGCGCGGGGCATGCGCGGACGCATGGTCGAGCCGCTTAGGGCCTGGCCCCCAGCGTCACCTAGAGCGCCAACCCCAGCGGCTCCGAGAGGAGCGTTCGGATGCGATCGAGGAAGCGGGCTCCGTCTGCTCCGTAGAGAATGCGGTGGTCGCAGGCCAGGGTGACGGGCATCAGCTGTGCCTTGGCGATCTCGCCGTCGCGGACGACCGGGCGCTCGGTGATCGCCCCGACCGCCAGGATCCCGGCCTGCGGCGGGTTGATGACCGCGGCGAAGCTGTCGATGCCGAACATCCCGAGGTTGGAGACGGTGAATGTGCCGCCGGAGAGCTCGGGCGGGGTGACGGTGCCGTCCCGGACGCGCTCGGCGAGGGCGCGGGTCTCGGCGGCGATCTGCCGAAGCCCCTTGAGGTCGGCGTCGAAGACGGTCGGGACCACGAGGGAGTCCCTCGCGGCGACCGCCACGCCCACGTTGATCCGGGAGTAGAGCTCGAGGCGGCCGTCGCGGTAGGCCCCGTTTGCCCGCGGATGCTCGCGGAGGGCGATCGCGCATGCCTTCACGACCATGTCGTTGAACGACGGCACCGGCTCGCCGTCCGCGGCCGCCGCCTTGATGCGGGAACGGGCCTCGACGGCGCGGCTCATGTCCACGTCGACCGAGAGGTAGAAGTGCGGCGCCGTCGCCTTCGACTCCGCCATCCGCCTGGCCACCGTCTGCTGGAGCTTCGACAGCTCCTCGTGGGAGACGGTGCCCTTCGCGGTCTCGGGTCGCTCGCGGGCCCCGGGCGTCGCTCCGGCGGCGCTCGGGGCGGCGGGAGCGGGCGCCGCGGGGGCAGGTCCCTCGGCAATCGCGCGCTGGACGTCCACCTTCACGATCCGCCCCCCGGGCCCCGACCCCGCGAGGCCGGCGAGATCGAGCCCGTTCTCGTGGGCGATCCTGCGGGCGAGCGGGGACGCCTTCACCCGTCCGTCCCCAACTGAGGTCGGGGTTGCGGGCGTCTCAGTCGCCGCCGGACTCTCCGCGCGCTCGGACTCGGGTGAGGAGGCGGACCCGGCCGCGGGCTCATCCGCAGCATGGACGCGAGGAGGGTGCGACCCATGGTCGGGGGAGCGAGTCGGCGGTCCGGAGTCCGGCTGCTCGTCCTCGTCAGGGTGTACCTCGGCCGATGCGCCGTCGCCCGACGGCGCCTCTCCCGCCTCTCCGACCCGTGCGATCACCTCGCCGATCGGCAGCGTGTCTCCCTCCTGGGCGACGATCTCGACCAGGGTCCCGCCGGCGTCGGACTCGTAGACCATGTTCGCCTTGTCGGTCTCGATCTCGACCAGCTCCTCCCCGCGCTCCACCGGATCGCCGGGCGACTTGAGCCAGCGCAGGATCGTTCCCTCCTCCATCGAGTCGGACAGCCGCGGCATGACGATCTCCGTCGCCACCTACAGGCTCCCCTCCAAGGTCGCGAGCGCGGCGCTCACCACGTGCTCCGGGTGGGGGATCGCCGCCTGCTCGAGACGCTTCGCGTACGGCATCGGAACGTCTGCCCCGGTCACGCGCTGCACCGGCGCGTCGAGGTAGTCGAACGCCTGCTCCTGGATCAAGGCCGCGATGTTCGCCCCCACTCCGCCGTGGGGCCACCCCTCCTCGACGACCACGCATCGGTTCGTCTTCCGCACGGAGTCCAGGATCGTGTCCAGGTCCAACGGTCGGAGCGTGCGCGGATCGATCAGCTCGGCCTCGGCTCCGTGCTGGTTGGCGAGCGTCTTCGCCGCGCGCTGGGCGACGTCGGCCATCCGCAGGATGCCGATGATGGTGACGTCGCCGCCCTCTCGCAGGACCGCCGCCTCGCCGAACTTGACGAGGTGATCGCCGTCGTCCGGGACCTCGCCGCGGGCTCCATAGAGGGTTTCGTGCTCGATGAAGATCACCGGGTTGTCCTCGCGAATCGCGGCCTTCAAAAGGCCCTTGCCGTCCGCGGCGGTCGACGGGCAGGCGACGAGCAGCCCCGGGATCTGCAGGAACATCGCCTCGAGGCTGTGAGAGTGGGTGGGGCCGAGCTGATGCCCGCCGCCGCCGGGCATCCGGATCACCATCGGCACCCGCACCTGGCCGCTGAACATGTATGGAATGGCGGCCATGTGATTGACGATCTGGTCCATCGCCAGGAGGGCGAAGTTGACGGTCATCAGCTCGACGACCGGCCTCAAGCCCCCCATCGCCGCGCCGACTCCGGTGCCGACGATCGTGTTCTCGGAAATCGGCGTGTCGCGCACCCGCCTCTCGCCGAACTCGTCGAGGAGCCCCTCGGTGACCTTGAACGCGCCCTGGAAGACCCCGACGTCCTCGCCCATGACGAAGACCGATTCGTCCCTTCGCATCTCCTCGGCGAGGGCGTCGCGAAGCGCCTCGCGCATCCTCATCACGGGCATCAGTCGGGGCCTTCGACGGCCTCGTCCTCGTCCTCGAGCGCATCGGCGGCCTCGCGGTCCTCGGTCGTCTGGGCGGGCCTGCGCCCCCTGGGGCTCTGCTGACCGGCGTACGCGGCGCCGGCCTCAGCCAGCTTGCGGGCCTCTCCGCTGGCGCCGACCTCGCGCTCCTCCTCGCCGCGGTGCGGCTCGGGCGTGCGCTCGTCGACCGCGTACCACCCGGGAGCCTGGTCGCCGACCACGTACAGGTGGTCGTAGAGCGACTCGAGCGGCGGCTCCGGCGAGCTGTCGGCGAACTCGACCGCCGCGATCACCTCACGCTCGAGCCGCTCGCGAAGCTCCTCGAGGTACTCCTCGGAGATCAGCTGATCGGCGAGGAGCCGGTCGCGGAACACCTTCACGGGATCCTTCTGGCGCCACTCCTCCACCTCCTCCTTGGTTCGGTAGACCTCGGGGTCAGCGGCGGAGTGCCCGCGGAAGCGGTACGTGAAGGCCTCGACCAGGGTCGGCTGACGCTCCTCCCGGGCGATCCGGATGTGCTCGGACACCGTCTCGCGCATCGCGAGGACGTCCATCCCGTCGGCTCGCACGCCGGGGACGCCCAGGCCCTCGGCCTTCCGTGAGAGGTCGGTGACCGCCGAGTGGCGCTCGATCGACGTGCCCATGCCGTAGAGGTTGTTCTCGACCAGGAAGACGACGGGCAGCCGCCAGAGCGCCGCCAGGTTCATCGTCTCGCCGAAGTTGCCCGCGTTCGAAGCCCCGTCGCCGAACATGCAGACGGTGACCGAGTCCTCTCCCTTGTAGTCGGAGGCGAGCCCGAGCCCCAGGGCGAGCGGGAGGTTGCCGCCGACGATCCCGTACCCGCCCATGAACCGGTGCTCGTAGTCGAAGATGTGCATCGAGCCGCCGCGGCCGCGCGAGTATCCATCCTCGCGTCCGAAGAGCTCCGCCATGACGCGCTTGGGATCGGCGCCGCGAGCGATCGCGTGTCCATGCGTGCGATATGTGCCGATCAGGTAGTCGTCGGGGCGCATCACCGACGTGGTGCCGACGATGGTCGCCTCCTCGCCGATCCCCAGGTGGAGAAAGCCGCCGGCCTTCGCCTGCTGGTACTGGCGCCCCGCCTCCTCCTCGAAGCGGCGGATCAGCGCCATCGTCTCGAGCAGCTCGCGGCAGGTGGCCTGGTCGGGAAGCGGGTGTGCGGCCGCCCCTTTGCCATCGCTGGCTACGTGGGGTCCTGCTGTCTTGGTGCGCTCCTCCGCCACCGCCGCTCACGATAACGCGGCCGCCGTCGCTGCGGCTTCCTCCAGGCGGTCATCGCCCCAGAAGACCTCCGCCCCGACGACCACGCTGGG
>DATGAF010000066.1:0-4543 GCA_035313645.1 Solirubrobacterales bacterium
CTCCACCTCGGAGGCGGCCAGGTCGAGGGCCTCGACCGTGGTGCCGCTTCGAAGCTCGATCTCCCGTTCCTCGTAGAACCCCTCCTCGTGGACGTAGGGCTTGCCGTCGGCCTCGCCTCGCAGGTAGTCCTTCGAGAGCGGCGGGCGCTCGTACGGGCGCTCGGCCTCGGCGCCGACCAGCACCACCCGGCCGTCGAAGCCCTCCTCGCGAAGCGTCTCGGCGGCCTTCGCCCCCGTGAGGCTCGCTCCCACGATCACGAATGTCGGGCTGTCGGCCATGCGCTCTCCTTTCGTCAGGTCGGGTGCCCGGTGAGGGCGAGGAACTCCTGTCGCGTACGGGGATCGTCGCGCACCAGGCCGTGGAGCGCGGAGGTGACGGTTCGCGTTCCCGGCTTCTGCACCCCCCGCAGCGACATGCACAGGTGCTCGGCCTCGATCACGACGCCGACGCCCTTGGGGCGCAGCTCGCGCTCGAGCCACCGCGCGACCTGCGTCGTGAGTCGCTCCTGCACCTGGAGGCGGCGGGCGTAGAGCTCGACCACGCGCCCAAGCTTCGACAGGCCGACGATCCGCTCGCCCGGCAGGTATCCGACGTGGGCGACACCGTGGAACGGGAGCAGGTGGTGCTCGCACAGGGAGTGGAAGGGGATCTCGCGGGCGACCACGAGCTCGTCGTACCCCTCCTCGTTCGGAAACGTGGTCGGCCTGAAGGGGAGCGGGGTGAGGAGCTCGGCGTAGGCCTTCGCGACGCGGCGAGGGGTCTCGCGAAGGCCCTCGGCCTCGATGTCCTCGCCGAGCGCGTCGAGGAGGTCCCGCACCGCTCGCTCGGCCCGCGCGGTGTCGATCCCTTCGGCGCCCGGGACCGCGCGGAGCGGCGAGGCGGTCTCGGCGGAGCTCACGCCGCCCTCCTCAGGGAGGCGCTGCACGAGCGGCGCTCGGGGTCGTGGCGGACGCGGGCGAGCTTCAGCTTGGAGCCGCTTCCGGCGAGGACGCCCTCGGCCACCGCATCCGCGAGGCCGCAGACGAGCTCGGGGTGCTCCGGCGAGACAACCGGGCAGGGGCAGCCGGAGAGGTGGAGCTCGCCGCCCTGGGCTCGGGCCTGGAACCCGAGCGACTCGAGCGCCCGTGGGAGCTCTCGCTCGACGTCCTTCTCCCCCGGGCGGCCGAGCAGGTAGCGGCCCCACTCGACCCCGAGGTCGTGGAGCTCGCGCTCGCTCACCCCGCTTCGCACGAGCGCCGCGGAGAGGACCTCGGCGAGCCCTCGGAAGCCCCCATCGGCCGGCGTCCACCCTGGCGTGAGCGCGTACCGGGTTCGCGGGCGGCCGCGGGGTCGGTGCTCGCTCTCGATCGAGACGATGCCCGCCGCGCGAAGGGCCTCGAGGTGGGCGCGCGCCGTGTTCGGGTGCACGTTGGCGGACTCGGCGAGCTCGGGCAGCGAGGCGGGGCCGCGCTCGGCGAGGCGGCGCGCGATGCGGAGGCGGACGGGGTCGGCGACGGCGTCGAGGTAGGACATTTGCCACAGCAATGTATTACAAAAGAACCAATCGCGTGGTAAATTCCCCGACCGAAGCTGCTGAGGGGCGTGCTGATCGAGTGACGCGCACGGCCCGGGGTCTGGAGAGAAGGAGGTGGCGCGAACGATGAAGGGGCCGCTCGGGATGCTCAAGGGTTGGGTGGGGAAGCCGTCGCACCCGCCGCTCACCGACGCCAGCATCGGCGCCTACACGGTGGGCGTCGTTATGTTCGTTCTCGGGGCGCTCGGCGTCCAGGAGGAGGAGATGGCCCACGGCGCACTCCTGGCGATCAGCGGCGGGCTGATCCTGGCGGCGCCGACTGCGATCACCGGCCTCCTCGACTGGCTCGACATTCCCAAGGGAACCCCGGCGAAGACGGTCGCGACCGTTCATCTCGTCACGATGGTCTCTGCGACGCTTCTGTTCGCGGCCACCTGGCTCGCGCAGCGCCCGGGCTACAACGACGACGAGGTGAGGACGCTGGGCTGGATCCTGGGGCTCGGGGCCGAAGCGCTCCTCGCCACCGGCGGCTTCATCGGCGGCTCGCTCGTCTTCGTCTACGGGATCCGGGTGCTGAAGCGCCCCTCGACGCCGGTCGCCAACGCCCTGGTTCCGGGCCGGGAGAGCGAGGACGAGCGGCCGCCGGTCGTCCCCGGACCAGGAGCGGGCGACTAGCCCGACTCGGGTCGGGCCTGAGCCGCGCGGGAACCGGATCCGCCCCCCCCGGGCATGCCCTCGGCGCGCTCGCGCGCGTAGGGCTCGAGGCCCTCCTTCGCTCGCTCGATCGACCAGTTGTGGTTCCAGCGAAACAGCGGCCTCAGGACCGGCGTCAGGTAGCGGAGGAGCGGCCGGTCGGCGATCACCCGCCAGTCGAAACGGACGTGGACGCCGTCGCCCTTCGGGGCCAGCGTCCACACGCCCTCGCCGGTCAGGTCGCCGACGACCTCGACCTCGAACCGGTCAGGACGGTCCATCCGGACGATCGTCGAGCGCGTCTTCAGGTGGTAGGGGAGCCGGCCCTTGAACTCCTGCTTCGAGGCGCGACCCACCTCGGGCGGCCCGTCGGCCTCAACCGCGATGTACACGGGCCGCCACCACTCGGGATACGTCCCCGCGTCGGCCAGCGCCTCGAACACCGCCTCCTGCGGTGCCGCCACGTCCCACTCGTCGATGAACACGTACTCGCTGGCCACGACTCAGAGTTTCCTACGGAACATCGGCCGGGTTGGATGACGACCTCGCGAGGCTAGGCCAGGGACAGCTCCGGGAGGAGGACTTGAACCTCCACTTCCAGGACCAAAACCTGGCGGGCTACCTGTTACCCCATCCCGGACCGCCGCCGAGTCTAGGCCCTGGATCCGTCCGTCGGCTAGACGAACATACGTTCGTGTCACGACCAGGCCCACGGTTCACCAGAGAGGAATTGAGCGAGGCGATTGCGAGGAGCTATTCATGGGCGGAAACGCTTCGCCGTCTTCAGTACCGCAGCGCGGGGGGCAACTGGCTCACGGCCAAGAAGTACGCGTCTCTTTGGGCCATTCCCACCGAGCACTTCGATCCTGATCGCGTGCGGAGCGCCGCACTCAGACGGTCCGCTGTGCCCCGTCCGCTGAAGGAGATCCTCGTCGAGCACTCGGCGTATTCGAGGCACCACCTGAAACGCCGATTGTTCGCGGAAGGCGTGAAGGAACGGCGTTGCGAGCTCTGTGGACAGGGAGAGACCTGGCGGGGATCCCGCATGGCGCTGATCCTTGACCACGTCAATGGCGTTCCTGACGACAATCGTCTCGAGAACCTCAGGATCGTTTGCCCGAATTGCGCCGCGACCTTTGACACGCACTGCGCTCGGAAGAACCGGCTACCAGTGGTTCCCCGCTCGTGTCTCCACTGTGGCGGTGACTTTGCCCCGCGGTACCGCAGGCAGCGCTATTGCTCACGCGAATGCGCCGCACACAGGAGCAGGGGAGATGCGCTGAGGGGCGTCCCCCGACCTGACGCCCGCAAGGTCGAGCGCCCGCCGTACGAGCAGCTCCTTCGCGAGATAGACGAAACCAGCTTTCTCGCCGTGGGTCGAAAGTACGGCGTATCCGACAACGCGATCCGGAAGTGGATCCGCTTCTACGAGCGGGAACGGGAGCGGACCGGAGAGTCGGGATCGAGCCAGACCGACACGGAGCAGCCGGATGCCTCAGAACCCCAGACGCCGACGCGATCGGCCGAAGCGTGATCCAAGGCGCCAAATCCGGTAGCGGGCGCCATTTGTCTCGCCTGACGAAACAAATGCGCCCGGGTGCCGGAGGCGCTCTACGATTCCGCAGGTGAGCGGCCCGACCGTGTTGATCATGGCGGCCGGCGAGGGGACGCGGATGCGCTCGTCGGTGCCGAAGATGCTCCATCCCATCTGCGGGCGGCCGATGATCGCCTGGCCGGTGCTCGCGGCCCATGAGGCCGGCGCGGTGCGCGTCTGCGTGATCGTCTCGCCCGAGCGCGACCTCTCGCCGGCCCTCCCCGACGGCACCGAGACGATCGTCCAGCCGACGTCCGACGGCACCGGCGGTGCGGTGCGGGCGGCCCTCGACGTCATTGGCGAGGCCGACGTCGCCGTCGTCCTGAACGGCGACCATCCGCTGGTCACGGCCGAGCTCCTCTCCGAGCTCGTCGACGTCCACCGAGATGCCGGCGCCGCGGCGACCGTCATCACCGTCGACCGCGACGATCCCGAGTCGCTGGGGCGCGTCGTCCGCGGCGCGGACGGCGAATTCGAGCGGATCGTCGAGACCAAGCACCCCGCGGGGGTCCCCGACGAGGTCCTCGCGATCCGCGAGGTGAACACGAACACCTTCGCGTTCGACGCCCCGGCCCTCGCCGAGGCGATCGAGAGGGTGGGGAGCGACAACGCCGCCGGCGAGTACTACGTCGGCGACACGCTCCGCGTCCTTCGAGAGGGCGGCCGCCGCGTCGTCGCGCACAAGGTCGACGACGTCAGGGTCAACATGGGGGTGAACACGCGCGCCGAGCTCGCGGCGATC
>DATGAF010000067.1:0-2831 GCA_035313645.1 Solirubrobacterales bacterium
ACCCCCAGGTCCACCCCCAGCCCGAGGACTACTGGGGCCACGTCAATCCGATCGGGCCGCGCGGCGTCTACGACGAGGCCAAGCGCTACGCCGAGGCCCTGACCATGGCGTACCACCGCCAGCAGGGCGTGAACACCTGCATCGCGCGGATCTTCAACACGTTCGGGGCGAAGATGAGGCCCCACGACGGGCGGGCGATTCCCACCTTCCTGCGCCAGGCGCTACAGGACAAGCCGCTGACGGTCTTCGGCGACGGAAGCCAGACGCGGAGCTTCTGCTACGTCGACGACCTGATCCGCGGCCTGGTCCTGCTCGCGGAGTCCGATTGCCACCTCCCGGTGAACCTCGGCAACCCGAACGAGATGTCCCTGCTCGATCTGGCGAAGGCGGTGATCGAGGCGACCGAGTCGAGGTCCGAGATCGTCTTCGAGGCTCTGCCGATCGACGACCCCCAGGTCCGCCAGCCCGACATCACCCGCGCTCGCCAGGTGCTCGGATGGGAGCCCGAGGTGGAGCTGCTCGAGGGCCTGCGCCGGACGATCAAGCGCGCCGGGGTCGAGCGACTGGTCGGCACGACGGACTGACCGCGAGCGCCGCCTTGCGGATCGCCCACCTGACGGCGACCTTCCCGCCGTACCCCGGGGGCGCCGGCAACACCGCGTACCGGTTCGCCGTCGGGCAGGCGGAACGCGGCCACCGGGTCGAGGTCTTCACCGCGCCTGCGGAGGGCGACGCCCCGGACGCGGGCTCGGCGCTCGTCCACCGGATCGAGCCGGTGCTGGCGATCGGCAACGCCCCGTTGATCCCGCGGCTCGCCCGGATCGAGGGCTTCGACGTCATTCACCTGCACTATCCGTTCATCTTCGGGTCCGAGCTGACCCTTCTGGCCCGGCTCACCCGACTGCGCCGCCGCCAGGCGCTCCTCGTCCACTACAAGAACCGACTCGTCGGGGAGGGAGGGCGGCGCGCGCTCTTCGGCGCCTACGAGCACACCATCTCGCCGCTGCTGGTCCGCGCCGCCGACCGCATCTGCGTGCTCTCGGAGGACCACGCGCGATCCGTCCCCTACCTGCGCCGGATCGCCGATGGCGAGGCCGAGAAGCTGATCGAGATGCCCAACGGCGTCGACACCGAGCTCTTCGCCCCCGGCCCCGACGATGCCGGCGTCCGCGCGTCGCTCGGGATTCCCGACGACGCCGTCGTGGCCGCCTTCGTCGCGACCCTCGACCGCGCCCACCACTTCAAGCGGCTCGATTTGGCGATCGACGCGCTTGCGAGCCTCGACGACGAGCGCCTTCACCTGGTGATCGCCGGCGGCGGCGAGCCCATGGAGAGGTTTCGCGCCTACGCGGGTCGTCGCGGGCTCGCCGAGCGCGCCCACTTCCTGGGGCCGGTGCCCCATGCGGAGCTCCCGCGCACCCTCCGTGCCGCCGACCTCCTCATCCTGACCACCGAGCCGCCGGAATCATTCGGGATCGTGCTGATCGAGGCGATGGCGTGCGGCCTGCCAACGATCGCCACCGACTACCCGGGGGTGCGGGCGGTGATCGACGACGAGACGGGCATCGTCGTGGCGCCCGGCGACCGGGACGGGCTTGCGGCGGCGCTTCGGACGCTGGTGAACGCCGGAGCTGAGGGGCGCGAGCGCCTCGGCGCCGCGGGGCTGGCCAAAGCCGAACGGCTTTGGAGTTGGCCCCGCCTGCTCGACCGGATGGACGACGCGTACGCGCAGGCGATCGCGCAGCGGGAGCGGCGCCCGCGATGAACCTGCTGCTCGTCTCCTACTTCTATCCGCCCTGCCGCGACACGGGGGCTCACCGCCCCGCGGCGATGGCCAAATGGCTTCGCCGGCTGGGACACCGGGTGACGGTGCTGACGACCTCCGCCTACGGAAGCTGCGGAACGGCGCTCGAGGAGGACGTGGTTCGCACCGCGGACCTCCAGCGCCTGCGGGCGCGACTCCACGGCCATGAACGGGTCGACGCCCTGTTCGACTCCGACACCTACTCGGGGCGCCCCCACCCCCTGAGTCGGGTGGTGGTGCCCGAGCCGCTGCTTCTCGCCTGGGCGCCGTTCGCGCGCTCGCGAGCGCTGCGCCTTGGGCGCGAGCACCACTTCGACGCGGTGATCACGAGCTCTCCACCGGAGTCGGCGCACCTGGTGGGCCGAGCGCTTGGCCGGCGGGGCACCCCCTGGGTGGCCGACCTTCGCGACGGGTGGACCTTCGAGCCGATCAGGCCCTCGTTTCCCACCGCGCCCCAAGCACGCCTCGACGAGCGGCTCGAGCGTGGCTGGTTGAGCGCGGCCGATGCGGTCGTCTGCGTCAGCCGGCCGGTGGCGGCGGACCTTCGCGCCCGCCTCGGCGTCGAAGCCCGCCTGGTGCCGAACGGCTGGGACCCCGAGCTCGGGATCGTCGGCGAGCCCGAACCGAACGCAGCCGGCGTCCTCGATCCGGACCGCTTCTCGCTCCTCTACACGGGACGGTTCGGGAGCTACGGCCGTGACCCCGAGCCGCTGGTGGGCGCCCTCGCGGAGCTCGCCCGCGCCGAACCCGAGCTCGCCGCCCGGCTCGAGCTCGTCGTCGCAGGGCCGCTCACCGAGCAGGAGGCGGCGCTGATGCGCACCGACGTCTCACCCGCCCGCATCGTGGGCCTCGGCACGGTGTCGCGGGAGGAGGCGATGGCCCTCCAGCGCGCCGCCGACGCTCTCCTCCTCGTGGCCTCCTCGCGCCGCACCCAGCTCCTCAACTTCAAGCTCTTCGAGTACCTCGCCGCGGGCAAGCCGATCCTCGCGCTCGCGGCGGGCACCGAGGCGGGACGGGTGGTCGCCGA
>DATGAF010000068.1:0-7978 GCA_035313645.1 Solirubrobacterales bacterium
CCTAGGCGGCCAGGAGGTACGGCTCCCAGGCGACCGGGATCCGCGGACTGGCGAGGCGGATGAACACGGTGGGCCCGGGAGGCCGAGGGTGCTCGCGGGGATGCATCTGCGCCTCCCGCGGGGTGAGGTTGCCCTTCTTGCGGTTGCACGGGGCGCACGAGGCGACGATGTTCTCCCACACCGATTCGCCGCCGCGGCTGCGCGGCATCACGTGGTCGACGGTCAGTCCCGTGGACTGGCGCCCGCAGTACTGACAGGTCCAGGCGTCCCGCGCCAGAACCGCCTTGCGGGTGATCTTGCGCCGATGTACGTCGCGCGGGATCCGCACGTACCTGACCAGCCGGATCACGCACGGTCGATCGAAGGTGAGCCGCTCGGAGTGCAGGGCGCCCTCGCCGCGCTCGATGATCTCGGCCCGCTCCTTGAGCACGAGAACGGTGGCCCGGCGAACGTTGCAGACGTTGATCGGCTCGTAGCTCGCGTTCAGGACGAGGACCCGCCCGGCGATTGAGGCCAGCACCCGGTGCCCGTTTCGCCGGTGGCCGTTCCCGTTCGTGGACTCTCCCGCCGCGGTCCCAACCCCCCAGGGCTCCCAAGCCCTGGAGCCCTGGAGCCCTACGTGAGGGTCGGCCGCCGTGTCCATAGCGCCAGGATTGTAGACGCCGGGTCCTGGCGGCCCCCGATCCTGGCGCTCCGCGCTCCCGCGATCATGCGCCGGGAATCCCGTTGGCGGCCGTGGGGTAGCTGCCCAGGACGCGCACCGACTCGGCCTTCGCCCGCAGGGCGTCGATCGCCTCGGCGACCGTCGGCTCGTCAGCCGCGCCGTCCACGTCGCAGAAGAACATGTAGCGGCCGAGCCCGCGCCGCAGGGGCCGCGACTCGATTCGGGTCAGGTTGACGTCCCGGCTGGAGAACACGGTCAGGGCCTCGACCAGGGCCCCGGGGTGGTCGGCGCCGAGCTCCGAGAAGACGAGTGAGGTCCGCCATGAGCCGGAGCCGGAGGGCTTCGTCCCGGCCGGCGCGATCCACACGAATCGAGTCACGTTGTCGGGGGTGTCCTCCACGCCCTCACGGAGCACCATGCATTCGTAGATGCGCGCGGCGGACGCCGCCCCGAGCGCGGCCCATGCCCGCGGACTCGACGAGACTTCGCGGACCGCCTCCGCGGTGCTCGCCGCGGACCTGACCTCGGCCTGCGGGAGCTCCTCGCGAATGAAGCGGGCGCACTGCGCGCTTGCCTGCGGGTGGGAGATCACCGCCTCGAGCCGTTCGAGCGGCACCTCGGCGCGCGCGATCAGGCTGTGCCGGATCGGGTGGTCGTGCTCGCCGGCGATCGTGACCGCGAAGTCCTCGAAGGCGAGCGTGTCGAGCGTGGAGCGAACCGCGCCCTCGATCGAGTTCTCGAACGGGACCAGGGCCCGGTCGGCGCCGCCCTCCGCGACGGCGCGGATCGCGTCGTAGACCGTGGGCGCGGGCGTGGCGTCGACGGCGGCGCCCGAGGTGGCGGCGAGGAGGGCGTCCTCCGAGAAGGTGCCCGCAGGTCCCAGAAACGCGATCCGCATGACCGCGGGATTATGGTCGGCCTCGCGGTTAGCCGAACGTGACCTGGTAGGTGGCGCGGTTGTTCGTCGAGACCTGCTCGCCGGGCACCGGCTGGACCGTGACCTCGAGCGTGAGCTGCTGGCCGGTCGCCGGCGCGGGCTCGAGCGGGACCTTCGCGGTGCCGTTGCCGCCGGCGATGATCCGCGGGATCGTCCCGTCGCCGGACACGGTCTGCGTCCCGCCGGTGAGCTGGACGCTGACGGCGATGTTCGTCTCGGTCGAATCGCCCTGATTCTGCACCTCGACGTCGACCGCCGACGGGCTGCCGCTCACGGTGCTCGGGGTGCTCGTCGACAGCGCCGTGCCGCCGACGGACGTCTGGAGCAGGCCCAGGCCGTGGACGCCCGACGTCACCTGCTTGCCCCCGGAGATGGCGGCGAGCTTGCCCGAGATCTTCAATGGATCGAGCCAGTCGGCGATCGGCTCCGGGAGGAAGACGCTGTCGGGGACCCGCTGGTCGATCCCCTGGTTACTCAGCTCGCTGTTGATCTCGGCCTCGGCGCGCGAATAGAGCACGTCGCTGGCGAGGAAGTACTTCATGAACCCGGCGATCGCTGTGCTGGCGTTGCTGCTGCCGGCCTTCCCGAGGGCCGTCGGGATCTGATCGGCGATCCCGGCCATCCCGTCGCGCCGCAGGTCGTAGGAGAGGTTCAGGTCGTTCTGGGCGTCCTTCAACTCACCGGGCGTGTCGAGCGAGTGGACGCGGCTGTCGAGGGTCTCGGCGGTGCCCCGGTCCGTGTCGATCTCGGCTCGGAAGCTCAGGGGGCTCAGGTTCCCCGGGTTGTTGAGCTTGCCGAAGAAGTTGTCCGAGAGCTGCTTCGTCTGGGCGACGATCGCGTTCAGATCGGAGGCGTAGTTCTCGAAGCTGCGTTGCTTTCTGGCGTTGAGGCAGCCCCGGATCCCGAGCACGATCAAGATCAACAGGAGAACGACGACGCCGAGCCCCACGGCGCGGCGGACCATGATCTGCCGCTGCCGGTCGGGCACGCGCCGAAACGGCGGCTCTCCGCCGCCGGGCCCCGATGGTGCTACCGCTTCATCCTCGTCGAGGAAAGCCAGAGCTCACCTCCGTGTGGGTGCCTTCGACGCCGAGAGTATGACCCCTGCCCCCGGAGGTTCACCGCAAGCTCACCCGCCGCACGGGGGATTGCGTCGCGGGGCAGGTGCTCGACGTGAGGCGGCGAAGCTGAACGAGAAATGGTGGGCGAGCTGGCGATGGGGCGCTTCCGGGTCCTCGAGCGGGTGGGATCGGGAGGCATGGGCACCGTCTACCGCGCCTTCGACGAGCGCCTCCAGCGCCAGGTCGCCGTCAAGGAGATCGTGGGCGCCGACGCCCAACGCGTGCTGCGCGAGGCCCAGGCGGCGGCGCGCCTGAACCACCCGGGCATCGTCACGCTGTACGAGCTGGGCGCGGAGGACGGCCGGGCGATCCTGGTCTCGGAGCTGGTCGAGGGCACGACGCTGGCGGAGCTCGCGCGCTCGGGCGAGTTGTCGGACCGCGAGGTCGCCGAGCTCGGGGCCGACGTCTGCGCCGCCCTCGGACATGCCCATGGGCGCGGCGTGGTCCACCGAGACCTGAAGCCGCACAACGTGGTCGTGAGGGCCGATGCGGGGGCCGGACGGCGCGCGAAGCTGATGGACTTCGGAATCGCGTCGTTGGCCGGCGCCCCAACGCTGACCGCCACCGGGGAGGTCGTGGGGACGCTCGCCTACATGGCCCCTGAGCAGGCGGCGGGGGAGCCCGTGGACGGGGCCGCTGACGTCTATTCCCTGGCCCTGACGCTGTACGAATGCTGGGCGGGGGCGAACCCGGTGGCGCGATCGAACCCGGCCGAGACCGCCCTGGAGATCGGTAGGCCGGTGCCGTCGCTCGCGACGTACCGTCCCGACCTCCCGGCCCGGCTCATCCGCTGCGTCGATTCCTGTCTGGATCCTCGTCCCGCCGCGCGCCCCGGCTCCGAGGGGCTTCGCGGCGACCTGGAGGCTTCGGCGCCGTCGCTCGACGCCGCTCACGCGGTGCCCTCGCCGACCCGCGCCGTCGAGGCGCACTCCGAGTCGCTCGTCGGCCTGCGCGTGGCCCAGCTCGCCGCTCTTTGCGCGTGGGGCCTCGCGGTCGCGTTGATCGCCGCGGTCGCCGGGCGTCCCGGGCTCGCCCTGGTCCTGGGCGCGCTCAGCGCCCCGGCGATCCTCGTCGCTTCGCGTCTCGGCTGGGCGGCGATGCCTCCCCTGGCTGCGCTGCTTGGCGCCGTCTCGCTGGCGCCGGCCTATCCCGCGATTGCCGCGTCGCGCGGGAGCGCGTTCGAACGCGCCGCGATCGGCGCGCTCGGATGGTGGTGGCTGTGGGCGGCGAGCGCCGTGGTCGGCTCGAGCCTCCACCTCGATGCCGTCGACCGGGCTTCCTCCGGTTGGAGCCGCTCGACCGGCCTCGCGACGCGGTCCGTGCTCGTCCCGCTGCTTTCACCGGAGGCGCTGGTCGGCGCCGCCACGTTCGCCCTGGCCGCCGTGGCCCTCGGCCTGGTGCTTCGGGCGGCGCACGTGGCCGTCGCGCTCCTCGGGGCCCTGCTCTGGGCCGCGGGGTTGGAGGCGGCGCTGCGAGTCATCGCCGACGGACAGCTCGCGGGCCGCCCGGTCGTGATCGCGGCGGCGGCGCTGGCCGCGGTGATCGCCGGGTTCCGTCGCCGTCCGCGGGCGCCCATCCGCGCCCCGGCGCCGGTGGGCCGAGTGGTTGCCCCCGATGCCCGCCGGCGAGCCGGCTCCGCTTCGCCCACGGGCGGTGATGACGCTCGAATGACCCTCAGGCGTCGTTTGGCGGGCCAGCACTTAGGATTCTGACCGCGCGCACCGGGAGGCACGCCGAGGCCTCCGGGTCGGCGCATGCGCCACCGAGGCCGCGGAAGGAGCCGAGATCAGCGTTCTTCGAAACCTGGAGCAGCGGATCGAGAACCTCGTCGAAGGGGTCTTCAGCCGCGCCTTCTCCTCACAGGTCCAGCCGGTCGAGATCGCCCGCAAGCTCGCGAAGGAGATGGACGCGCACCGCACCGCCTCGGTGTCGCGCATCTACGTTCCGAACCAGTACACGGTGTGGCTCTCGGCGGAGGACCACCAGCGGCTCGAGGGGTACGAGCGCTCGCTCGAGCAGGAGCTCTCAGGCTATCTGCTCGAGCACGCGCGGCGGCACGATTACGCGCTCCTGACCAGGCCCGAGGTCGACCTCGAGACCGACGATCGGCTGCGGCTTGGTGAGTTCGGGATCCAGACCCGCCTCGTCAAGCCGCCCGCCCGCCAGGGTGAGGAGCCCTCCCAGGGGGAGCAGGGCCACACCATGGTCTACACGGTCCCGCCGAAGCAGGCGCGCCGCGAGCGGCGTCGCCCGGCCGGGCGCCTGATCGAGACCAAGGCCATCGTGACGCTCGATGACCGCCGTTACGTCCTGGACGGCCCGGTCGCGGTGCTGGGTCGCTCGCGGGAGTGCGACTGCGTCCTCTCCGACCCGAACGTCTCGCGGCAGCACGCGGAGCTTCGCCGCGGCTCCACCGGCGATTGGCAGATCGTCGACCTCGGCTCCACCAACGGCATCAAGGTCAACGACCGGCGAGTCGATCGCTCGCGGCTGTCACCGGGGGACGAGGTCACGTTGGGAACCACGAGGTTCGTCTTCGACATCGAGCAATAGCCGCCGATGGATACCGAGCCGATCGCGGTCGCGCTGAAGTTCGGCTTCCTTGCCGTTCTCTACCTGTTCCTGTTTTGGGTGGTGAGGAGCGCTCTGCGCGAGCTGCGGCGCACAACGGTCCCAGCGCCGGAGGCGACCGGAGTCCACCCGATCGGTCCGGGTGGCCGGGCGGCGGCGACCGATGCCTGGCTCGTGGCCTCGAGCGGCGGTGGGCTGGAGCCCGGCGAGCGGTTCGATCTCTTCGGCGGCCTCTCGATCGGCCGCTCCCCCGACGCCGACGTGCGCATCGAGGATCGCTACGCGTCGGGCGTGCACGCCCGCGTCTACTCCCGCAAGGCCAACTACTACGTTGAGGACATGAACTCGACCAACGGGACCTTCCTGAACGGCGGGCGTCTCGATGGGGAAGCGAAGCTCAACGATCTCGACGAGGTTCGGATCGGCAACACCGAGTTCCGCTTCGAGCTCGACGTCCCGGACCGCGGAGGGTAGGCAGCATGCTGCGGGTCGCCGAACAAGCCCATCGAACGGACACCGGACGGCAGCGAAACGCGAACGAAGACGCCTATTTCGCGAAGCCGCCGCTGTTCGCAGTCGCCGACGGGATGGGAGGGGCGCAGGCCGGCGAGGTGGCCTCCCGGCTGGCCGCGGAGTCGTTCGAGGCCGTCGGACGGGGGGAGGAGTCGCCCGAGACGTACCTGCGGGCGATCGCGAGGACGGCCAACGCCCGCATCCACCGTCTCGCCGAGGCGGACTCGTCTCGGTCCGGGATGGGTACCACGCTCACCGCCGCCCTGGTCGATGACGACGAGGTCGGCTTCGCCCATGTGGGGGACAGTCGTGCGTACCTGTATCGCGACGGAGACCTGAAGCTCCTGACCTCCGATCACTCGCTCGTCGAGGAGCTCCGACGCCAGGGGCGCCTGACCGACGAGCAGGCGGAGGACCACCCCCAGCGCTCGATCATCACCCGGGCCCTCGGGCCCGAGCGGGAGGTGGAGATCGACACGATGACCTACCGGGCGCGCCCGGGCGACGTCTACCTGCTGTGCTCCGACGGCCTGACCACCATGGTCCGCGAGGAGCGGATCGCCACTGCGCTCGCGGATGCCCCGACGCTCGACGCGGCCGTGTCGCGCCTGGTCTCAGAGGCGAACGAGGCGGGGGGACGGGACAACATCACGCTGGTGGCGTTCCGCCTCGAGGAGGCGGAGGTGCCGGCCGAGCCCGAGGAGGGGGTGACGCTGGTCGGCCCGGCGGCGGAGGAGGCGGGCCTGACCGCGGCCGGCGTGGCGGCGGCGGAACGGGCTGAGGCGGATGAGCCGCGCGAGCGCGCGGCCGAGGGCGGCCCGGTGTCGCCCTCGCGCCGAAGGCGGGGGCTGACCACCGCCGCGAAGGTCGCGGCCGTGGTGGTCCTCTCGCTGGTTCTCGTCGGGGTCGCGGTCTGGGGCGTCCGGCAGATCTACTTCCTGGGGGGCGACTCCGGTGGCCGGCTGGCGCTCTACCGCGGGCTTCCGTACGTGCTGCCGTTCGACGTCAAGCTCTACTCGGAGACCTACGCGGCGCCCGTGCAAGTCGCCTCGATCCCCGCCGATCGCCGAGACAGCGCCACGAGCCACACCCTTCGCTTCCACGGCGACGCGGTCAACCTGCTCCAGGACCTCCAGCGATCCGCTGAGCAGGCGAGCGGGAAGCGACAGGGGGCAGGCAAGCCGGCGCGAGGCGGCGCCAAAGCAGGTGGAAAGAGCGGTGGCGCTGGCGGCGGACGGCCGGGCGCCGGGCAGAAGCAGGCCGGCCGGTCCGCGGGAGGCGGCGGATGAGCGCCCGCAACCGTGAGCTTCTGGCGCTGATTCCGGTGGCCGCGCTGGTCACCGCCGGGTTCACCGCCGTGTTCATCGTCGACTCGAACCAGATCGGCAACCTGAGCCTGATCTACGGCGGCTACTTCTTGGTCGTCTGCCTCGCCGTGCACCTGTTCATCCGGGCCCGCCTCCCCTACGCCGACCCGTATCTATTCCCCCTCTGCGCGCTGCTCGCCGCGATCGGGCTGGTGATGCTGTTCCGGATCAACGACAGCCTCGCGCTGAAGCAGGCGTCGATCTTCGTCGCCGGGGCGGTGCTGCTCGCGGCGACGATCGTCTTCCTCCGCGACTATCACGCGCTCGAGCGCTACCGGTACCTGATCGCCACCGGCGGGATCCTCCTCCTCCTGGCCACTCGCGTGCCGGGGCTCCGGGCACCGGTGAACGGCGCCTACCTCAACATCAACCTCGGCCCCCTGTCGTTCCAGCCCGCGGAGCTCTCGAAGATCTGCATCGTGATCTTCCTGGCCAGCTATCTCCACGAGAAGCGGGAGCTTCTAGCGGCCGCGGCCCGCCGCGTGGCGGGGGTGACGATCCCGTCCCTGAAGCACTTCGGGCCGCTGCTCGTGGTCTGGGGCGCGTCGATGCTGATGCTCTTCTACATCAGCGACGTCGGCAGCTCGGTCATGTTCTTCGGCGCCTTCTTGGCGCTCCTCTACGTAGCCACGGCCCGCTTCTCGTACGTCGTCGCGGGGCTTGTCCTGTTCGCGCTCGGCGCCCTGCTCATGCAGAGCCTGATTCCGCACATCGGCGATCGAATCGACATCTGGACCGATCCGTGGCACAGCAAGGCGGTCGGCGCGGGACAGGTCCAGCAGTCGCTGTTCGCCCAGGCGGACGG
>DATGAF010000069.1:0-31943 GCA_035313645.1 Solirubrobacterales bacterium
CTACGGCGTCTATGCGCGCGACAAGGCGGCCTTCAACGATCGCATCCGGGCGTTCAAGTTGAAGTAGGAACAACTCCGCCGAGTCGGCGCTTCCGGCATCCATGCCTCGCGCTTCGAGTCGGCGGGTTAGGGCGCATTGCCGGGCGGCAGGACGTAAGCGCGCGACCCGCGACTTCGTCGCCAGCCCAGACGAAGCGCCGCCGAGACCGGCTCCTTAGAGACCGGCCCCTTATATTGGGGGAGATGGCCGAACGAGCCACATTCCGGGTCAAACGTGGACTCGCCGAGATGTTGAAGGGCGGCGTGATCATGGACGTGACCACCGCCGCGCAGGCTCGGATCGCCGAGGAGGCCGGCGCCGTGGCGGTGATGGCGCTCGAGCGCGTCCCGGCCGACATCCGCGCCGCCGGTGGGGTTGCCCGGATGGCCAGCCCCCGGGTGATCAAGGAGATCCAGGAGGCGGTGACGATTCCGGTGATGGCGAAGGCGCGGATTGGCCACTTCGCGGAGGCACAGGTGCTGCAGTCCCTGCAGGTTGACTACGTCGACGAGTCGGAGGTCCTGACCCCGGCCGACGAGGCCCACCACATCGACAAGCACGCCTTCGAGGTTCCCTTCGTCTGCGGTGCCACGAACCTCGGTGAGGCATTGCGGCGGATCGGCGAGGGGGCCGCGATGATCCGGTCGAAGGGCGAAGCCGGGACCGGCAACATCGTCGAGGCGGTTCGCCACCTCCGGGGGATCGTCGGGGGAATCAGGCGCCTCGCGGCCCTGGGACACGAGCAGCTCGCCGGTGAGGCGAAGGAGCTCCGCGCTCCCTTGGAGATCGTGGAGGAGGTCGCCGAGGGCGGCTGGATCCCAGTCCCGCTGTTCTGCGCCGGCGGCATCGCGACGCCGGCGGACGCGGCCTTGGTGATGCAGCTCGGCGCGGAGGGGAACTTCGTCGGCTCCGGGATCTTCAAGTCCGAGGACCCCGATCGCCGGGCGGGGGCGATCGTCGAGGCGACCACTCACTTCAACGACGCCGATCGCGTCGCTGCGGCTTCGATCGAGCTCGGCGAGCCGATGCGCGGGGACGACATCGCCGAGCTCGCCGCGGAGGGCGAGCTGCTGCAGCAGCGCGGGGCCTGAGGTGGCACGGGCCGAGGCAGCGCTGCCCGAGCCCCGGGCGGCTCGGCTTCGGATCGGCGTGCTGGCCAGCCAGGGCGACTTCGCGGCCCACGCCGCCGTGCTGCGCGCCCTCGACGCCGAGCCGGTCGAGATCCGGACGCCCGAGGGGCTCCGCGACCTGGACGGACTGGTGCTCCCGGGCGGGGAGAGCACGACCATCTCGAAGGCGATCGAGCGCGATCGCCTGGCCCCCTCGATTCGCATCCACGTGGAGGCGGGCAGGCCGCTCCTCGGGACCTGCGCGGGCATGATCGTCTGCGACCGGGACCACCTCGGGCTGGTGGACGTGAGCGCTCGGCGAAACGCCTTCGGGCGTCAGATCGCCAGCTTCGAGACCGAGCTCGAGGTCAAGGGGATCGGTCCCGAGCCGTTTCGCGCCGTGTTCATCCGGGCGCCTTGGATCCAGGAGCTGGGAGATGACGTCGAGGTGCTGGCGACCGTGGACGGCCATCCGGTCGCCGTGCGCGAGGGACGGGTGGTCCTCTGCGCCTTCCACCCGGAGCTCACCGACGACTCGCGCGTCCACGCCCTGCTGATGGCGCTCGCCACCTCCGCGCGCCAGCGCGGCGACGTCGAGGAGCGCGGAGCGCGGAGCGGCGAGGGCGCATGAGCGACCCCCGCGTAACGAAGCTCGCGCACATACTCGTCCGCTACTCGACCGCGGTGAAGGAGGGTGAGACCTGCATCATCGAGGGGTCGAGCGCGGGCGAGCCTTTGATCGCCGCGGTGTACGAGGAGGTTCTGCGCGCCGGCGGGCACCCGGTCCTCGCCCTCTCGGTGCCGGGCCAGCTTCCGAGCTTCTTCGAGCATGCCTCCGACGCCCAGCTCGAGTGGGTCTCCCCGCTGGCGCGGTGGGCCGCCGAGGAGGCGGACTGCCGCATCGCGATCGGCGCCGAGACGAACACCCGCGAGCTCTCGGCGGTCGACCCCGGGCGCCAGACGAAGCGTCGGGCCGCCACCCGCGGGCTGATGGAAGCCGTGATGCGCCGCTCGGCCGAGGGCTCCCACCGCTGGGTCTACACCCTGTTTCCCACCGACGCTTACGCCGCCGACGCCGAGATGAGCCTCCGCGACTTCGAGCGCTTCTACTATCGCGCGTGCCTCGTCGATGGCTCCGACCCGGTGCGGGCGTGGCAGGAGGCCTCCGCGGAATGCCGGCGGCTGGCCGAGTGGATCCAGGGCCGCGAGGAGGTCCACGTCCTCGCGCCGGGCACCGACATCAAGCTGGGGATCGCGGGGCGCAAGTTCATCACCGCCGACGGCACGCACAACATGCCCGACGGCGAGTTCTTCAGCGCCCCGGTCGAGGACTCCGTCGAGGGGGAGGTGAGCTTCCACCTGCCGGCGATGATCGGAGGGCGGGAGGTCGCGGGCGTGCGTCTTCGGTTCGAGGGCGGGAAGGTCGTCGACGCGAGCGCGGACCGGGGCGAGGAGTACCTGATCAGCCTCCTCGACACCGACGAAGGCGCCAGGCGCCTGGGCGAGCTCGGGATCGGCACCAACTACGGCATCGACCGGGGAACCCGCGACATCCTCCTCGACGAAAAGATCGGGGGGACGGTGCACATGGCGGTCGGGGCGAGCTATCCGGAGTGTGGAGGCGTGAACCAGAGCGCCGTCCACACCGACCTCGTCTGCGACCTACGGCCGGGAGGACGAATCCTGGTCGACGGCGAGCCGCTCCAGGAGAACGGCCGCTTCCTCGTCTGAGCACGCCGGCCGCCGCACGCCCGTTTGCGATCTGACATCCGGCGGTCCGAAGCGCCGCAACTTTCGCCCAGGCCGGCTGTTCTACGGGCGCGACATCGATCAAGAGCTTCGTGCCAGGGGCTTGGTGTCGCATCGATCTAGGGATGCCGATGCCAGCGGCGGCCGGGCCGGGGCCCGGCCGCCGGTGCATGAGTCAACGCTCCTAAGATCTGGGCCATGTCCGGGCACTCCAAGTGGGCTCAGATCAAGCACAAGAAGGCGGCGACCGACGCCCGCCGCGGCCAGCTGTTCACGAAGCTCGCCCGCGCGATCACCGTGGCCGCGCGGGAGGGCGGCGGGGACCCCGACGCCAACTTCGGGCTCGCCGCCGCCGTGCAGAAGGCGCGCGACTACTCGATGCCGAAGGACAACATCCAGCGGGCGATCGATCGGGGAACCGGGACGGGGAGCGGCGCCGAGACGATCGAGCGCGTGGTCTATGAAGGCTACGGCCCCGGCGGGGCGGCGATCATGGTCGAGGCGCTCACCGACAACCGAAACCGAACGAGCGCTGACATCCGCCACGCCTTCGACAAGCACGGGGGCAGCCTCGGAGAGCCGGGATCGGTGGCCTGGGTGTTCGAGAAGCGGGGCGTCGTGATGGTGGACGCCGGCCGCTACACCGAGGACGACCTGATCGCCGCGATCGATGCCGGGGCCGAGGACGTCAGCCGGGATGGCGATTCGCTGAAGGTCGTCGAAGCGGCGGAGGACCTCTCGGCGGTCCGAGAGGCGCTGGAGTCCGCCGGCGTCGAGATCGAGTCCGCCGAGCTGACGATGGAGCCGAAGAGCGTGGTCGAGGTGGGCACCGGCGAGGCCTCATCGCTCCTGCGACTGATGGACGCGCTCGACGACCATGACGACGTCGAGGCCGTCCAGGCTAACTTCGACATCCCGGCGGAGGTGCTCGAGCAGGCCGCCGCCTGATTCCGGGAGGCATCCGGGTCCCGGGCCAGAATCACTACGCATGATCGTCGTCATGGGCATCGACCCGGGCGTCGCGAGCACGGGCTTCGGCGTCGTGCGGGCGGCGGGTGGAAAGATGAGCGCCGTCGACGGCGGCGTGATCGAGTCGGGCGCGGACGAGCCCACGGAGGGCCGCCTCGCGCGGATCCACGGGTCGGTCGCGGAGCTGCTCACGTGGCACCAGCCGGTGGCGCTTGCCCTGGAGGACGTCTACTTCGGCAAGAACGTGCGCTCGGCGATGGGCGTCGGCCAGGCGCGCGGCGTCGCGCTCCTGGCGGCGGCGCAGCGGGACATCCCATGCTTCGACTACACGCCTCAGGCCGTGAAGATGGCCGTCTGCGGCACCGGCTCGGCCGCCAAGAGGCAGGTCCAGCGCATGGTGGGAGTGCTGCTCGGCCTTCCGAGCCCGCCGGCGTCCGACCACGCCGCGGACGCCCTCGCGGTCGCCATCTGTCACGCGGGCCACGCCCGGCCCGATCGTGCGGTCACCGTCCAGACGCCACCCGAGGCCCGGGTCGGATGATCGCCTCGGTCCGTGGCGAGGTCCTCGTCCGTCGCCCCGACCACGTCGTGATCGAGGCCGGCGGAGTGGGCTACCGACTCGCGGTCTCGGCCGAGACGCTCAAGTCGGTCCCCGCCCACGGGAAGCCCGCGACGCTCCACGCCCACCTCGTGGCGCGCGACGACACGATGGCCCTGTATGGATTCGCCAGCGAGGAGGAGCGCGATCTCTTCCTTCACCTGACCTCGGTGTCGGGGATCGGACCCAAAGTCGCGATCGCCATCCTCTCCGGCGGCGCGCCGCGAGAGCTCCTTCGTGCGATCGCCGCCGGCGACGCCAAGCGCTTCCAGGTGGCCCCCGGTGTCGGGAAGCGAACCGCGGAGCGGCTGATCGTCGAGCTTCGCGAGAAGGTCGCGGGCGAGCTCACCGAGGGCGTCGCCGCAGTCGACCCCACCGACGAGGGCGAGCCGCGGCTGCTCGCCCGGGAGGGCCTCATGCACCTCGGCTACACGCTCGCCGAGGCCGAGCGGCTGCTTGAGGGCGCCGAGGGGGAGACCGCCGAGGACCTGATCGGGGCCGCGCTCCGCCGCGCCGCCGACGGAAGCGGGGCCAGGGCGTGAGCATCTCCCGCGACCCCGGCATCGAACGGAACCCCCCGGCGGATGGAGCGGAGGCGGAGCGCCTGGCCGACGCGCGGCCCGCCGGCGGTGAGGACGACCTCGACAGCTCGCTCCGCCCGAGGCGGCTCTCGGACTTCGTCAACCAGGAGCAGGTCACCGCGCAGCTCGCGGTGTTCATCGAGGCCGCCAGGCGCCGCGGCGAGCCGCTCGACCACGTGCTCCTCGCCGGGCCCCCCGGGCTCGGCAAGACCTCGCTGGCCAACATCGTCGCGGCCGAGCTCGAGGTCCCGCTGATCCAGACGGCGGGGCCCGCGCTGGAGCGAAAGGCGGACATCGCCGCCTTCCTGACGGCGCTCGAGCCGGGGTCGGTGTTCTTCATCGACGAGATCCATCGCCTGGGTCGGGCGATCGAGGAGACCCTCTACCCGGCGATGGAGGACCGGCGCCTTCCCGTCGTCCTCGGCCAGGGCGCCGGGGCGCGCACGGTGACCCTCGACCTGCCGCCGTTCACGCTCGTCGGCGCGACCACTCGCACCGGCCTCCTGACGACGCCGCTGCGCGACCGCTTCGGCCTCTGCCACCGACTTGAGCACTACGGCGCGGACGACCTAGCGCGGATCGTCCGCCGCTCGGCGGGGATCCTGGGAGTCGCGGTGGAGCCGGAGGGGGAGCGCCAGATCGCCGAGCGCTCGCGGGGGACCCCCCGGGTCGCCAATCGCCTGCTCCGGCGGGTTCGCGACTTCGCGGAGGTCCGCGGCGCCGGAGTGGTCACCGCCGAGGTCGCCGGGGAGGCGCTTGGCCTCCTCGAGGTCGACCGGGCGGGCCTGGACCGCCACGATCGGGCGATCCTCGACGCGATCGCGACCAAGTTCTCGGGCGGTCCGGTGGGCCTCTCGACCCTGGCGGCCGCGGTCGACGAGGAGCAGGACACGATCGAGGACGTCTATGAGCCGTACCTGCTCCAGCAGGGCTTGATCAAGCGCACCCCCAGGGGCAGGGTGATGACCGAGCGCGGCTTCGAGCACCTTGGCCTTGCGATCCCCGATCGAGCGGCGAGCCTCTTCTGAGTAGGCGGACCCTTCGCGGCGCCCCCTCCGCGCCTGCCTGAGCACTGCGACCGGGTTTACTACCCTCTCGGCGTGCCCTTCTTCATCTGCCCGAATTGCGGGAACCGGGAGTTGAGCGGCGAGAGGACGGCGGGCCTTTCCGGGCGCCCGAAGGGGTGCTCGAAGTGCGGCTTCGGGTTCATCTTCGAGCTCCTCGACGACTACTACCCGGCGCCCGAGGCGGCGTTCTTCGTCTGCGACCAGGAGGGGCGGGTCCTCGACGTCGGCAGGGGTGGCTTCGAGCTCACCGGGCTCAAGGACGAGCAGGTGATCGGCCGTCCGGTCCAGGAGGTGCTGGGCCTCGACTGGGTGGACGAGGGCGACGGCGGCACGGCCGCCGATACGAACCGGGACGGAACCACCGACCCGATCGAGACGACGCTCGAGTGGGGCGTTCGCTCGCTCGGCAAGCGGGTCCACGTCAACGCGGAGGGCGACCTGCCCGCCGAGGCCGTCGCGGACGTGTTCCCGGCCTACGACGAGGACGGCGGGCTGCTGCTCGTTCTCACGCCCCAGTAGCGTGATCGCGGGCCGCCCCAGGGCAGGCGAGGGAGGGTCGTGATGGGCGGCAGGCGGCGAAACCTCTTCATCGTCGCGCTGGTCCTCGCGCTGCTCGCGGTCTCGGCCGTCGTGATCGCGACCAAGCCGACCGTCCTCGGCCTCGACCTGAGAGGAGGCACGCAGCTCGTCTACGACGCGCGGCCCACCCCGCAGACGCCGCAGGTGACGCCCGACGCGATCGATCGTTCGATCGACATCATCCGCACGCGCACCGACAAGTTCGGGGTCTCCGAGCCCGAGATCTCGCGAGTCGGAAACACCGGGATCCAGGTCGGGCTGCCGAACGTCCAGAACGCCCAGCAGGCGATCAACCAGATCGGGACCACGGCCCAGCTGTACTTCTACGACTTCGAGGGCAACATCGTGCGCCCCCCGAGCTCGCCGAACGCCCCGGCGCACCCGCCGCTCTCACCGGACCCGAACCCCGCCGTCTACGAGTTTTCGAACCTCTACAAGGCGGTCAAGTTCGCGTCGAATCGGAAGCCCCAGTGCGCCAACAACCAGTGCACAACGAACGGCCCCAGCTATTACCTGTTCAAGGCGAAGTCGCACGAGCTCGTCGCCGGGCCCGCCGAGAGGACACATGACCTCTACCTCCAGTTCCGCAACGAGAAGAAGCCACCAGGGACCACCATCCTCACCGTCCCCCAGGGCACCGTGGTCGCGGCGAACCCGCAGAGCCCCTCGCTCACCCTTTCGCAGACGGAGCTCGCGAAGTCGCCCCAGTTCGTGTTCAACGATCGCCCGGCACTGAGCGGCACGGAGATCACCAACCCAGAGCAGAACTTCGATCCGACCACGAACGCGCCGAACGTCACCTTCGACTTCACCGACTCTGGCCGCACCGCGTTCCAGGACGTGACCCGAAAGATCTCCCAGCGGGGCTCCGCGACGGCGCCGCCCGGCACGGTCAGCTCGGCGGCTGCCGAGCAGTACTCCCAGCACTTCGCGATCGTCCTCGACAACCAGGTCTTCTCCGACCCGATCATCAACTTCGTCGACAACCCAGACGGGATCGACGGCCGCACCGGTGCCCAGATCTCGGGCAACTTCAACATCGGCTCGGCCCAGAGCCTGGCGAAGATCCTCCAGACGGGCGCCCTTCCCGTCAAGCTCGCCCTGATCAGCCAGAGCACCGTCTCGGCGACGCTCGGTCAGCAGGCGCTCGACCAGGGCCTGCGGGCGGGGCTCGTCGGCCTCCTGGTGATCGTCCTCTTCCTGCTCCTCTACTACCGGCTGCTGGGAGCGGTGGCGGTCCTCGGGCTGGCGGTCTACGGCGTCTTCTTCTTCGCGCTCGTGAAGCTGATCCCGATCACGCTCACCTTGCCCGGAATCGCGGGCTTGATCCTGACGATCGGGGTCGCGGCGGACGCGAACATCGTCGTGTTCGAGCGAATAAAGGAGGAGGCGCGGGCTGGACGCTCGCCCCTGTCCGCGATCGCCCAGGGGTATCGCAAGGGGATCGCGACGATCGTCGACGCAAACGTGATCACGCTGTTCACGGCGTTCATCCTCTTCGTGCTCGCGACCGCAGGCGTCAAGGGCTTCGCCTTCACGCTCGGCGTCGGCACCCTGGTCTCGCTGTTCACCGCGGTGCTCTTCACGCAGGCGGTTCTGGGCTCGCTGGGACGCTCGTCCGTCCTCCACTCGCCGCGGGCGCTCGGCGCCGGCCCGCAGCGCGTGCGGTGGCACTTCGACTTCAGCGGGGCGAGCCGCTGGTTCTTCTCGATCTCGGGGACGATCCTCGCGATCGGCGCGATCTCGCTGGCCACCAAACAGCTCAACCTCGGGATCGACTTCACGTCCGGAGCGAAGGTCACGGCCAGCCTCCAGCAGCCGGCGAGCGTCGACGACGTCAGGAACGCGCTCGAGAAGGCGAACGTCGACAACGCGTCGAGCGCGGAGATCCAGTCGGTCAGCAACCCGAAGCTCGGCCCGAACGTGGTCGAGGTCCAGGGGAAGATCCCGGTCGGTCAGGTGAACGGGACGGTCAAGAACGCGCTCCAGAAGAGCTTCGGCCTGCGCGGCGGAACGCAGGGATTCCAGAGCACCAGCGTGGGCCCGACCTTCGGCGCCCAGGTCGCCCGCAGCGCGGTGATCGCGATCGTCTTCTCGCTGCTCGTGATCTCGGCCTACGTCGCGATCCGCTTCGAGGCGAAGTACGCGATCCCGGTGATCATCGCCCTGTTCCACGACATCCTGATCACCGGCGGCGTCTACTCGTTGACCGGCCAGGAAGTGACCAGCGGGACCGTCGCCGCCTTCCTAACCATCCTCGGGTACTCGATGTACGACACCGTGATCGTCTTCGACCGCATCCGCGAGAACGTGCCGCGGATGCCGCGCGCGGCCTTCTCCCAGATCGCCAACAAGTCGATGAGCGAGGTGCTGACCAGGTCCCTGATCACCGGGCTCTCGACCGTCTTCCTGGTGACCATGCTCTTGATCTTCGGCGGCGCGACGCTGAAGGACTTCGCCTTCGCGATGATGGTCGGCGTCGCCTCGGGCGCCTACTCCTCGATCTTCATCGCGACGCCCGTCCTCACCCACTGGAAGGAGCGCGAGCCCGCCTACCGCGCTCGCCGCGAGCGGCTGATCGACGAGATGGGCCGCCTACCGACCTTCCCGGAGGAGAACGTGGTGGCGAGGGTCGGCGCCGACGGTGCGCCGGCGCCGAAGGCCCCCGCGCCATCCCGCGCCGCCCCGGCTCCCTCCCGAGCCGACCGCCCTTCTGCCGCCGAGCCGGAGCCGGTGGACACGCGCGGTGGGGACGGCACCGACGGCGGGGTCGAGCCCGCGGTGGAGCAGCCGGAGCCGCTGGGGGCGGGGGCCCGGGCCGAGCCAAGTCAGCCGCGCCCCGAGCGCCAGCAGCGGCGCCGGCGCCAGCAGCGACGACGCCGAAAGCACGGGAGGCACCGATGACGAGGATTCGAAGCTGATGGCGGCGGTCGTCTGGTTCACCGTCGGACTGGCCCTGTGGCACTTCACGGTGTTCGTTCCCGACCGCTTCTGGGGTGGCATCGTCGGCGCCCTGCTCGGGGCGGTGGTGGGGGCGATCCTCTCGGGAGGGATCGCGCAGATCGCCTCCGGGCGCACGATCGGCGACACCGACCTCGGCACGGCGCTGGTTGCGATCCCCGGGACCCTGGTGGGGCTGGCGGCGATCTACGCGCTGGGGGTCCGGCGCGAGCGCCTGGCCGGGGTCGACTGAGGCTCGGGCTCAGCCGGTTCGCGCCTCCAGCGTCGTCTCGATCGCCGGTGGCTTGGTCAGCGTCTGGAGGACGGTGCAGTAACGCTCCGTCTTCGCCTTCAGGGACTCGATCTCGTCGGCTCGGGCCCCCGGCGCGTCGATCTCGAGCCTCAGCCGAATCCGCTCGAAGCCGACGCTCGCGTCTCGCGAGACTCCGAGCGTGCCGCGGAGATCGAGCTCGCCCTCCGCAGCGACCTCGATGCGGGTCGTCTCGAGCCCCATGGACGCCGCGACCATCTGACAGGTGACCTGCGCGCAGGCGGCCAACGCGCCGAGCAGGAGATCGCCGGAGCACGCCCCGGTCCCCGGCCCCCCGACCCCAAGGTGCGCCTCCGCCGCCTGGATCGCGCGTCCGGCCTCCACGGAGCAGGCGACCGGCGCGTCCGCCTCACCGGCGCGCGCCGTAAGGGTGATGCGGGCCTCGCCGGCGTCCTCGCGGTAGCGCTCCTTGATCGGGGCCTGCACGGCTCTCAAGTCCATCGCGTTCTCCTCCCGCCGTGAAGACGACTCGAATCGGGCTAGTACGGGAAAGCCTACGGGCGGCCCCGGGCGACAGCGACGCGCCCGGCGCCGGGGCGGGCTCGAAGGACGCGCCTCGGGCGACTTTGAAGTCTTGGGGGGTCCATAGACCCCAAAAGGCTTCAGAAATCGCGTCGCGTCCGGCTTCCCGAGCCCGATGCAGCTCGGGGCTGCGCGACGGTTCCGTCCCCGCCCGTTCTTAGCCTGGCCATGTGTCCACCGGCACGCCCGCTTCGACGACCCGAAATAGAGGCTTCACGCTGGAGCCGTATTCGTATGCCGCGGCCAGGGAGCTGATGCGGGAGCTCGAGCTGGCGGAGCCGGTGGCGGTCACGCTGGTGCGGCGGGGGTACGAAACGGTGCCCGAGGCCCGCGCGTTCCTCGAGGCCACGGAGGCGCACGACCCGTTCGCGTTCGGCTCGATGGCGCAGATCGTCGAGCTGATCCGTGAGGCGGTCGCCCAGGGGCGCCGGATCACGGTGCACGGCGATTACGACTGCGACGGCGTCTCGGCCACCGCGATTCTGATCGGCGCGCTGCGCGAGCTCGGCGCCGACTGCGATTGGTACATCCCCGACCGCCTGAGCGACGGCTACGGCCTCACCGAGGACGGGGTCGAGCGCCTGGCCCGGCGCGGGACCGAGCTCCTGCTCACGGCCGACTGCGGGATCACCTGTCCGAACGAGGTGGCGAGTGCGCGGCGGGCGGGACTGCAGGCGATCGTCACCGACCATCACGAGCCCGGCGCCCGCCTGCCCGAGTGCCCGGTCCTGCACCCCCGTCTCGATGGGTATCCGTTCGGGGAGCTATGCGCCGCCGGGGTCGCCTACAAGCTCGCCACCGCGCTTCTCGGCCCCGAGCGCGCCGACCTCGAGCTCGACCTGGTGGCGCTGGCGACGGTGGCCGACCTGGTGCCGCTTCGAGGTGAGAACCGGGCGCTCGTTCGCCGCGGCCTGGCGACCGCGCGCCGGGCTCGGCGGGTTGGCCTGCGCGCCCTCTGCGCCGCCTCCGGGGTCGACCCGGGACGCCTCGACGAAGGCGACGTCGCGTTCCGCCTGGGGCCCCGGATCAACGCCGCGGGGCGCCTGTACAGGGCAGACGCAGGCGTCGAGCTGATGCTCACCGAGGATCGCGACCGCGCCGCGGCGATCGCGACCGAGCTCGACCGCGCCAACCGCGAGCGTCGCGACACCGAGCGGCAGGTGGTCGCGGGCGCCGAGCGAGAACGGGCGGCGCTCCCCGCGGACCTGGCCTCCGCTCCCGCTCTGGTGCTCGCGGGGGAGGGCTGGCACCACGGGGTGGTGGGGATCGCCGCGTCGCGCCTGGCCGAGCGCCACTGGGTTCCCGTCTGCCTGATCGGGGTCGACCCGGACGGCCACGGGCGGGGATCGGGCAGGAGCGTCCCCGGGTTCGACCTGCTCGCCGCGCTCGACGCGTGCGGCGAGCACCTCACCCGCTATGGAGGCCACCGCGCGGCCGCGGGGCTCGAGATCGAGGCGGGCCGCATCGATGCCTTCCGGGAGGCCTTCCTCGCGCATGCCCGGTCCGTGACCGGCACGGCCTCCGTGGCGCCCACCGAGGTGATCGACGCCGTGGTCGGAGGGGAGAGCCTCGGCCACGACGTCGCCGAGCAGCTCGCGCGCCTGGCCCCGTTCGGGAACGGCAACCCCGGCGTGCGGCTGCTCGTCCCGTCGGCGCGGGTCTCCGACGTTCATCCGATGGGCGATGCGCACAGGCACGCCCGGTTCCGGCTGGAGAGCGGGCGGCGAAGCGCGGTCGGAGTCGCGTTCGGGGTGAACGGAGAGCTCGTCGACGCCGAGCTGGCCGACGACCTCGCCGTCTCCGTGAAGCTCGAGCTGAACGAGTGGAACGGCGTGGTCTCCCCCCGGGTCGTCCTTGGCTCGCTCTACCCCGCCCTCGAGATCGAAACCTCTGGAGACCCGCCCTATCCGGATTGCGCGGAGTGGTGGCGCCGTCTCCACGCCGAGCGCGAGATCGGCGTCGCGGCATGGCCATCGTCCGAGCTCGTGGATCTCGCCGCGGCCGAGCAGCGACGCGAGGTCGTCGATCGGCGCGGCACGTCGGGGGTCGCGACGGTGGCCGCGCTCACCTCGAGCGGCGAGCCGGTCCTGGCCCTGTGCGCCGACGCCCTCCGCCGTCGCGAGCTCGTGGAGCGGGCCGCGGCTCCGGCCCGGTTCGGAGGCGGCGAGATGGCGATCGCCTCGGGGCGGCTCGCCGACGCGGCCGGCCGGGCCGCGCTCGACGCGGTCGCCGAGCGCGGCTCGGGGGTCGCCCTCGCCGACTGGGCGGCGCTCTGCCGGCGGCCCTCGATGCTCGCGGGCTTCCACCACGTGGTGCTCGTCGATCCACCTCCCTCCTCGCATCTGGAGCGCCTCGTCTCGGCGGGCCAGGGCTTCGTGCATCTCGTCTGGGGGACGGCGGAGATCGAGTTCTCGCTCCGCGTCCTCGATGAGGAGTGGCCGCAGCGGGCCGCCCTCGTCGCGATGTACCGCGATCTGCGAGCCGCGTGTCGGAACGGCGACGCGGAGGGATCGATCGAGGGCGATCGACTCCGGGGCCTGGTCGAGGGCGCGGGCCGCCTGCCGCGAGCGCCGGAGGTCGCGGGGCGCCGCCTTCTGGTGCTCGAGGAGCTCGAGGCGGTTCGGTGGGAGGGTTCCGCCTCCGCGCCTGCGCTCCGCGTCGTATCCTCGGAGGAGAAGGATCTCGAGCGACTGAGTTGTTTCGTCGCCTACCGCGCGCGGTCCGAGGAGGGCAGGCGATTCCTAAGCGGGCAAAGACAACCGAGCTAGACAAGCCGAAGGCCACCCGCCGGCCGAAGGCCAAGCGCGCGCCGTCGGACGCCTCGCACGCGAAGCGGACCGCCGACGGCAAGCCGAAGGCGCCCCGCCCCTCCCGCCGCCGGCAGGCCGCGGGGAACGGCGCCAAGGCCCCGGCCGACCGCGAGGGTCACACCAGGGTGGGGGCACGCCCGGCGGGGGACCTCACGGTGGCGCCGCTCACGGACCTCGCGCAGGCGTTGACCGCCGACGAGCGCGCCCTCCTCGGCGATCTCCTCGCCGTGATCTCGGAGCACGCGGGCGACGGCGCGAGGGGGGTCGACGCCGAGGCCGTCGAGCGGGCCTTCGCGTTCGCCTGCGAGCGCCATGCCGACCAGCGACGCCGCTCCGGAGAGGACTTCATCACGCACCCCGTCGAGGTGGCGAAGATCTGCGCGGGGCTGCGGCTCGATGCCGAGACGCTGTGCGCGGCGCTCCTGCACGACACGGTCGAGGACACCAGCGCCAGCCTGGAGCAGGTCGAGGGCCTGTTCGGCGCGACGGTGGGCCAGCTCGTCGATGGGGTGACGAAGCTGACCGGGATCACCTTCCAGAGCCGCGACGAGAGCCAGGCGGAGAACTACCGCAAGATGATGGTGGCGATGGCCACGGACCTCCGGGTCATCCTGATCAAGCTCGCCGACCGGCTTCACAACATGCGCACCCTGGCCGCGCTGCCGAAGCAAAAGCAGCTCGAGAAGGCTCGAGAGACGCTCGAGATCTACGCGCCGCTCGCCCACCGGCTCGGGATCCACGCGATCAAGTGGGAGCTCGAGGACCTCTCGTTCCAGCGCCTGCACCCGCGGAAGTACGACGAGATCAAGAAGCTGGTCTCTCAGCAGCGTGCCGAGCGCGAACGCTACGTCTCGGACGCGGGGAAGTTCCTGCGGCGCGAGCTGAAGAAGGTGGGGATCGAGGCCGAGATCTCGGGCCGTGCCAAGCACTTCTTCTCGATCTATTCGAAGATGACCAAGAAGGGCCGCGAGTTCAACGAGATCTACGACCTGACGGCGATGCGGGTGATCGTCGGCTCGGTCAAGGACTGCTACGGCGCGATCGGGATCATCCACTCGATCTGGAAGCCGCTCCCCGGCCGCTTCAAGGACTTCATCGCCACCCCGAAGCTGAACCTGTACCAGGCCCTCCACACCACGGTGATCGGTCCGGAGGGGCGGCCGCTCGAGATCCAGATCCGCACCCCCGAGATGCACGAGACGGCCGAGTACGGGATCGCCGCCCACGTGATCTACAAGGAGGGCGCGCGCCCCAAGGGCGACCCGGAGCGCGACAAGATGACCTGGCTGCGTCAGCTCCTGGAGGTCGAGGGCGACCAGGACCCCACCGAGTTCCTCGAGTCGCTGAAGGTCGACCTGTTCGAGGACGAGGTGTTCGTGTTCACGCCGAAGGGAGAGGTGAAGAACCTCTCGGCGGGCTCGACCCCGCTCGACTTCGCCTACGCCGTCCATACCGACGTCGGCCACCGCTGCGTGGGGGCGAAGGTGAACGGGAAGATCGTCCCGCTCCACTACCAGCTCAAGTCCGGCGACATCGTGGAGATCCTCACGGCGAAGCAGGAGCGGGGCCCGTCGCGCGACTGGCTGGCGCTGGTGCGCACGAGTCGGGCTCGCAACAAGATCCGCGCCTTCCTGAAGCGCGAGCGGCGCGAGGACGCCGAGCGGCGCGGGCGCGAGCGACTCCAGGAGGCGATCCGAAAGCGCGGCCTGCCCTCGCAGCGAATCGCGGCCTCGCCCCTCCTCGCCGACGTCACCCGCGAGATGGGGTTCCGTAAGGCCGACGACTTCTACATCGCCATCGGCCAGAGCAAGATCTCGCCGAAGACCGTCGCGAACAAGGTCTTCCAGCGCCTGAAGCAGGGCGAGGCGGTCGCCGGCGACGAGACCGAGGCCCGGCTCGCGGGGGTCCTCGAGGGGCGCGACGAGCGCCAGCGCCGAACGGAGGAGGCCTCGGACTACGGGATCAAGGTCAAGGGGGTCGATGACGTGATGGTCCGCCTCGCGAAGTGCTGCCGCCCGGTGCCCGGCGACGAGATCGTCGGCTACGTCTCGCTCGGCCGCGGGATCACGATCCACCGCGAGGACTGCAAGAACATGAGCGGGCTTCGCCGCTCGCCCGAGCGCTTCACCGACGTTCAGTGGGAGGGGGGCAACGTGACCTCCTACCGGGTGGAGCTCCAGGTCGATGCCTGGGATCGCACCCGACTTCTGGAGGACCTCTCCCGCACCTTCGCCGAGGCGGGAGTCAACATCCTGGAGGCGAACTGCACGACCAAGCACCCGATGGTCAAGAACCGCTTCGTGGTGGAGGTGGGGGACTCCGACCAGCTCCGCCAGTGCGTGGGGCGCCTGCGAAACGTCGATTCCGTGTTCGACGCGTATCGCGTGACGCCGACGGCGTGAGCACGGGGCTACGCCCCGCGATCAGCGTGGTGATCCCGTTCCGGGGAGGCTCGCCGGCGGCCACGCGCCTGCTGACCGCGCTCTCGCGGCTGGACGTCTCCGCCGCCGACGAGCTGATCCTCGCTGACAACACGGAGGCCGGGGTTCTGGCGACCATCGACACGGGCGCGGCCCGGGTCGTTTCCGCCGTCGCCGAACGCTCTTCCTACTACGCGCGAAACGCCGGGGCGCGGCGAGCCCGCGGGGAATGGCTCTTGTTCATGGACTCGGACTGCGTCCCCCAGCAGGCCCTCCTGTACGCCTACTTCGCCGAGCCGGTGGCGGATGGCTGTGGGGCCCTCGCGGGCCAGATCCTCGGCGATCCCATCCAGCGCTCGCTCGCGGCCCGCTACGCCCGATCCCGCCACATCTTCGATCACGAGGCCGGGGTGCTCCGGGCCGAGGATGGCTGCGCGGCCGCCGGAAACCTCCTCGTGCGTCGCGAGGCCTTCGAGCGGCTCGGTGGGTTCAGCGAGGGGATCAGGTCGGGGGGCGACGTCGACCTCTGCCGCCGCCTGGGGGCCGCAGGGTGGGACCTCGAGTTCCGTCCGCTCGCTCTCGTTCACCATCGCCACCGCGAGCGGCTGCCCTCGTTGCTCGGCGCCATGGTTCGCTACGGAGCGGGCTCGAGCTGGCTGAACGAGCGCTACCCGGGCACCTCGCCCCGGTGGCCCCTCCGCGCCGGCCTCACCGCCGCGGCACGCGACCTGGCGGCGCTGGCGGCGCGCGGGAGCTACGAGGCGGCCCTCTTTCGCGCCATCGACAGCGCGGGGCTGGTGGCCCACAACCTGGGCTATCTCAGCGGGCGACGCGCGAACGTCCTCAGGGCTCAGGGCTGAGCGAGCACGCCGACCGCGGCCCTGACCGCCGCCGCGGTCTCGCGCATGTGCTCCTCGCCGTCGTAGCGTCGCCGCGGCCAGAAGAATCCGCGGAGGCCGTCCTTTCGGTTTCGCGGCACGAGGTGGATATGGAGGTGGGGGACGCTCTGGCTGACGACGTTGTTGACCGCGATGAACGCCCCCGTTGCTCCCATCGCATCGCGAATCGCCGCCGAGAGGAGCCGCGCGTTCGCGAACAGCGGGCCGATCAGGTCGTCGGGCAGGTCCCACACGGTCTCGAGGTGTCGGCGGGGGATGAGCAGCGAATGGCCGGGGAAGAGGGGCCGGTGGTCGAGGAAGGCGAGCGAGATGTCGTCCTCGAAGACGACGTGGCCCTGCTCATCGCCGGCGGCGATCGCGCAGAACCGGCAGTCGGGCTCAGGCAACGATCGTCAACGCGGCGGGCTCGATTCCGATCTCGAGCTCGCCGTGATCGCCGATGTAGTCACCGTCGACCTGCACCGGAAACGGCCGAACCCGCCCCTCGGCGTCCCGGGAGACGGACTCGATCCTTCCCTCCGTCACCCCGTCGAAGTGCTCGATCTGGCTGTGACCGGGCGTTCGGAGGGTCTTCATCAGCACCCGCGCGGCGATCGTCGGGACGTCGCGCTGGGCGGCGCGGCGGAGCATTGCCACGGACAGCGTGCCGTTGTCGAGCGCGGCGTTCTCGCAGACCCGAAGCGGCTGGCTGCCGAAGTAGGTGAAGGGGTCGGAGTTCTGGACGATCGTCGTGATGCCCTCGGCCTGGCGCCCGTCGACCTCGAGGCGTATCCGCACCGGGTTGCGGAGGTAGCGGCCGTAGAAGCCCGAGACGGCCGCCCAGGTGTAGTACCAGCGCCCGCCGCGCGCCTTCATCCTCGGATGGGAGTCGACTCGCTTCGCCGCGGTGGCGTCGAGCCCCGCTCCGCAGGCGAAGACGAAGCGGCGGCCGTTCGCGACCCCCAGGTCGATGCGCCGGGGACGGAAGTCGTCCGCGACCCCCAGCAGGTGCTCGGTCGCGTCGACCACGTCGTTCGGAATGCCGAGGGTGCGGCACACCACGTTGGTCGAACCCCCCGGCAGGACCGAGACCGGCACGTCGGTTCCGGCGAGGCCGTTGGCGACCTCGTTCAGGGTTCCGTCGCCGCCGAACGCGACGACGATGTCGTAGCCGCCCACGCAAGCCTCGCGACCGATCTCGGTCGCGTGGTGCTGGGCCTCGGTCAGCACCGCCTCGACGTCGTAGCGTCCCTGGAGCGCGTAGACGACGAGGTTCTTCAACCGGTCCGAGACGGTGGTCGCGTACGGGTTGACGATGATGAGCATCCGCTTCTTGGGCGGGCGCGCGGGCGCGGGTGCGCCGTTCTCGGACGCCTCGGCGCGCGGTGGCGCCTCGATCGTGATCGCCGACGATGCCACTCCCGACCCTTCGGACGCCACGTTACCCCACCGCCTCGAAGCGAATCAGATCGCCGTTGGCGGTCTCTTTGACCCGCCCGTCTGCGGCAAGCAGGTCGACGTGGCCGAGGACCTCGGAGAGAGTGAGGAAGGCCTGGGTCACGGCGACGTTCCCCCACAGCTCCTGCGCGACCTCGTACGCGGTCCGCGGCCGCTCGGAGATCAGGTCGAGGATCTTCTCGGCTCGGCGGCGATGAAGGGCGAGGCGCTCGTCGATCAGCGTCCGATGGTCGGTGATCGGCTCGCCATGGCCCGGGAGCACGATCTCGGCGGGCAGCTCGCGGGTCCTCTTGAGCGAGGCGATGTAGTCGATCAGAGCGCGGCGGCGCTCGTCACTTCCGTCGAGCGGCCGGGAGATCAGCGGGTTCGAGGAGATGTGAGGGAGGAGGTGGTCGGCGGCGACGAGGATGCGGCGCTCTGCATCCCACAGCAGCGTGTCCGAGGGACTGTGCCCGGGGCGAAGCTGGACCTCGAGCTCGCGCTCGGCGAGGCGAAGCTCCTCGCCGTCGTGGAGCGGGCGGGTCACATCCGCCCGCGCGCCCCAGGCGCGGAAGCTCCTCGCCACCGATCGGAGCGCGGTGACCACGTCCTCCGGAATCCCGTGCCGGAGCATGAGGTCGGCGGCGAAGCGGTCCTCGAGTTCGATGTCGTCGCCGAAGTTCTCGACGAATGGCACCACGACGTCGATGGCCGCAACCTCGGCGCCCGAGCGCGCGGCGATGATCTCGACCAGCCCGAGGTGGTCGATGTGCTGGTGGGTGAGGAGCACGAGCTCGATCTCCTCGAGCGGGTGATCTAGCGCGGAGAGCTGGCGCTCGAGCTCGTCGAGCGACTTGCCGGAGTTCGGACCGGTGTCGACGAGGGTCAGCGGGTCGTCCTCGATCAGGTAGCAGTTGACCCGGCCCACGGCGAACGGGGTGGGGATCCGAAGCCGATGGATCCCGGCCTCGCGCGCCCGCTCGAGGGCCTCCTCGGGCGTCACGAGCGGATGATCGCGAGGACCTCGTCCCGCCTTCGCTCCATGTCCTCCCGCGTGGCCAGCGACTCGAGGTTCAGCCGCAGGAGCGGCTCGGTGTTCGACGGTCGCACGTTGAAGTGCCAGTCGGGATAGTCGACCGACACTCCGTCCAGCCACGAGACCTCGCCGTCCGAGAAACGCTCGGCGAGCTCGCGCATCTTGCCCTCCTGATCCGCGACCTCGGAATTGATCTCGCCCGAGATGAAGTACCGCCGCCGGAAGGAGTCGACGAGCTCCGAGAGTGGCCTGTCCTCGACGGAGACCAGCTCCAGCACCAGGAGCGCCGGGATGGTCCCCGAGTCCGCGCACCAGAAGTCGCGGAAGTAGTAATGCCCTGAGACCTCGCCGCCGAAGGCGGCGGAGTGCTCGCGGAGGGCGCGCTTGAAGAACGCGTGTCCGACGCGATTGATGTACGCGGTTCCTCCCAGCTCGGTGACCGTGTCGGGGACCGCGCGGCTCGCCCGCACGTCGTAGACGATCCTCGCTCCATGCTCCTTGCGAAGGAGCTGCCTCGCGAGGAGCGCGGTGAGGAAGTCCCCGTCGACGAACGCCCCACGATCGTCGATGAAGAAGCAGCGGTCGGCGTCACCGTCCCATGCGATTCCCAGCTGGGCCTTCTCCTCGAGGACCTTGGCGACGATGAACCGGCGGTTCTCCTCGACGAGCGGATTCGGCCCGCGGTCGGGGAACTCGCCGTCGGGGGCCCAGTGGGACGTGACGAGATCGAGGCCGAGGCCTTCCAGCAGCGGACCGACCATCGGCCCCGCCATCCCGTTGCCGCCGTCGGCCACGACCCGAAGGGGCTTTACCCGGTCGGGATCGATGAACGAGAGAACCCGCCCGTGGAAGTCGTCGTATATGTCGACGTCCTCGACCGTGCCTCCGCCCGGCGGCTCTCCGAGGCCGGCCTCTACCGTCGCTCGGACCTCCCCGATCCCCGCCTCGCCCGAGAGCGCCAGCGCGCCCTCGCGAACCAGCTTGATCCCCGTGTAGGCCTTCGGGTTGTGCGACGCGGTGACCATCGCACCCCCGTCGAGCTCGCGCGAGCCGACCAGGTGGTAGAGCATCTCGGTGGCCACCATTCCGGCATCGAGGACCGAGCAGCCCTCGGCGACGAGGCCGTCTCGAACCCGATCGCTGATCTCGGGCGCCTGGATCCGCATGTCGCGCCCGAGCCCGACCCGCAGCTCGCTCGGACTCTTCGTCCGCAGCCCCGCGAGCACTCGCGCGAACGCGCGCGCCACCAGGTAGGCGGCCTCGCCGTCGATCTCCTCGCCGTAGACGCCGCGGATGTCGTACGCCTTGAAGATCGAGTCCGGCACCGGGCGCGTGCCCCGCGCCGGCTCCGAGCGTGGGGGGGTCCCGGAAGGCTGTGTCAAAAGGCTCCCCTGAGGGCCGCGTAGCTGTCCTCCAGCGACTGGGGCATCACGCGGGTGTCCGCGAGAACGGGCATGTAGTTGGTGTCGCCCGCCCAGCGGGGCACGACGTGCAGGTGGATGTGGGTCTCATAGCCTGCGCCCGCGACCCGGCCCTGGTTGAGCCCGGCGTTGTACCCCTGCGGGCCGTACGTGGAGTCGAGGACGACCATCGCCCGTTGCGCCAGCGCCATCATCTCGGCGACCGCCTCCTCCCCGAGCTCGGGCAGCGTCGCCAGGTGCTCGTAGGGCGCGATCATCAGATGGCCGTTCGTGTACGGGAAACGGTTGAGCATCACGAAGCAGCGCTCGCCCCGATGAGTGATCAGGTTCTTCTCGTCGTCGCCCTCAGCCGGCTTGGTGCAGAAGATGCACTCGGACTCCGAGTCCTTGGACGCGTCCTTCACGTAGGCGAGGCGCCATGGCGCCCAGATGCGGTAGTTGGCCACACCGCCGCACCCTAGCGTCAGGTCGCGTGGCTTAGCTTCGGGCTTTGGACTTGTTCAGGGTCACGGCGGCGAGAACGAGAGTCTTCAACGCCTCGTCGTCGATCTTCTCGCCCTCGCGGAAGTCGATGGCACGCCTCGTGTTCCCGTCAAGACTGGAGTTGAAGAGGCCCGAAGGATCCTTCAGGGCCGCCCCTTTGGCGAAGGTCATCTTCACGACGTTCTTGTAAGTCTCGCCCGTGCAGATCAATCCGTCGTGCGACCACACCGGAACCCCTCTCCACTTCCACTCCTCGACGACTTCGGGATCGGCTTCCTTGACCAAGGCACGGAGCCGGCTGAGCATCTCTCCCCGCCAGTCGCCCAGCTCCTTGATTCTCGCGTCGATCAGCTGAGAAGGAGACTTGCTTTTCTGCGACCCGCTCTTCTCCATGCCCGTTTCTCTTCCTTTAGTCCCGAGGTTTTTACAAATGGAGTCACCGCGACCGTGCCGATTCTACGTGGAGCTGCGCTTAACCAGAAGCGCACCGATGCGTCCTACCCGCCGATCGTGCGTAACGCATAGCACGGGCCGTCCGGCCAGCCGGCCGGTACCCACGCGGGCCAGCGGGAGCCACCCCGGGCGCTCCCGCCCGATCCGGTGACGAGGCGGCCAAGACGGTGAAGCAACCGGCCGAGCGCCCGGAAGGGCGCCGTCAGCACCCGGCCTATTCTCATGGCGCGGAGCCTACGCCTCCCTCGACAAGGTGGGCGAGGTCGCGCCGGTCTCGCCCAGGCGCTCTCAGGCGACGATCCTTTGGTGGGTGCAAGACGGTGGGCGGCGCGCTGCGGCCCGGGCCTACAGCCAGCCGCGGCGGCGGAAGAGCCAGAGGAGACTGGTGAGCATCGCCACCATGAGCCCGACGACGATCCAGAAGGCGCCGATCGCGTTCTGGCCGGGCACCCGAACGTTCATGCCCATGATGCTGGCGAGCAGGGTCAACGGCAACAGGATCACGCTGATCACGGTGAGCACGCGGAGGATGTCGTTGACGCGGTGCGAGATCACCGACTCGTTCGTATCCTCGAGCGCCTCGACGACCTCCTTGTAGTTCTCGAGCATGTCCCAGATCCGCTCGTGCGCGTCGACGACGTCGTCGAAGTAGATCTCCAGGTCCCCCTCGCGGGCGAGGAAGCGATGCTTGAGGTTCTCGAGGTCGCGGAGAACGGTGCGCTGCGGCCGGACGACCTTGCGGAAGTTGATGATCTCCTGCTTGACGTTCGAGATGTCGCGCACGACCTCTTCCGAGCGGCCCGAGAAGATCTCGTCCTCGATCGCGTCGAGCTTGTTGCCGATCTTCCGGAGCATCGGGAAGCAGTAGTCGAAGCTGTCGTCGACGACGCGGTAGAGCAGGAAGCCGGGGCCCTTCGAGAAGAGCTGCTCGCGGAGCTCCTCCTTGGAGCGGCAGCGCTCGAACAGATACTCGACCGGCTGAAGCGGCTGGTTCGGGATCGTGACCAGGTAGTCGGGGCCGACGAAGATGTCGAGCTCGCCGGCGTTGAGCCTGCCGACGGCGCGGTCGAAGACCGGGAAGTGGAGGACGATGAACAGGTAGTCGGGGTACTCGTCGATCTTCGGCCGCTGGTTGCGCGACAGGACGTCCTCGAGATCCAGGGCGTGGAAGCCGAACTGCTCCTCCAGCCACGCGCATTCCAGGGGCGAGGGATGCTCGATGTTCACCCACCGAAGACCCTCGGCGGTGATCGTCTCGACGTTCGGCTTCCGCTCGGCCGGCTCAGGCGGCGGCGCGACCAGCCGACCGCGCGCTGTCCTGCGCAGCCTGGGCTTCGGGAGGTTCGGCATCGCTGCTCATCTCACTTGGTCGCGCTTCCATTGCGGGCTCGAGCTAAGAGTACGCGACGGGTGCGACGCGAGCGTCGGAAGCCGTGCAAACCCCCTGGTATAGTCCGGCGCCACATAGCCACCACATCCAGAGGGGTGGAGGGACTGGCCCGTAGAAACCCCGGCAACCCCCCCGCGAGGGGAAGGTGCCAACTCCAGCAGGTGGAAGAGCCTGGGAGATGTGAGTGGAAGTCCGGACAGGACCTCTGCTCGCTAGCCCGGCAGAGGTTTTTTCGTAGCGAGATGAAAGCGACGGGAAGAAAGAGAGGCTAGGAACGGATGGCGGCCGAGGCACTGGTCTGCAAGGAGTGCGGGCGAAGCTATCCGCTCGAGGCGCGCTACGTCTGCGAGAGCTGCTTCGGTCCGCTTGAGGTCTCCTACGACCACGCGCAGCTCGATCCCGCCGAGGCACGGCGAAAGATCCAAGCGGGCTCGCGGGGGATCTGGCGCTACGCCGACTTCCTTCCCTTCGGCGAGCGCCCGCGCGACCCGCTCGAGCCGGGCCTGACGCCGCTGGTGCGAGCCGATCGGCTCGCGGAGCGGCTGGGACTGGGCGAGGTGTGGGTGAAGAACGATGCCGCCAATCCCACGCACTCGTTCAAGGACCGCGTGGTGGCGGTGGCGATCGCGAAGGCCCAGGAGCTCGGGTTCGAGACGATTGCCTGCGCGTCCACGGGCAACCTGGCGAACGCGGTGGCCGCTCGCGCCGCGGCCCTGGGGCTCGACTCCTACGTCTTCGTCCCCTCGGACCTGGAGGAGCAGAAACTCCTCGCCACGGGCGTCTACGGCACCCGGCTGGTGGGGGTGCGCGGCACCTACGACGACGTCAACCGGCTCTGCACGCAGCTCTGCGAGGCGCGGCCGTGGGCGTTCGTGAACGTCAACCTTCGCCCCTACTACTCCCAGGGCTCGAAGACCCTCGCGTTCGAGACCGTCGAGCAGCTCGGGTGGGCCCTTCCCGACCGGGTCGTCTGCCCGATCGCCTCCGGATCGCTGTTCACGAAGCTCGGACGGGGGTTCCGCGAGTGGATCGACCTCGGCCTCGTCGAGGGCGAGCTTCCCGCCTTCAACGGCGCACAGGCCAGCGGCTGCAGCCCGGTCGCGACCGCGTTCGAGGCGGGGTGGGAGGTGTGCAAGCCGCAGCGTCCCGACACGATCGCGAAGAGCCTCGCGATCGGCGATCCCGCGGACGGGGTCTACGCGCTCGAGCTGGCCCGGCAGACGGGCGGCGCGATCGACGCGGTCACGGACGACGAGATCCGCGCCGGGATCCGCCTGCTCGCCGAGACGACGGGCATCTTCACGGAGACCGCCGGCGGGGTGACCACCGCGGTCCTCGCGAAGCTCGCCGACGCCGGGGCGATCGATCCCTCCGAGCGCGTCGTCGCTTACATCACCGGCGAGGGCCTGAAGACGCTCGAGGCGACCAGGGAGAGCTTCCGCATGCACGAGATCGACCCCACCATCGAGGGGTTCGAAGCCGAGCTGGAGCCGGTGGCCACACGCTAAGGTTCCGCACCGCGATGGCAGTCACGGTGAAGATCCCGGCGCAGCTTCGAAGCGTGACCGACGGCGAGGGCGAGATCGAGGTCGAGGGCACCACGGTCGGCGAGGCGCTGGACGCCGTCTTCGACCAGCACGACGACCTCCGCGAGCGGATCACCGAGGACGGAGGCCTTCGCCGCTTCGTCAACGTCTACGTCTCGGGGGAGGACATCCGCTTCCAGGACGGCCTCGACACCGAGCTCGAGGAAGGCGACGAGGTGACGATCCTGCCCGCGGTCGCAGGCGGGGAATAACCCCGGCGGCGTCGTCGGCTTAGCGATTCCATACCCTCCCGCTATGGAGGGCGTGGGCCCGGTGGCGATCCTGTGCGGTGGTCGGGGGACGCGCCTCCAGGAGCACACCCACGCGATTCCAAAGGCGCTGGTGGAGATCGGCGCCCAGCCGATCCTCTGGCACGTGGTCCGCATCTACGCGTCGCAGGGGCTGCGCCGCTTCCTCCTCTTAACCGGATACCTCGGCGAGATGATCGAGGAGTTCGTCTCCTCCGCCGACTGGCCGGAGCCGGTGGATATCGAGTGCGTCGACACCGGCCTCGACACCCCGACGGGGGGACGGCTCGCCCTGGCCCGAGAGCGCCTCGCCGGCCAAACGTTCTGCGCCACCTACGCCGACGGGGTCGCGGACATCGATCTGGAGACCCTGGCCGCGTTCCACCGCGGCCACGGGGCAACCGGCACGGTCACCGTGGTGCGGCCGCGAACCCAGTTCGGCGTGGCCGAGCTCGACGACGGGGACCGCGTCCTGGCCTTCGAGGAGAAGCCTCGCCTGGAGCACTGGGTGAACGGAGGCTTCTTCTGCTTCGAACCCGAGTTCCTCGACTACCTGGAGGCGGACAGCATGCTCGAGAACGCGCCGCTTCGCCGCCTCGCCGCGGAGGCGCGGCTCCACGCGTTCCGGCACGCCGGATTCTGGGACTGCATGGACACCTACAAGGACGCGGTCCTGCTCAACGATCTGTGGCGAGAGGGCAAGGCGCCTTGGGCGGTTTGGGAGCGAAGCGCAGCAGCCGACGCCGGTGCCCGGTAGGGCCCTCGTCACCGGAGGACGAGGCTTCGTCGGGGCCTGGCTCTGCCGAGCCCTGCTGGAGCGCGGCGAGCGGGTCGTCTCGCTGGACCGTGCGGCCGCCACGTCCCGACCGTCGCCCCTCGCCCTGATCGGCGTCGAGGGCGAGGTCGAGGAGGTCGAGGGGGACGTGGTCGACGGCGAGCTCGTCGAGCGGGCCCTCGCCGAGCACCGGGTCGACACGGTGTTCCACCTCGGCGCGCAGACGATCGTCGCCACCGCCGCCGCGTCGCCGGCGGCGACCTTCGAGGCGAACGTGCGCGGCACCTGGACCGTGCTCGACGCCTGCCGCTCCCGGGGACTCGGGCGGGTGGTGGTCGCCTCTTCCGACAAGGCGTACGGCGCCCACGACGAGCTTCCCTATCGCGAGGACTTCGCCCTCCGGCCGACGGCGCCGTATGAGGCGAGCAAGGCCGCTGCCGACCTGATCGCCCGCAGCTTCTGGGGCTCCTACGGCCTGCCGGTCGCTGTGACTCGGTTCGCGAACGTCTACGGCGGCGGGGACACCAACTTCTCGCGCCTGATCCCAGAGACGGTGAGCGCCGTCCTCGACGGGCGCCGCCCGGTGCTGCGATCCGACGGCTCGCCTGAGCGCGATTTCCTCTACGTCGAGGACGCGGCCTGCGCGTACCTGGCGATCGCCGACGCCCTCGACCGCGAAGACGTCCGGGGCGAGGCGTTCAACGCCGGAAGCGGCAGGCCGCATCGGGTCGGCGAGGTGGTCGAGCTGATCGCGGGGCTGGCGGGGACCGGGGCGGAGCCGGAGATCCAGGGCTCTGGCAGCCCGTCCGGGGAGATCGACCGCCAGTTCGTGGACCCGGCGAAGATCCGCGCGGTCGTCGGCTGGGAGCCGCGGGTCGATCTCGAGGAGGGGCTTCGCCGGACGATCGAGTGGTACCGCGAGCACCCCGAGGTTCGACCGTCCTAATAAGTTCCTAAAACCTCGCCGAAATCGCGCGGATTCCGCTGGTCCGTGCCGAATAATCAAATGGACCCGCACCACCAAGGAGGAACGAATGTCTCCAGTGATCCTCGGCTTCGGTGCTCTTGACGCGATGATCGCCGCGCAGGCGGCCTACGCCGCTCGCGACCTCAGCCGCAAGCGCAAGCGTAAGAAGTAGGCGCACGAAAGTCCGCGCCGTCGGCCCGGTCTCTCGGGCGCGCGGCCGACGGTCGGCGTTCGCGATGCACGCGTTCGCGCGACGGATACGTGGCGCGCCCGCGATGATCCGGCCCCGTGCGGATCCTCCTCGTCACCCAGATGTGGCCCGGCCCGGCGGACCCGGACCTGGGGAGCTTCCTCGTACCGGTGGCCCGGGAGCTCGAGGCCCTGGGGCACGAGGTCGATCGCGCGACGATCGAGCGCCGGGGCGGGTCGCGGGTCAAGTACGCCCGCCTCGCGGGTCACGCGATCACGGCGGCGCGCCGAGGGCGCCCGGACGTGGTCTTCGCGCACTTCCTCTTTCCCGCGGGCGCTGCCGGGGCGCTGGCGGCGTCGGCGGCCGGAGCGCCGATGGTGGTCATGGGCCACGGGCAGGACGTCGCCAACCTCGGCCGCGTTCCCGGGGTGACCGCCGCCACTCGCTGGGTCGTCCGGCGGGCGGCCGCGGTGATCGCCAACTCACGGTGGCTGGCGGACCGCCTGGTCGAGCGCATTCCGCCCGCCGCGACGAAGATCGAGGTCGCGGACTGCGGGGTTGACCTCGAGGCCTTCGCGCCGAGCCCCGCCGCCGCGGCGCGGCGGGAGGTGGCATGGGATGAAGAGGGCCCCGGGTTCCTGTGCGTGGGCTCGTTGATCGAGCGAAAGAACGTCGTCCGCCTCGCCGACGCGTTCGACCGACTGGATCGCGGCCGCCTCGCGTTCGTCGGGGATGGGCCGCTCCGGGAGGCGCTCGAGGGGCGCCCGCGGGTGCGCGTCACGGGGCGCATCCCGCAGGCCGATGTGCCGCGCTGGATCGCCGCTTGCGACGTCCTCTGCCAGCCTTCGCTGGTGGAGCCCTTCGGTCAGGCGACGCTCGAGGGGATGGCGATGGAGCGGACCGTCGTCGCAACGAGCGTCGGCGGCCCGCCCGAGTTCGTCAGCCCCGATGCGGGCATCCTCACCGACCCGCAGGACACCGGCGCTTTGGCCGCGGCGCTCGAGCGCGCGGCGGACCTGCCCTCCCCGAACCCGGCGGCCCGCCGAGCCGCCGCCGAGCACGACGTCCGCCGCCAGGCGGCGCGAATGGCGGCCGTACTCGAGCGCGCGGTCGCCGACGGTCGCTGACGCGAGGTTCGAGGTCGGAGGCCGACCTCGAAACGGGCTTGTCGAGGTTTCGCCGGCGAGCCCGCGGGAAGCGGAGGAGCATGCAAGGCGCCCCGCACGAAGTGGAGAACGTCCCTCCGGACCCCGACGAGGAGCGGGATACGAACCCGGAGCGACAGGGACCGGATCCCGAGCCGAGCGATCCCTCCGCCGACGACGACGAGGAGCCGGGCCAGACCGGTCCGCCTCCCGAGGCGATCCCGGGCGATCAGGGGTCGGTCCCCAACCCGAAGCAGTAAGCCGCGGTGCAGCCGGAAACGTCGCCGGATCGAGCGGCGGCTCGAGTGACCGTCGCGCAGGCGAAGCGCCGCCGTGGCCGACCGGACCCGACCATGCCGCCGAACGCGCCCGACAGGACTCGAACCTGTGACCTCGTGCTCCGGAGGCACGCGCTCTATCCAACTGAGCTACGGGCGCTCGCGGTGAGTGTAGTCGCGGCCGGGCGGGAGGCCTGAGTCGACGGCTCATAGAGTGAGCGTGCCCAGCGGCGCACCGGCTTCTCGAAATATCGGGGCGCCTGCGCTCGGTCTAGCCTTGGGTCATGGACGTCTCGGTCGTGTTTCTGGGCACCGGCGGCTCCGTTCCCACGGCGCGGCGGGCCACCGCCTGCCTCTTGGCGCGGATCGGAGGGGAGAGGATCCTGTTCGACTGCGGGGAGGGCTCACAGCGCCAGATGCAGCGCTCCACCGGGCTCGTGCAGGTCGACGAGATCTACGTCACCCACTTCCACGCCGACCACTATCTCGGGATCCCCGGCCTGCTGAAGACGTACGACCTCCAGGGCCGCGACCGGCCGCTTCGGATCATCGGCCCCAGCGGGCTGATCGACCTGTTCAAGGCGATCGGCCGGATCATCGGGCGGATCTCCTATCCGGTCGATCTCGTCGAGCTGGAGCCTGGGGAGGGAATCCGCCACGACGGCTATGAGATTCGGAGCTTTCCGGTTGAGCACCGGATGCGGGCGAACGGCTACGCGCTGGTGGAGGACGAACGACCCGGGCGTTTCGACCCGGAGGCGGCGCACCGGCTCGGGGTCGCGGCGGGCCCGGACTTCGGCCGTCTCCAGGAGGGTGAGCCGGTGCGGGGCAGCGACGGCCTCGTCCGATCCGAGCAGGTGATGGGCGAGCCGCGCCTGGGGCGAAAGCTCGTCGTCAGCGGCGACACCGCCACCTGCGACGCGACCCGGGTCGCCGCGCACGAGGCCGAGCTCCTCGTCCACGACGGAAGCTTCGCGGACGAGGAGCTCGAGCGAGCGCTGGAGACCGGTCACTCCACCGCCCGCCAGGCCGCGGAGCTGGCGCGCGAATGCAGCGTCAAGCTGCTCACCCTGGTCCACGTCTCGTCCCGGTACGACGTTCGGGAGGTGCTCGCCGAGGCACGCGAGTCATTCCCGCACACCGAGGCGCCGCGCGACTTCGACGTCGTCGAGGTGCCGCTCCCCGAGCGGGGCCCGCCGCGGCTGATCGAGAACGGGGCCCGCGCGCCGGCGCCCGCCTGAGATCGTCAGCCGAGCGGCGCCGCGAGGTCGGCCACCGCCTGCGCGAGGGCGACCGCCTGATCCTCCTGGAGGAAGTGCTTGGCGGGGAGGAGGACCACCTCGTCCGTGCCCAGGACGCGCTGCGCCGCGCGCATCCGGTCGAGGCCGAGCGCGGGGTCGCGCTCGCCCCAGACGATCCGGGCCGGATAGGGCCGCTCGATCAGCCCGTCCTCGAGGAACCGCTGCTTCTCGGCGCTCAACTCGAAGCCGCGCATGATCCGCAGGAACGCGCGGCCGCCGTCGCCCCGCTTCAGGAGGTAGTAGTGAGCGTAGACCTCGTGCCTCGGAACGGCGCTTCGATCCGCGATCCCCTGTCGGTAGAAGAGCTCGGACATCACGAAGGGTCGCAGCGACGCCAACCACACCATCCCGATCCCTCGGATCGAGAACGGATGCATGGACCAGGGGCGCTTGAACCCTGCCACGTCGAGCATCGTGTCGAGCACCGTCAGCGACAGCACCCGTTCGGGGTTGCGGATCGCCCACTCGATCCCGATCGGGCCGCCGATGTCGTGGACCACGAGGTGGCAGCGGCCGATCTCGAGCGCGTCGATCGCCTCGCCGACCCACCGGGCGAGGCCGGACCATGTGTAGTCGAAGTCGGTGGGACGCTCGGCGAACCCGAGTCCCGGAAGGTCGAAGGCGATCGGCTGCAGCCCCTGCTCGGCCAAGGCGGGGATCACCCTCCGGTAGAGGAAGGAGCTCGTCGGGACTCCGTGAACGAGGACCACCGCGGCGCCTCGCCCCTGTTCGCGCGCGAAGCTCGTCACGCCTCCGGCCTCGAAGCGGCGGCCGGCGGCCTGGTGGACCGCGATCGCCTCCCGGGTAGCGCTGGGTATTGCCACCAATCTGGTTCTAACGCATCGGGCGGCGCACCGTCCGCGCCCGGCTGCCGGCGCCTCCGGTGGTGGGCGCGAGCCGGTCAGCCTTTCCCTGCCCACGACCGTCGAGGTTCCCGGGGACGCGGCTGCTAGGCTGGCCGCGTCGGTTCCTTTAACCCGGTCCCGAGAGGCCAGGAAGGGGCGAGCGTGAACACCGAAGCCAAGGTCGTCCTCGACCGCGATGATCTGCGTCGCACCCTGGTGCGCATCGCTCACGAGATCGTCGAGAAGAACCCCGGCTCGGAGGACCTCGCCGTCGTGGGCATCCATACGCGGGGCGCCGTCCTCGCAGAGCGTCTCCACGCGCTGGTCGGGGAGCTGACCGGCTCCGAGGTGCCGTTCGGCGACCTCGACATCTCCTTCTACCGCGACGACGTCGGCGTGCGGGAGCCTGGCGCTCATCCCGTCGTCCACGCCTCCCACCTCGACTTCGACCTCGACGGCCGCACGGTGGCGCTCGTCGATGACGTCCTGTTCACCGGCCGCACGGTCCGGGCGGCGATCGAGGCGCTGTTCGACTACGGCCGCCCCGCGCGCGTGCAGCTCGCGGTGCTCGTCGACCGTGGTCACCGAGAGCTCCCGATCCGGCCGGACTACGTCGGCAAGAACCTGCCCACGTCGCGGGACGAGCGCGTCTACGTGCGAGTCGAGGAGCTCGACGGGGTCGACGAGGTGGCGATCGCGGCGGCGATGGAGGCGGCCCGATGAGGCACCTGCTGACGATCGCCGACCTCGAGCGCGCCGACGTCGATCGGATCATGAAGCGGGCCGAGGGGTTCGCCGAGGTCGGTCGGCGCGACATCAAGAAGGTCCCGACCCTTCGCGGCCGCACGATCGTCAACCTCTTCTACGAATCGAGCACCCGCACCAGCTCCTCATTCGAGCTCGCGGCCAAGCGGCTCTCGGCCGACGTCGTCTCGGTCAAGGCCGTGGGCTCGTCGGTCGACAAGGGCGAATCGCTCAAGGACACGATCGCCACCCTGAGCGCGTACGGGCCGGAGGCGATCGTGATCCGCTCCCCTCACGCCGGGGCCGCGGGGCTCGTCGCCCGCTGGAGCGAGGCCGCGGTGGTCAACGCCGGGGACGGCAAGCACGAGCACCCCAGCCAGGCGCTGCTCGACGTCTACACGCTGCTGCGCCGGCTCGACTCGCTCGAGGGCAAGCGGGTATGGATCGTCGGCGACGTCCTCCACAGTCGGGTGGCGCGTTCCAACGTCCTCGCCTTTCGGATGATGGGCGCCGAGGTCACTGTGTGCGGGCCGCCCACCCTGATCCCTCGAGGAATCGCCGCCGCGCTCGGCTGCGAGGTGTCGTTCGATCTCGAGGGCCTCGCCGCGGCCGATGTCGTCTACGCCCTCCGGATGCAGCGCGAGCGGATGCGCGAGACCTTCGTTCCCTCGATCCGCGAATACGCCGCCCGCTACCAGATCGACTCTCGGCGCCTGGGCCCGCGCCAGCTCCTCATGCACCCGGGGCCCGTCAACCGCGGCGTGGAGCTCTCACCGGAGGTGATCGACGGGCCGAACTCGCTCATCACCGAGCAGGTGGAGAGCGGGCTCGTGGTCCGGATGGCGATCCTCTACGAGCTCCTGGCCGGCAGCCGCCCGCAGCCCGGTGGGGGCAGGATCGAGCCGGCGGACGAGCTACCCGAGCCGACGCCGATCAAGGAGCCGGCGTGACCGAGAACCCCATTTCTTCGCTCCAGTGGCGAGGAGCGGGCGGCCCGCCGGAGACGCTGGTCCTGACGCGGGCGTCGGTGCTCGATCCTCGCGCGGGGGTC
>DATGAF010000070.1:0-4135 GCA_035313645.1 Solirubrobacterales bacterium
AAGCTCGAGATCAGGCCCTCATCGACCCCGTATGACCCGTCCGAGGGCACGGACATCGAAACCCAGTCGCCCTCCGGGGTGCCGAGGGTCCAGTCGCGGACGTGGTCGATGGCCGCGTTCGCCGCCGAGGCGGCGCTCGACGCGCCCCGGGCCTCGATCACCTCGGCCCCGCGCTTGGCCACCCGAGGTATGAACTCCTCGGCGATCCAACGCTCGTCGTCCACGGCATCCCAGGCGCTCTGACCACGAACCCTGGCGTGCACGAGGTCGGGGTATTGAGTCGTCGAATGGTTGCCCCAGATGGACATGTTCGTGATCTCGCTCACCGGCGCACCGAGCTTCGAGGCGAGCTGGCCGACGGCGCGGTTGTGATCGAGCCGGGTCATGGCCGTGAAGCGCTCCCCGGGCACGTCCGGGGCGTGTGACCGCGCGATCAGCGCGTTCGTGTTCGCGGGGTTGCCGACCACCAGCACGCGGACGTCGTCGTCGGCTCGCTCGTTGATGGCCTCGCCCTGCGGCTTGAAGATGCCGCCGTTCGCCTCCAGCAGGTCGGATCGCTCCATCCCCTTGCTCCGGGGCCGCGCTCCGATCAGCAGGGCGACGTTGCACCCCTCGAACGCGTCCCTGGGGTCGTCGTGGATGCTCACCCCGGCGAGCAGCGGGAAGGCGGAGTCCTCGAGCTCCATCGCGGTGCCCTCCGCCGCCTTCACGGCGTCGGGGATCTCGAGCAGGCTCAGGTGAACCGGGGTCTCCGGGCCCAGCATCTGCCCGCTGGCGATCCGGAACAGGATCGCGTAGCCGATCTGGCCGGCGGCGCCGGTGACCGTGACCTTGACTCGATCCGCCATCAGCTCACCCCTTCGAGTTCGTCCATCGCCTGCTCACTCTCCCCGTCCGGCCGGGGCGCTCACGAGCTCCAGTTCCTCGATCACCGCGTCGGCAAACTCCGACGTGCCGACGGCCGTGGGATCATCCCGTGAGGGCTTCAGGTCGTAGGTCACCTTCTCGCCCTTTCGGATCACCTCGGCGATCGCGCCCTCCATCCGGTCCGCTGCCTCGGCCTCGCCGAGGTGGCGAAGCATGAGGACGCCGGAGAGCATCAGCGCGGTCGGGTTGACCTTGTTCATGCCCTTGTACTTGGGCGCCGAGCCGTGGGTGGCCTCGAACATCGCGGCCTCGGTGCCGATGTTCCCGCCGGGCGCGAGGCCAAGCCCCCCGATCATCCCCGCGCCGAGGTCCGAGACGATGTCGCCGTAGAGATTGGGGAGGACGATCACGTCGTACTCCTCGGGCCGGGAGACGAGCTGGTTGCAGAGGTTGTCGATGATCCGGTCCTCGAACTCGATCTCCGGGTGGCGCTCCGCGACCTTGCGAGCGGTCTCCAGGAAGAGGCCGTCCGAGAACTTCATGATGTTCGCCTTGTGGGCGGCCGTCACCTTGTGGCGGCCGTATTGCTCGGCGTAGTCGAACGCCGCCTCGACGATCCGCTCCGAGCCGAACACGGAGATCGGCTTGATCGAGATCCCGGCATCCTCGCGAACGGTGGCCCCGAGCCCTGAGAGCGCCTCGCGCAGCTTCGCGTTCTCCTCGGTCCCCCGCTCGAACTCGATCCCCGCGTACAGGTCCTCCGTGTTCTCGCGAACGATGACGATGTCGACCCGGTCGAAGCGCGAGCGCACGCCCTCGTACAGCTTGCACGGGCGGATGCACGCGTAGAGGTCGAGCTCCTTGCGAAGCTGGACGTTGATCGACCGAAAGCCCGACCCCACCGGGGTCGTCGTCGGCCCCTTGATCCCCACCTTGTTGCGCTTGATCGACTCGAGGGTCCGGTCCGGAAACGGGTTGCCCTCCTCGGCGTAGACGTCCTCGCCCGCCGGCTGCTCGTCCCACTCGAACTCGGCCCCGGTGGCCTCGAGCACGCGGCGGGTCGCCTCGGCGAGCTCGGGGCCCGTGCCGTCGCCGGGGATGAAGGTCACCGGGTGCGCCATCGGGGCGAATCCTATTGGCGCGCGATCGCCGGCGACCCGGCCGGCGACGCGTGGCCCTCCGCGCACCCCTTGGACTCATCTGCGGTTAGCGTGAGGGCGATGGCTCGTTAATCGTTCCTGCCCCAGGAGGGTGATCGGATGAAGCTCTACATGATTCGCCGCCGCAACGGATGGAAGTCGCCCGAGGAGCTTCAGAAGGCTGCCGAGCGCTCGCGCGAGGTCGCCGACAGCGAGTTCCCGGACGACATCCGCTGGATTCGCAGCTACGTGATCGAGGAGGAAAACGGCGAGCCCGGGACCCTCTGCATCTACCAGGGGAGCAGCGAGGACGCGGTCCGCCGCCACGCGGACGAGGTCGGGATGCCCGCCGACGAGGTGCGGCCGGTCGCCGACACGGTGATCATTCGCCCGACCCGGAACCAGCCGCGGCCACCTGACCCGGCGCCGCCGATTGGGCGGCACCACCTGCGAGAATGCGCGCGTGGCGACCGCGGAGCGCGCGCAGACAGGTCCGACCCACGAGGTCCTGAACCAGACCCCTCCGCTCGAGGGCTACAACGTCTTCGGGGCCGACGCCGTGCTGGTCGAGGCGCTGCGCCGCGAGGGCGGGGCGTGGGCCGAATCCCACGCGAGCGAGCTGGGGGCGCGGTGCGGGCGCGCCGACGTGATTCGGCTCGGCGTCCAGGCGAACGAGAACCCTCCCCGCCTTCGCACCCACGACCGGTTCGGCAACCGGGTCGACGAGGTCGAATTCCATCCCGCCTGGCACGAGCTGATGGAGCTCGGCATCGGCTCGGGGCTCCACGCGCTTCCGTGGCGGGAGCCGCGCGGCGGGGCGCACGTGGCGCGGGGGGCGATGTTCATGCTGCTGACCCAGGTCGAGGCCGGGGTCGGGTGCCCGATCTCGATGACCTACTCGGCGATTCCGGCGCTGCGCGTGCAGCCCGAGCTCGCCGAGGAGTGGGAGCCCCGGCTCACCTCGCTCTCCTACGACGGCGAGCGACTCGTCCCGGCGCCGGACAAGAAGGGGGCCCTGTGCGGGATGGCGATGACCGAGAAGCAGGGCGGGTCGGACGTTCGCGCCAACACGACGGCGGCGATCCCGCTGAACGGCGGCGGCGCCGGCGGCGAGTACGAGCTCACCGGGCACAAGTGGTTCTGCTCGGCCCCGATGTGCGACGCGTTCCTGGTCCTCGCGCAGGCCGAGGGCGGGCTCTCCTGCTTCCTCCTGCCGCGCTTCACCTCCGACGGCGCGCGCAACCGCTTCCACATCCAGCGCCTCAAGGACAAGCTCGGCAACCGCTCGAACGCCTCGAGTGAGGTCGAGTTCGGGGGCGCGTGGGCGCGCTTGATCGGCGAGGAGGGCCGCGGCGTCGCGACGATCATCGAGATGGTCAACCACACCCGGCTCGACTGCGTGCTCGGAGCGAGCGCCGGCATGCGCTGGGGCGCCGTTCAGGCCCTCCACCACTGCGCCCATCGCTCGGCGTTCGGAAAGCGGCTCGTCGATCAGCCGCTGATGCGAAACGTGCTCTCCGACCTCTGCATCGAGTCGGAGGCGGCCACGGTCTCGGCGCTGTGGCTCGCCCGCGCCTTCGACGAGGCGCACGCCGGTGATCAGGCGGCCGACCGCCGCCGAAGGCTGGCGACTCCGGTGCTGAAGTACTGGATCTGCAAGCGGGCCCCGGCTCACGCCGGCGAGGCGCTCGAGTGCCTCGGCGGCAACGGCTACGTCGAGGAGTCCGGGATGCCCCGCCTCTACCGGGAGAGCCCCCTGGCGTCGATCTGGGAGGGCTCGGGGAACGTCCAGTGCCTCGACGTGCTGCGAGCGATGGCGCGCAACCCCGATTCGGTGGAGGCGTTCTTCGCGGAGGTCGATGAGGCCCGCGGCGCGGACCCCCGACTCGACTCGGCGGTCGCCGAGCTCCGCGACGAGCTCTCCGAGGCCGATGCGATCGAGGCCCGGGCCCGCAGGGTGGTCGAGTGGATGGCCCTCGTGCTCCAGGGATCGCTGCTGGTCAGGTTCGGCGACCCGGCCGTCGCCGACGCGTTCGCCGCCTCCCGGCTCGGCGGCGACGCCGGACGCGCCTTCGGGACGCTCCCGGCGGGACCCGACTTCGGCCGCATCATCGAGCGCCACGCCCCGC
>DATGAF010000071.1:0-18531 GCA_035313645.1 Solirubrobacterales bacterium
GCCGATGCGCTCGAGGCGTGCCTCGACCACGGGAACGTGGAGGGTGCGGCCGGCGCCGATTCGGCCGATCCCGACGCGGTCGGCTCCCGTGCCGCGGGTGACCCCGACGCTCCCGATTCCGGCTCCGCGGATCCCGACTCCTCTGCGCCCGCCTGCGCGCTACGCCTTCACCCGGAGACGTTCCAGGATCTCGCGAGGTTGAACAACGGGGTCGCGCAGCGGGTCGCCGCCGACTCCACCGCCGCGTACGCCTCGGCGGTGCGCACCCGCGCCCGGCTGGCCAGCGCCAAATCGCACAGGGTTCGGGGCACCGGCGGCCGTTGGCGTCCCGTGGGCAAGGGCCCCCTGCACGCGGACGACCCGACCTACTCGTCGACGTTCGGGGACGGCTTCGCCGACCTCGCGGGGCGCGTGTCCGATTACGCCTACGACGCGAAGCACGACCGCCTCTACGCCGCGGTCGCGAGCGGGGGCGTATGGGTCTCCAAGAACAAGGGCCGGACCTGGCGCTCGATCGGGAACAGGCTTCCCACCCAGACCGTTGGCTCGATCGCCTATTCGAAGGCGGCCGGTGGGACGCTGATCGCCGTCACGGGCGACAACGCGTTCGGGGGCAACACCTACGGCGGGCTTGGCATCTTTCGGTCCACCAACGGGGGCCGAAGATGGCACCGCTCGCGCGGCGTGCCGCGGGGCGCCCAGGGCTTCAAGGCGGCGGTGGATCCGACGAAGCCACGGGTGATCTACGCGGCGACCGGGGCGGGGCTGTTTCGCTCGCGGAACGACGGGCGCAGCTTTCGCAACGTGAACCTGCCGACCGGGAAGCGCTGCCGCGGGAACAGCTTCCATCGCCCCAACTGCTTCTTCGCCAACGTGGTGACCGACGTCGTCGTCCAGTCCCCCGACCACTTCGGCCACAAGGGCGGCGCGGTGCTGGCGGCGGTGGGTTGGCGCGACGGCCCGCTGAAGAACTTCAACGGGGTGCCGGAAGCGCCGCACAACGGGCTCTACCGATCGGCCAACGGCCGTCCCGGGAGCTTCAGGCGCCTCGACGTCGACTCGGACGGCTTCGCGCCTCAGGATCGGGTTGGGCGGGTCGAGATGGGGGCGGCGGTCGGGGCGCAGCAGGACCACGGCTACGTCTACGCCGAGGTCCAGGACGCGCAGCTGTTCGACCAGGGGACGATCGAGGGCCTCGACGTGCCGAACGAGGACGTGCTCGGCGCCACCCCCACGGCGACGCCCACCTACCTCAACGGGGTCTACGTCTCGAGCGACTTCGGCAAGACCTGGACGCTGATGGCGGACGGCAACCAGATGCTCTCGCCGACGAGCGGCTCGGTGCTCGCCCAGCTCCTGCCGTTCAGCTTCGGGCCGGGCATCCAGTCCTGGTACGACGAGTGGATCAAGCCGGACCCCACCAGGCAGCTGAACGGGGTTCCCACGCGCGTGGTATTCGGGCTCGAGGAGCTGTTCGAGAACCGGCTCCCGACCCCACAGAACGGCCACTCCGACTTCAAGGCGATCGGGCCCTACAACGCCAACGGCGGGGAGTGCCTGCTGGTGATCGCCTCGGACGCCTGCTCGCAGGCCCAGCAGGCGGACCCGAGCAACACGACCACCCACCCCGACCAGCACGGCGGGGCGTTCATCCCCGACCGCCACGGCGGGGTGACGCTGGTGGTCGGAAACGACGGCGGCAACTACACGCAGCACGTCGGCCAGGCCGGGGACTTCACGCGCCAGGGGTTCGGCAAGGGGGCGCAGGGTGGCTTCCACACCCTCCTCCCGTACGGGATCAGCGAGGCCCGGAACGGGGTGGTCTACGCGGGCACCCAGGACAACGGCGAGATGCGGATCAATCGCAAGGGCCGCCAGAACGAGGTGTTCGGGGGCGACGGCGTCTTCACCCGCGTCAACCCGAAGCACAGCAGGATCGCCTACGAGGAGCTGCCGGACGCGGGTACGAACGTCACCACTGACGGCGGCAAGACGTGGAACGACATCGACCCCTTGGTCGACAACCCGTCCTTCTACGCGCCGCTGGTCATGGACCCGAGAAACCCGCGTCACCTGCTCACGGGCGGCAGGGAGATCGTCGAGACGACGAAGGGGGCGAAGACGACCTCCCCCGGCGCCGACCCCACGGACGACTCGAACGACTGGCGCACCGTGTTCAACCTGGGCAAGAGCAAGCGCAAGGTCGACAACCAGGTGTCGGCGATCGCGGTGCGCGGCAAGCGGGTCTATGCGGGCTACTGCGGCGACTGCGACCCCGTGCGGGACCACAAGAAGTTCTTCTCGGGACTGGCGACCAACGTCGGCGGAAAGAAACCGCCGAAGCCTGGGACCAGGCACGGATGGCACAAGGTCAAGGCGAAGGGACTCCCGCAGCGGTTCATCTCCGACGTGACCATCGACCCCCACCGCCCGAAGACGGTCTACGTCACGCTGGGGGCGTCGGACCTGCGGCCCTACGCGCCGCCGAACGCGAATGGGCGAAGCGGCGAGTCGGCGCACGGCGGCCACATCTACAAGTCGACGAATGGCGGCCGAAGCTTCCACGACATCTCGGGGAACGTGAAGCGGCTTCCGGCGCTGTGGTCGATCGTGCGGCGCGGCCAGCTGATCGTCGCGACGACGGTCGGCGTCTTCGCCTCGCACGGCAAGTCCGGCGGCCACTACGCGCTCCTCGGGCGCAACCTGCCGCCGGCGCCGGTGTTCAGCATGGACCGCGTGCCGGCTCATCCCCGGCAGATCGTCGTCGCGAGCCTCGGGCGGGGCGTCTACCGCTACACGTTCCCGAAGGGCCGTTAGGGACTAGCGGCGGCCGGCGAGCACGCGGAGGCCGAAGCGCAGCAGGTGGGCGCTTGCCGGCTCGGGCCGCCCGCCCTTCTGGCGCCAGGCGGCGTTCACGACGTCGATGTGGTTGTAGCCCGGCAGGGTCACGACGCCGCTCAGCTTCCTGTGGTTCGGCGGATCGGCGTTCGGCGTCTTCGCGGGCTTGGCGCCGGAGTTCGCGCTGCTGTCGCCGGCGTCGATCAGGAAGCCCGGGCGCTTCGGCACGCCGTCGTAGATCATGTGGCTGAGGTTGCCGCTGCGATCGCCGCTCTCGGCGGCGCTGATGTCGGTGACGATCCTGGTCGGGAAGTACTGCTCGGCGAAGTCGGCGGGAGAGGTGGCGACCTCGCGTGCGAGGTCCCGCGGGTTTGCGAACTCGCTGCGAGCCGAGGTGAATCGCTGGCCGAGGTCGTTGACCTGGTGCGGGGCGTGGCGCATCCGCTCGTAGTCCAGCCACCTGTAGATGGGCCCGTGGGGAGCGGTTGGGATCATCGTGTACGCGTTGTTGACGAGCTGCGGGCTGACGCCCGGGAAGGATCCGAGGTCGGCGGGCGTGGGGAAGTCCTTCTGGGCCACCGGGCCGCCGACGATCGTTCCCAGGCTCGTCCGCAGGATGGAGATCGGCGAGGAGTTGTCGTCGAAGAGGCCCGCGAGGACGGCCTCGTTGGTGAGGCGGAAGTCGCGGATGTCCGGGTCGTCCGTGGCGAAGTTGACGGCGTTTCGAGAGAAGAGGAACCGCTGCGAGAAATCGATGTTCGTGCTGTGCGGGATCTCGCGGATCACGTTGGTCCTCTGCGGGTGGTAGTAGGCGCCGACGCCTAGGGGCCCGAGGACCTGGATCGTCTCGGGAGTGAACGGCGGGGCGTTCAGGTACGGCGAGCCGCCGCTCGCCTGGGCGAGCGCCGTCGCGCCGCCGACGTCGCCGCCGCCGCCGGAGAACCCGAGCGTGGTGTCCTGGCCGAAGAACCCCGCGCACTGCCGGAATCCGGCGTCGCGCTTCGTCTTGCGCTTGCCGTCGAGGTCCCAGTCGACGAACGCGGTGGTCAGGGGGCCGCCCAGCGAGTGGCCGCCGCAGAGCACCTTCCGGCGTCGAACCGAGAGCTTCGGGACACCCGTGCGAAGCACCGCGTACTCGTCGCGCACGGTGCGGGCGACCCCGACGTGCTTGAGGAACGCGGCCTGGGACTCGCTCACGAAGCCCGGAAAGCGATGGCCGTGGACCTTGCGATTGCGCCAGTAGTAGCCGAAGGCGAGGTTGGGGTTGTGGTGCTTCGCGGCGGTGCGCACGCCGCGGTGGTCGTCGAGGCAGTTGGAGCGGCGGTCGAGCGCCCAGTACTCCACGTCCTTGCCCTGCTTCGCCGCGCGGCGGACGACATTTCGGCCCACCTGGTCGTGCATCGAGGCGCCCGCGAAGATCCCGGGCATGCTGACGAAGATCGCGTCGGCGCGGGAGGGATTGGCGGGCCCGCCCGCGTGGCGGAAGCGGAGGTAGCCGATCCAGTCGCACCGCGCGGGGTGTGGCCCGACGGACTTCGGGAGGGGCTTGTAGACGTGGACGTACGTCTCCTTCACGCCGTGGGCGCGAGCGGGCTTCGGGAAGACGGGCTTCTCGACGACGGTCCCATTGGGCGGGTGCGCGGCGGCCGAGGAAGCGCTCACCGACAGCGTCGCCGCCGCCAGCGCGGCGATCGACGCAGCCGCTCGGACTGCATGCCTCCGCCGTTCAGTGCCCCCCACGGCCTCCTCCTTACCCGCGAGCTCTCGCCTCAGTCGGGTCGAGGCTAGAACAAGACTGGCGAAGAGGCGCCGGTTACACGCTGGGAACAACTTCGAAGCCTGCGTCTCCGTGTCCAGCATCGGGGTGGGCGGATTCGAACCGCCGAAACCTCCGCTCCCCAAAAGCGGCGCTCTGACCAGGCTGAGCTACACCCCGAGGTAGATCGAGTCTAACCACCGGTCCTGCGTGCTATCCATCCACGGCTCGCGGGCGCGGGCCTGGTTTCGCTCCGGGAGAGGCGGGCACCAGCGGATGCGTGAGGGGAGCGAGAAGGAAACGCCGTGGCTGAGATCGTCGTAGGTCCGCTGTTGCGCTACCTGGCGGACATCGAGGCGACGGTGTGGGTGGAGACCGATGCGGCGTGCGAGGTCGGGGTGCTCGGCCATCGGGCGAAGACGTTCGAGGTCTTCGGCCACCACTACGCCATCGTCCGCATCGACGGCCTCGAGCCCGACACGACCTACGAGTACGAGGTGGCGCTCGACGGTGAGAGACGGTGGCCGGAAGCCGGAAGCGACCTGCCGGCGAGCCGGATCCGGACGTTCTCGGAGGACGGCCCATTCGACATCTCGTTCGGATCCTGCCGGGTCGCCCTCCCGCACGAGCCGCCCTACACGCTGAGCAAGGACCAGGACTCGCGCGGCAAGGAGCTCGACGCCCTCCACGTCCTCGCCACCGAGATGCTGCGAAACCCGGACGAGCGCTGGCCGCATCTGCTCCTGCTCCTCGGCGACCAGGTGTACGCAGACGAGGGGGCCCCGGAGACGCGCGAGTTCATCCGCAGGCGCCGCGACACCTCCCAGCCACCCCACGAGGAGGTCGCGGACTTCGAGGAGTACACGCACCTCTACCGCGAGTCGTGGCGCGAGCCCGTCGTCCGCTGGCTGCTCTCGACCGTCTCCACCTCGATGGTGATCGACGACCACGACGTGCGAGACGACTGGAACATCTCGCGCTCTTGGCTGGAGGACATGCGCGCCCTCCCCTGGTGGGGCGAGCGGATCATCGGCGCCTTCATGTCGTACTGGCTCTATCAGCACCTCGGCAACCTCTCGCCGCGCGAGCTCGCCGAGACCGAGACCTACCATCGCGTGATCGAGGCCGACGGTGACGCGGGAGAGATCGTCCGCGAGTACGCGATGCGCTGCGACGAGGACCGCGAGGGGGTGCGGTGGTCCTTCCACCGGGACCTCGGGCGAAACCGCCTGATCGTGATGGACTCCCGCGCCGGGCGGATCCTCCACGAGGGGCGTCGCTCGATGTTCGACGACGACGAGTGGGAATGGATCCGCGAGCAGGCCCACGGGGACTTCGACCACCTCCTGCTGGCGACCTCCGACCCGTATCTCCTCGCCCACGGGATGCACTACGCCGAGGTGTGGAGCGAGCAGGTCTGCAACGGCGCCTGGGGGCCCCGAGTCGCGAAGCGCGCGGAGAAGCTTCGCCGCGCGGTCGACCTCGACCACTGGGCCGCGTTCCAGGACTCCTTCCACCTCGTCGCCGAGCTTCTCCGCGAGGTCGGCGCGGGCGAGCGCGGCAACGCCCCGGCCTCGATCGTCCTCCTCTCCGGCGACGTCCACCACGCGTACCTGTGCGAGATCGAGTACCCCGAATCGGCGGGCGTCCAGAGCGAGACCTACCAGGCCGTCTGCTCGCCGTTTCGAAACCCGCTCGACGCGAGCGAGCGTCGCAAGGCCAAGCTCGCCTCCTCTCGCCCGGCGTGGCGCCTCACCCGTGCGCTCGCCCGGGCGGTGGGCGGTCGCGATCCCGACTTCCAGTGGAGCTTCGTCGAGGGCCCCTACTTCGACAACCAGGTCGCGAGCCTCACCCTTCGCGGCCGCTCCGCCCAGCTCAAGCTCGAGAAGACGCGCCCCGGGGACGAAGAGGAGCATCGCCTCGAGACGAGCTTCGAACGGTCGCTCGCCTAGTAGCGCACACACCCCCATCGCGCGCTGGCCGCGGCGCTACGCTCCGCTCCCGGCCCCCGTAGCTCAGTGGACAGAGCGTCGGACTTCTAATCCGAGGGTCGCAGGTTCGAATCCTGCCGGGGGCGCCTGCGAGCTCCTCGCCGATGGGAGCAAATTTTGGACCCCCGGGACTGAACGAGGCCCAGGGCTGCCAGCCCTGGGCCTCGCGCGTCAGCTGTTGAGACTCGAGTTACTCGCCTGCGTCGTCCGAGTCGTTTGCGTCCCCTCCGCCGTGGTGGGCCTTCTGACACGTCTGACCGCTCCTCAGGCCACCTTGGCCCTTGACGTGCTTTGAATGTCCGAGTCCACAGTGATTGCCGTGCTGGCCTGCCTGGGAGCTCGAGGCGGAGGCGATGCCCATCGGCGCTGCGACCAGCGCCGTAACGGCGAGGGTCGCCGCAGCGGTGCGTAGCTTCGTCATCTGCACTCCTTTTGCTTCCGGCGGTATCAGGTACCGCGGGCGTTCTCCCTCCTATCGACATGGCGGCGCGTAACCAAAAGGTCGCCGCGAGACTGGTCCTCAGGTCCGAATCGCTGCCGGCGGCCCCTACGGACGCGCCGTGCCGCGGATGACCACCAGCTCCTCCCGTCGCTCGCCGGGCGCCAGCAGCGCTCGTCGCTCGAGCAGCTCGGCGCGCGCGGAACCGATCGGGCCCAGCGGCCCCTTCCGGCGGGCCACCACCTCGGCCTCTAGCCCTGACCCGGCCAAGCAGTCCACGGTTGCCCGCTCTCCCGCCAGCGACGAGTGCACGATCAGCACGCTGCCGCCGGGGGTGAGGTGGTCGGCTACCCCGGCCCCGAAGCGGTCGAGCAGCGCCCGCCCGTCGACGCCCCCCTCCCAGGCGCGAGCGGGCCCGCGCGTCGGGAGCTCGTCGCTCTCGCCGGGCACGTAGGGCGGGTTGGCGAGGATCAGGTCAAAGCGCTCGCCCCGGACGGGCTCGAACAGATCTCCGCGCAGTGCGCGGATGCGCACGCCGTTCAGCCGCGCGTTGAGCCGCGAGTTCAAGACCGCGCGGCGGGAGACGTCGGTCGCGGTCACGGCTCGCGCGCCGTCTAGGGCCGCCGCGACGCCGAGCGCTCCGCTGCCGGTGAAGACGTCGAGCACCGTGGCGTCCCGCGCGAGCCGGTGCTCCCGCACCACGGACACGAGGAGCCAGCAGTCGCTGGGCGGCCTCAAGACCCCCGGCAGGGTGACCGTGCGCATGCGCCGTATCGTGCCGAACCGTGAGCGCCACCCGTGGCTTCGACATGACGGACCTCAGCGCCGAGCGGCTCGAAGCCATCTTCGACTCGCCTGCTCCGCTGACCGTCGGCCTGGAGGAGGAGGTGATGCTTCTCGACCCGACGAGCCTCGATCTCGCGCCGCGGGCCGAGGAGGTGCTCGCGCGTGTCGCGGGCGATCGTCGCTTCAAAGCGGAGCTTCCCGCCTCCCAGGTCGAGATCCTCACCGACCCCACCGACAGCGTCGAGGCGGCGATCAGGGCTCTGGCCGGCGGGCGCCGCGACCTCGCGGAAGCGGCGTTGGGGCTCGCGAGGCCCGCCACGGTGGGCGTTCATCCGTTCGCCGCGGCCGAGGGAAAGCTCTCTTCCTCGGAGCGATACGGCCTCGTGCGAGCCGAGTACGGACGGATCGCGCGTTGCCAGCTCGTGGCGAGCCTCCAGGTCCACGTCGCGGTGGGAGCCGCCGAGCAGACCCTGCCGGTCTACAACGCTCTCCGCAGCTATCTGCCCGAGATCGCCGCGCTGGCGGCCAACGCCGCCTTCTACCGGGGCGGCGACACCGAGCTTGCCTCCGTGCGCCCGAAGATCGCCGAGCTCCTGCCCCGGCAGGGAATGCCGCCGGCGATCGAGAACTGGGAGCGCTTCGCGGAGGAGCTTCGCTGGGGAGCGGCGGCGGGCGTCGTGATCGAGCCGCGGCATTGGTGGTGGGAGCTGCGGCCGCACCCCGGCTTCGGCACCCTGGAGGTGCGCGTCCCCGACGCCCAGACGACCTTGGCCGACGCTGCCGGCATCGTCGCTGTGGTCCAAGCGCTGGTGGCATCGCTCTCGGAGCGACATCGAAACGGCGACCGGCTGGACCCGGCGCAGACGTGGCGAATCGACCAGAACCGCTGGTCGGCCGCTCGCTCCGGGGTCGACGGCCAGATGGCGGACCTGGAGACCGGCGAGCTCGAGCCCACGCGCGACCGGCTTCGGCGCCTTCTCGACGAGCTCGAGCCGGTTGGCCGGCGGCTCGGCTCGTCCCCCTTCCTTGCTCGGGCTTCCCGGCTCGCGAGCTCGAACGGGGCGATCCGGCAGCGCGAGGTGGCGCGGCGCGAGGGCGTCAAGGGCCTCGCCGCCTGGCTCGCCGACCACTTCCTCGACCACGAGGAGCTTCCCGAGTCGGTTTTGCGTCTCGACGACGAGGGGTAGTCAGTGCAGGTGGCGAGGCTTCCGCAACCGCGAGGCCCGATCGGCGAGCGGCTTTTCGCCGCGCTGCGGAGCGAGCCCCACCGGCTGGACCCCATTCCGGTCTCGCCCGGTGACCCCCTCGCGGACGAGGATCTTCAGCTCTCGCTATACGCGTGCTACGAGCTTCATTACCGAGGGTTCGCCGAGGTCGACCCGGAGTGGGAGTGGGAGCCGTCGCTGATCGCCCTTCGGCGCGAGCTCGAGCGCCCCTTCGAGGCCGCGCTCTCCGAGGAGGTCGGGAGCGCCGACCCCGGCCCGATCAGCCCGGAGCGCATGGACCTGACCCTGCGTGCGATCGCCGATTCCGACGAGGCGCCCTCGCTCTCTCAGCACATCGAGCGGGAGGCCACCGTGGATCAGCTCCGCGAGTTCCTGGTGCACCGCTCCGCCTACCAGCTCAAGGAGGCCGATCCGCACACGTGGGCGATCCCCCGCCTGTTCGGCCCGCCGAAGGCCGCGATCGTCGAGGTCCAGGCGGATGAGTACGGCGGCGGGAGAGCGGAGCGGATCCATGCCCAGATGTTCGCCGACGCGATGTCGGCGCTCGGGCTCGATCCAAGCTACGGCGTCTACCTAGACCGGATCCCGGGTGTGACCCTGGCGACGGTCAACCTGATGAGCCTCTGCGGGCTTCACCAGCGCCGGCTTGGCGCGATCGTCGGTCACCTGGCGCTCTTCGAGATCACCTCCGCGATCCCGAACCGGCGCTACGGGGACGGCATCCGTCGCCTCGGGTTCGACGGCCCCGCGACCGCCTTCTTCGACGAGCACGTCCTCGCGGATTCGGTTCACGAGAACATCGCGGCGGTGGACCTCGCCGGCGGCCTGGCCAGACAGCGCCCCGACCTCGCGGCGGACATCCTCTGGGGCGCTCGGGCCCTCGTCTTCCTCGACGGTCGGTGGACGACCTTCATGCTCGATGCCTGGAGCGAGGGCCGAAGCTCGCTCCGGCCCGCACACGCGCCAGTCGGAGCCGGCGTCTAGGGCTCCTGCTCCAGGGCGCTCGGCGCCCTGAAGCGCACCAGCCTGTGGGTCCCGTCGCACAGGGGCCGCGACCGGGACTTGCCGCATCGGCAGAGCGCGACGACCCGACGCTCGACGACGATCTCGGTGCCGTCCTGGTCCTCGAATCGCACCGGGCCCCTGACGAGCAGCGGGCCGTCCCGGTACGGGGTGATCACCACCTCCATCAGCTCAACCCCGGGCAGCCCTTCGTTCCAACCCTTCCGGCACGAAGGCGGCGGATGCTGACGCCGTGGCGATTCCGGGCTTTGACCCTGATCGGATAGCAGCGCCGTTTCGCGGCGGGCGTTTGGTGCGTGTCCCACCAGTACGGCAGGTGCCGGACGTGGTGCGCGGGAAGCCGCGAGCCGCCATGGAAGACGGTCACCTTCTTGGGGTGGCGCTGGACCTCGACCGAGAAGGCCACCTTGCCGGTGGTGCTGTGGTATGTGGCCGTCGCCGTGAGGATCCGCGGCGGCTTCTGCGAGCGGGGGCGCGCCCCCGAGAGGGCCGCCGCGGCGAAGATCGCCACGGCCGTCAGCACGATTCCAACGACCAGCGCTCGGGTGCGGCGTTGCGGCATCGTCTCCTCCTTGGCCGGCGTGTCGACCTGTTCCCGTTGATATAGCGGGTAAAACGCGGGCACGTCGCAGTCCCGTTAGCCCGCGCTTATGCGGCCGCCGTAGGTTCGTCGCGCCGTGACCCGTTCATCGAAGCGAGCCATCGCCCCCGTCCTCATCGCCGCGGCGCTCGTTGCCTTGCTGGCCGGCTGCGGCTCGTCCGGATCCAGCGCTACGACCACGACCTCGGCTTCGGGCGCCCCCGTGGCGAGCGCGCAGGGCGTGCCGAGACTCGGCCACGTCTTCGTAATCGTGGGGGAGAACACGAGCCTGAGCCAGATCACCCCCGCGCACGCGCCCTACCTCGCGAACACCCTGAAGCCGCGCGCCGCCTGGCTCGCGAACTACCACAGCCTCCGCCACACCGCCTCGCTCGGCGACTACGTCGGCATGACCTCGGGTCAGTTCACGAAGTGCGAGGCGAACGACGCACTTCCGATCCACTGCCACCAGACCGTCCCCAACCTGTTTTCGCAGCTCGATCGAGTCCAGATCCCGTGGGAGGCGTGGAACGAATCTGCGGACAACGCCTGCGACTTCGTCGACCACGGCGCCGCGTGGGCCAAGAACACGTTCTCGGCCCACCACCAGCCGGCGATCTACTACACCAACGTCGAGGGAGGGAAGTACGACGAGTCGATCACCCCCACCCCGGAGTGCCTTCACCGCGACCTGGCGATGGGGAGCACCGGGCCGAACGACACCGCCGCCTTCGACCAAGCGGTCGCCGCCGGCTCGGTCGGCGACTTCAACCTCGTGATCCCGAACGACTGCGAGAACGGACACGACCCCTGCGGGACGCACGACCCGGTCAAACAATTCGACGATTTCCTTGCCCGCGAGGTGCCGAAGATCGAGGCGTCGCCGGCCTTCGGCTCGAACGGGTTGATCCTGATCACCTGGGACGAGGGCGCCGACCCGCCGCTGAATCCGACCCATCCGCTGGCGCTGGCGATCGGCCCGCAGGTCCAGCCGGGCGTGTACGGGAGCCAGCGGTTCGATCACTACGGGCTGCTGCGCACCATCGAGGACGGATACGGCCTCTCGCACCTCGCGGCCGCCAAGCAAGCGCATTCGATCAGCGGGATCTGGAGGTAGGTCAGCCCGCTACATTGAGAGCGCGCGGTGAGCGTAGCTCAGCTGGTAGAGCTCCTGGTTGTGGTCCAGGCGGTCGCCGGTTCGAATCCGGTCGCTCACCCTCACAGAAGCCGCTCCAGCGAGCGGATTCTGGCCCAGCAGCCTCGACCGCCCTGGCGATCGGGATCGCGCACATGGTCGTCACGCGCGTACGGCCGGCGACCGTGCTGCGTGAGCCGTGACGGCTTTCATCTCCTGTTCATTCCCCGGCTGGCAACCTGTGCCGCTCCGATGAGCAATCGCTGGAAGAGACCGGCCGGCGCGATGGCCACCCTGGCCCTGATCGCCGCTGCCCCAGCGCTCTCCGCGTGTGGAGGCGGCGGTGGTGGATCGTCCACGACGAGCGCCGCCAAGCCGAGTGGAAGTCAGAACGGGAGGCCGGCGGCGCCCCCGACCCCGAGCGCGAGCAAGAACGTCAATGCGAACCAGTTCGACCCCAAGGACTTCGGGACTCCGGCGACGGGCGCCAACCAGTTCCTCCCGCTCAAGCCGGGGACCCAGTGGACGCGGGAGGGATCCGTGGGGGTCGGCAACCGGCAGCTCACCCATCAGGTGGTCAGCACGGTCACCGACGTCTCCAAGAGAGTCGACGGGGTGCGGACCGTCCTCGTGCTGGACCAGGACACCAACGGCGGTCAGATCGCGGAGCAGTCGCTCGACTACGAGGCGACGGACAAGAACGGAAACGTCTGGTACCTCGGGTCCTACACCGAGACGTACCAGGGGGGGCAGTTCGTGAACGCCGCCGATGCCTGGCTGGCCGGAATCAAGGGCTCGAAGCCGGGGATCCTGATGCCCGCCAGCCCGCAGCCGGGCAAACCGTTCAGCGAGAACGTCGTGCCGGGCATCGAGGCGCCCACCGCGCAGGTGGTCCAGACCGGACAGTCGCAGTGCGTGCCGTTCAAGTGCTTCAAGGACGTGATCGTCGTCCAGGAGGGCTCGGAGCACAAGCTCTACGCGCCCGGGGTCGGCCAGATCCTCACCGAGCCGCAGTCCTCGGGGGGCAAGCACGAGATCGAGAAGCTGGTGAACGCGACCCAGCTGAGCCCGGGGGGCCTGTCGCGGATCAGCAACGAGGTCCTGAAGCTGGACCAGCACGCCAACCTCACCGCCCCGGACGTCTTCGGCAATGCTCCCGCCGCACAGCGCTCGCTCTGAGCGACCGGCGCCAGCGACAGCGCCGCCCCTCGTAAGAGTCGAACAGGTCTGCAAGACGTATCGCAACGGGAGCGGGGAGACGCGTGTCCTGCGCGCCGCATCCCTTGAGCTTCCGCGGGCCGAGACCACCAGCCTCGTCGGGGTGTCGGGAACCGGCAAGTCCACCCTGATCTCGATCCTCGCCGGCCTGATGCAGCCCGATGCCGGCCGGGTCCTCTTCGACGGCGAGGATCTCGCGAACCTCGACGACACCGCGCGGGCGAGCCTGCGGGCCCGCCGCATCGGGATCGTCCTGCAGAGCGGGAACCTGATCCCGTTCCTGACCGTGGCCGAGAACGTCGAGCTCGCGATCAAGCTCGCCGGCGGCGGCCACGGCGAAGAGCGCGCGAGGGAGCTCCTCGCCGAGGTGGCGCTCGCCGAGCGCGCGGACCACCGTCCCCGGCGATTGTCGGGCGGCGAGGCTCAGCGCGCCTCGGTGGCCGTCGCGCTCGCGAACGAGCCCGAGCTGCTGCTCGCGGACGAGGTGACCGGCGAGCTGGACTCATCGAGCGCGGCGCGGGTCATGGAGTTGATCTTGGACGTGTGGCGCGCCCGCGGCCTGACCCTGCTGTTCGTCACGCACAGCGCGGAGCTCGCGAGCCTCGCCCACCGCGAGCTTCGCCTCATCGAGGGCGAGGTGCTGCCCACATGACGACCGCGGCCGAGGGAATCAGGCTCGAGTCGGTCTCGAAGCACTATTCCACGCCCGCGGGCCCGGTGCGCGCGGTGGACGGCATCACCCTCGAGGTGGAGGCTGGAACGAGCCTCGCGATCACAGGGCCGAGCGGATGCGGGAAGTCGACCCTGCTCGGCCTGACCGGAGGGCTCGAGCCTCCCACCAGCGGGCGCGTCTACCTCGGCGGCCGGGAGATCTCGAGCCTTTCGGAGGACGGGCTGGCCAGGATGCGCCGGAGCGAGCTCGGGCTCGTCTTCCAGGCGGACAACCTCCTGCCGTTCCTCACCGCGGTCGAGAACGTCGGCCTGCAGCTGGCGCTGGGCGGCGCGAGCGACGGATACGAGCGCTGCATGGAGGCGCTCGCCGAGCTCGGCCTCGAAAGCCACGCCGACCGGCTCCCGGATCAGCTCTCGGGGGGCCAGCGCCAGCGGGTCGCGGTCGCCCGGGCGCTCGTCCACCGGCCGGACGTGATCCTCGCCGACGAGCCGACGGGCTCGCTCGACGCGAACAACTCGGCGGCGGTGATCGATCTGCTTCTCGCCACCCGCGAGGAGGCGGACGCCACCCTCGTCGTCGTCACCCACGATCAGGCAGTCGCTCGCCGGCTCGACAGGACCCTCGGGCTGCGCGACGGGCGACTCGACGAGGGCGTCGGAGCAGGGGAGCCCGAGCGGAGGCCCGTCGGTGTTTAGCTACGTCCGGCGCGACCTGGTGCGCAATCCGCGCCGCACGCTCGCCGCTCTGGTGGGCGTCGTGCTGGGTGTCGCGCTGTTCTCCGGCGTCCTCTTCTTCATCGACGGCTCGGGCGCGACGATGACCAAGCGAGCGCTCGAGCCGCTCGCGCTCGACATGCAGCGGGTGATCACGACGCCGCTGGGTGGCGGCCCGAGCCTCGAGGAGCGGGTCTCCGGCCCGAGCTCGCTGCGCGCCGGGCAGAGGGCGACCGTCACGCTCACGGTGCGGAACGCCGCCGCGCAGCGAGCGAACGACGTCGTGGTCAACGACCAGCCGCCCGCGCCCCTCTCCTACGTCGCCGGCTCGACCACCCTGCGCGGCAAGCCGCTTCCGGATGCGGGCGGCCGCAGTCCCCTGGCTCAGGGCCTCGCCAGGACCGGGCTGAACATCGGGCGAGTGCCCGCCCGCGGCACGGTCAAGCTGACCTATACCGTCAGGGCGCGCCGGGCGGTCGGCAACATCGGATCCCTCCGTCTTCGAGGGACGATCTCGAGCCGTGAAAACACCGTGCCGACCCCGGCCAACGGGTCGGGACAGCTGACGCCGCAGGAGCTGCGAGCGAGGATCGCCAGGATCCCCGGCGTCGCTGCAGCCGACGTGCTGTCGTTCGTCGACCTTCCACCCGCCTCGCTCCACGCGGGCGGCTCCACCGCCAACGGGCCGGTGCGGGTGTTCGGCCTCGACCGGGGCTACGCGCAGCGCTACCCGTCGATCCAGCTCACCTCGGGCTCGTTCGCTCCGGGATCGGCGCTCCTGAGCGCCGAGGCGTCCCGCACGCTCGGGGCAGGCCAGGGCTCAGCCGTGAAGTTGACCCTTCCCGGGAGGGCGGCTCCGCTGGTGGCGCCGGTGAGCGGCATCACCGATCTCTCCCGTGCCAATCCCCTCTTCTACAGCCGCAACTCGAACAAGCTCGAGGAGTTCATCTACGTGCCGGACTCCGTGATCATCAGCCCGGCGACCTTCGAGCGCAAGATCATCCCCGCCTTCCAGGCCACGGCCGCCACGTCGGCGGGAATCGTCAAGAGCCCTCCGGTCCGCGAGGTGGACGTGCTCGTCGACCGCCCGCTCCTTGACTCGGATCCCGCCAGCGCGCTCGCGCAGACGAAGGCGATCGCGCGGGCGATCAACCGGATCGCCCCCGGCCAGGATTACCTGATCGACAACATCTCGAACACCCTCCAGGTGGCGAGCGACGATGCGGCCGTCGGCAAGCAGATGTTCCTGTTCCTGGGGCTGCCCGGGGTCCTGCTGGCCGCCTTCCTCGCCGCCTACGCCGGCGGGATCCTCGCCGCCGCCCAGCGCCGCGAGCGGGCGAGCCTTCGAATCCGCGGCGCGCATCGCGGCCACCTGCAGCGGATGCTGGTTTACCGGGCGCTGGTCCTCGCCGGCATCGGCGCTTCGCTCGGGGTGGGTCTGGGGCTTGTCTCGACGATGGCAATCCTCGGGCCCGGCACCCTGTTCGCGGCGGCGCCCAAGGACCTCGTCGTCTCGGCGTTGATCGGGATCGGCGCCGGAATCGTCACCACCGCGCTCGCGCTCTACGTCCCCGGCCGCCGATCGCTCACCCGCGAGGTCAGTCGCGAGAGGGCGGAGCTGTCGACGGCCCCGGTACCGGGATGGCGGCGGTGGCGGCTCGATCTCGCCTTACTGACGGCCGCCGCGATCGCCGAGCTGCTCGCGATTCGCGCCGGTGCGTTCGACCCTCGGATTACCTCGGTCTCCGAGGGGGAGTCGGCGTCGCTCCCATCGCAACTGTTGCTTGCGCCCCTGGTCGCCTGGTGCGGCGGCGTCCTCCTGTCGGCGCGCGCGCTGCCCGCGCTCGGCGCCCGGTTGCCCCTGCCCTCGGCGCCTCGCTTCGGTCCGCTGATCCGGGGGACGCTGGCCCGAAGCCTCAAACGACGCTCGTGGGCGCTCGCCGGAGGGGTCGTCGGCATCGGCCTGGTGACCGCGCTCGGGGTCGCCCTCGCGATCTTCAGCGGAACCTACGACGCTGCGAAAGCCAGCGACTCGCGCTTCGTCGTCGGTTCCGATCTCCGGATCACGCCGAGCGTCGTCAGCGCTCGCCCCCACCCCCCCGGCTTCGCGTCGAGCCTGCGGGTGCCGGGCGTCTCAGCCGTGTCGCCGGTCGTCTCCCAGCCCGAGAACTCGGTGCTGATCAGCCGCTACAACCAGGGCGCGGAGCAGCTGACCGCGATCGACCCGGCGAGCTTCGAGCGGGTCGCGCCGCTGTCGGACTCCTTCTTCGTCGATCGCTCAGCGTCCAGCGCGCTGGCGGCCCTCCGCGCCGATCCGCAAGCCATTCTCATCGACTCGGCGGCGGCGGACGACCTCTCGATCGAGACCGGGGACAGCGTCAAGCTCCTGCTCGCGCGCGGGACGCGGCACGAGACGAAGAGGAGCTTCCACGTCGTCGGCCAGTTCGAGCGCTTCCCGGGCTTCCCCCAGGGCACGAACATCGTCGCGAATCTGCGCTATTACGGGCGGGCGACCGGCACGAGGCACGCCGACTTCTTCCTCGCCGGCACCACCGACCACGGGCACGCCGGCATCGCCCGGGCGACGGCGGCGCTCCAGGCGGGGCCCGGGCGGTCGGACCCGCTCCGGATCGACTCGACCGAGACCGCCCTGGACAAGGACCAGTCGAGCCTCACGGCCCTGAACGTCAACGGCCTCCTCGACCTCGATTCGCTCTACGCGCTGCTCATAAGCGCGGCCGCGGTGGCGATCTTCGTGTTCGGGCTGATGCTCCAGCGCCGCCGGGAGTACGTCACGCTGCTCGCCCAGGGGATGCTCTCCGGCGAGCTCCGGAGACTCGTGCTCGCGGAGGTCGCCCTCGTCGCGGCATCGGGCCTGGCAGCCGGGCTGGTGGTCGGGACCGGAATGGGCTATCTGCTCGTCCACGTTCTGCGACCGCTGTTCATCCTCGATCCCGGGATGACGTTCCCGGTCGGAAAGGTGGCGCTGGTGGCGGGATTGGTGATCGCGGCCGCCGTGGCGTCCGCGCTTCTCGCCGCCGCGCTGCTGCGGCGCCTCAGCCCCACCGAGCTCCTGCGAGAGGGCTAGCGCCAGATCCTTGGGATGCGCGTGGCGTGCTTTGCGGCCCAGGGGACGCACTCAGACTCTATGCCGAACACGGCCCGGCCGAGGCAGCGCGCCGGACCGGAACCAAGCGAGCGACGATCTCGAAATGGGCCTCCCGAGCGGGCGTCACATCGACCCGAGCCGAACGCACCGCAGCCGCGCGGGCCGCCGCGAAGCAGACTACGCCGAGCGGCGGGTGAGGCTCAGCGTCAAGTGTGCCCGTGAAGCAGAGGCCCTGGTCGACCGGCTCGACGCGGCGAACCCGCTCACCGGGCGAACCTTGGCCCTCGCAATTCGCATCGTCCTCGTACGCGGGTAGTAAGCCGCGCCCCGGCCCTGGGCTACTACGCCGGCTACTAAACCGAGCGAAACCGAGGGAACGGAGACGATCTGAGTAGAACCAGCTGAGCAGGGATGCGCCTAAGTCAGCCGTCGGACAGGAGTTGTAGTCCAGGCACGGCGCGCTTCAGAGATCTTGTGCTCGCTCAGGGACCGGTATAGGGTCGCATCACACCGCGCTACCTAGCGGCCGATTAAGGGGGGAACACGGATGCCCGTGAAGCAGTGGTCTTGCAAGGACCTCGTTTGGTCTGCGCTGATCCTGGTACTCGTGGTCGTCGGCTTGATCGCCTTCGGCCGTAGCTCCGCACAGGCGGCCGCCGTGAACTGCGGCGACACGATCACCACCGACACGACCCTCCACCAGGACCTGGTCGACTGCCCGAACAACGGGATCATCATCGGCGCGGACAACGTCACCCTCGACCTGAACAGCCACTTGGTCGACGGTGACGGCACCGAATTCGCCGGATGCGACCCCAACGCCGCGATCTGCGACAGCGGCGTGGTGAATGACGGGCACGACGGCGTTACCGTGATGCACGGCCGGGTGCGGGAGTTCGGAGTCGGGGTCTTGCTCGGCACCACCACCCCCGGCAGGGTCCGACACAACCGACTGCTGGATATCTCCTCGTCAAAGAACCTCTCCTTCGGCTTCGAGGTCGCCAGCACGGCCCGTAGCGTCGTCCGCGAGAGCTCGGGAAGCAA
>DATGAF010000072.1:0-72270 GCA_035313645.1 Solirubrobacterales bacterium
GCTGCTGGTGCTTGCGGGCGGCCTTGGCCTTCTGCTCCTGCTCGTAGCGGTACTTCGAGTAATCAAGCAGCCGGGCGACGGGCGGGCGGGCGTCGGGCGCGACCTCCACCAGGTCGAGGTCGCGCTCCTGCGCGCGCGCCAGCGCCTGCTCGGTGGGCACGATGCCCACCTGCTTGCCGTCCTCGTCGATCAGCCTGACCTCGGAGACGCGGATCCGCTCGTTGATCCGCGTCGGGTCACGCTCTGGAGGCGACCGGTCGAAGCGCGGGTTCGCCACTAGATGAACTGGAAGGGGCTCGTCAAGCTAGCGAGGCTCGGACGGGATCGAGACGAGACGGGACAGGGAGCAGGGGCACGGACGCTCAGCGGCGGCGCGTGGTGTGGGTGCCCTTCATCGCGCGCCAGTATAGACGCCTAACTCTCGGACGCCTCGCGTCCGAGGCGGGCGATGAACTCCTTCACCGAAAGCTGGCCGAGCTCGCCCTCCCCGTGCGAGCGCACCGCGACGGTCCGCTCCTCGTGCTCGCGGTCGCCCACGACGAGCATGTAGGGGTACTTGGACACCTCGGCGTCGTGGACCTTCTTGCCGACCGACTCGGAGCGCCGGTCGGCCTGGCGGCGGATGCCGGCGGCGGCGAGCTCCGCGGCCACCTCGTCCGCGTAGTCGTTGTGCCGATCGGCGACCGGCAGGACCGTGGCCTGGACGGGCGCGAGCCAGACCGGAAACCGCCCCGCGTGATGCTCGATGAGGATCCCCACGAACCGCTCCATCGAGCCGAGCAGCGCGCGGTGGATCATCACCGGGCGGTGCTCGGCGTTGTCCTCGCCCTGGTAGGAGAGCTCGAAACGCTCGGGCATCTGGAAGTCGAGCTGGCAGGTGCCGCACTGCCACGACCGGCCCAGCGCGTCGGTGATGTGAAAGTCGATCTTCGGGCCGTAGAAGGTGCCCTCCCCCGGGCTCACCTCGTATTCACGCCCCTGCCGCTCGAGCGCCTCTTCGAGGGCTCCCTCGGCCCGCTCCCACTGCTCCTCGGTGCCGATGTACTTGTCGGGCCGGGTGGAGAGCTCGACCCGGACCTGGTCGAACCCGAAGCGCTCGTACAGCTGGTCGATCGCGCGGCAGATCGAGTCGACCTCGTCGGTGACCTGCTCGAGAGTGCAGTAGACGTGCGCGTCGTCCTGGGTGAAGGCGCGCACCCGGAGCAGCCCGTGGAGCACTCCCTCGCGCTCGTTTCGGGACACGAGCCCGAACTCGGCGAGGCGCAGCGGGAGGTCGCGGTAGGAGCGCCGCTCCGAGGCGTAGACGAGGCACGCCCCGGGGCAGTTCATCGGCTTCAGCGCGAAGCGGCGGTCCTCGACCTGCGTGAAGAACATGTTCTCGCGGTAGTTCTCCCAATGCCCCGAGCGGTGCCAGAGCTCCTCGTCGAGCACGTGAGGGGTCTTGATCTCCACGTACCCCCCGGCCTCGAGCTGGCTCCGCACCTCCCGCTCGACGAGGCGCAGGAGCACCGTCCCCTGCGGCAGCCAGAAGGGCATTCCGGGCGCCTCGGGCCGGAGCGTGAACAGCCCGAGCTGGGGGCCGAGACGCCGGTGGTCGCGGGCGCGGGCCTGCTCGAGCCGCTCGAGATGGCGCTCCAGCTCCTGGTTGGAGAAGAAGGCGGTCCCGTAGATCCGGGTCAGCATCTGGCGGCTCTCGTCGCCGCGCCAGTAGGCGCCGGCGACGGAGCTCAGCTTGAACGCGGCGATTCTCCCCGTCGAGGGACCATGAGGGCCTCGGCAGAGGTCGACGAAGGGCCCGTTGCGGTAAAGCGACACGGTCTCGACGCCCTCGTCGCGGATCAGGTCCTCGATCAGCTCGACCTTGTACGGCTGATCCTCGGCCCGAAAGCGCTCAATCGCCTCGGCCGGCGGGACATCGGATCGCTCGAAGCGCTCGTCGGCATCGATGTGGGCGCCCATCCGCTCCTCGATCCGGGCCAGGTCGGTCTCCGACGGCCGAAAGCCGTCCGGGAACTCGAAGTCGTAGTAGAACCCCGCGTCGATCGGCGGGCCGATCGAGACCCTGGTCCCGGGCCACAGGTCGATGACGGCGGTCGCGAGCACGTGGGCCGCGTCGTGCCGCAGGAGCTCGAGCGCCTCGGGACGGCCCGGCGTCACGATCTCGATCCGCTCGCCGTCGCCGAGCGCCGCGCCGAGGTCGCGGACCTCGCCGTTCACCTTGACCGCGAGCGCGTCCTTCGCCAGCCGGGGGCCGATCGCCCCGGCGGCGTCGGCTCCGCTGGCGCCCTCGGGCAGCTCGAGCTGCGAGCCGTCGGGGAGCTCGACGCGCACCGCACTCATGCGGGCCATGCTAGATGAGTGATTCGGCGCATCACCCACCTAGCCGGACGCGGGGTTGGCCCTGCCGCCGACCGAGATCAGGGGGCACGGCCCTGACCCGCGCGGCGCGGGCCGCCGCGCCCAGACGGTGTACGGCCCGGACCGGTGGGCGGGTCGAAGCGCGGCATACGGCGCCCGGGCACCCGCGGCCTGCGTGATCACGTGGGAGATCCCCGGCGGCGGCGGCTTCGACGATGGCGACCCGGCCTGGGCCACGCACACGCGTCCGCCGCGAAGCTCCCAGACGAGGTAGTCGCGCCCGTGCTCGTCGTCCAGCACGCGCTTCGACGCCAGGACGAGGGTCGAGCGCTTCCCGAGCTCGGGCCGGAGCTCGGTCAACTTCGGGGAGTAGGTGGACGGGCCGACCGGGCCGTTGGCGAGCGCCACGGCGCTGCAGCCGGCCGCGAGCGCCACGAAGGCGAGCGCCAATCCCCTCCGCAGCAGCGGCTCGCGGTGGGCCACGACGCCGTCCGCGCCACCGCGTCGCCTCGCGAACACCGAACGCAGGCCGCCCAGTTCGATCACCGGCTCCCCGCTCAGGAGCGCCCGCACGATGACCAGAATCGCCAGCGGCGCCGCGATCACGATCGACTTGGCCGCCTGGTAGGGCGTGCCGGCGAAGTGCGCATAGGCGTACAAGGCCGCGGCGACCGCCAGGGCGCCGGGTACGGCGCGCTGCGCGCGTCGCAGCCACCACACGAGCCCGTAGAGGAGCGCGACGAGCCCGAGCAGCTCGCCGAGGTAGAAGCCGAGCACCGGCATCGCGCCGTCGCCGGGGTCGAGGCGGAAGTCGCCCGACGGCCAGATCCCGAGCGCCTCGAGCGGCGAGATCGGGTTGAAGAGGTTGCCTAGCCCGGGGCCCCTGGGATCGAAGGTCTGAAAGCCGGCGAAGTCGACCATCCGACCGATCTCCGGGGCCGCGCAGGCGGCGAGCACCGCCGCGGCCAGGACGGTCGCGGGCGCGGCGGCGGACGCGAGATCGATCGCGGCCGCGAACGAGAAGCGCCGCGCGGCGATCGCGAGCTCGATCGCCGCCCAAGCGGCCGTGGCGCCCGCCAGCCACAGCAGCCCCGGAAAGCTGTAGCAGTACACGCTGCCGACCGCGAGCGTTGCGAGCGGCACTCCCGCGAGGGCGCGCCTCGTCGAGATGACGGGCCAACCGCCGAGCAGCCGGCCGTTCGCCAGCTCCTGGAGGGCGATCGCGAACGCGAGCACGAACAGGGCCTGCATCGTCTCCTTGAACGCCCCCTGGATCAGGTACGAGGCCGCCAGGTACGGAAGGCCGACGAGGAGCGCGGCCCCGACGCGCTGGGCGGGCGCGAGCCCCCGCAGGAGGCCGAGCGGGGCGAGCGCCGCGCAGACGGCGATCGCGAGCTGGAGCCCGTCGAAGGCGTGGACGAGGCTCGCCCCACACACTGCCGATACCGCCGCGACCACCGCGTGCGGACCCAGCGGATAGCCCTGCGCGAGGAGCCGTCCCCCCTCCCCGTGCGCGAGCTGGCTGGCGGCGAACAGATGCTGGGACATGTCGGGGTTCAGTCCGGTGCCGAGGATCCCGAACCGGCCCTCGACCGCGAACGGCAACGACGCCGCGCCGAACCCGAGCACGGCGACCGCGATCCCGATGGCGAGCTGCTCGCGATCCGCCACCGCGCCCCGCGTGCGGACCAGGACGAGCGCTGAGACGAGCGCCACGATGCCGACCGCGATGGCGGCCGCCGTGCCCTCCCCCGGGAGGCGCACGGTCCCCCACGCGATGCCGGTGAGAGCGGCGAGGCCGACGGCGGGCGCCAGGAACGACCACTCGCGACGCCCGCAGGCGGCGAACACGGCCTGGCCCACCAGCGCGGAGGCCGCGACAATCAGGAGCGAGGACGCGTAGGTCCCGGGCATCGGCCGGCGAGCATAGACATCCGACTAGAGGCCTCCTGTGCGCGAATAGACCGGCCGCCACGTCGCGCCCCCGGCCCCGGACCCCGCGGCGGCGACGGTCCTGGTCGCGGTCGTCACGATCGCCGTGGCCTTCGCGGGCGTGTCCGTCGACTCCCTCGCCCGGGAGCCGGCGGCGGTCGGCGGGACGTGAGCCATGGTTTCGCGCGCCGCCTCGGGGGTATTTCGTCCTTAGGACGGAGGGCGATCCATGGATGAGGCATGCCAACTTCGACGCTGACAGGCATGAACTCCAAAATCACGATTACCACCGAGCCCGAGTTCCGACTCGTGATGCCGAGTCGTGCGGAGAACGTGGCGATCGTCCGGCAGGCTCTCTCGGGGGCGGCCGAGGTCCTCGGTCTGGAGGGATCCCGCCTGCTCGACATCAACGCGGCGGTCAGCGAGGCGTGCAACAACGTGGTGGTCCATGCCTACGGGGGGGACGAGGGCCCGATGGAGGTCTACCTCTGCATCAGCGAGACCGAGCTCGAGTTGATCGTCCGGGACGAGGGAGTGGGCATTCGGCCGCATCGACCGGAGCCGAGCGGGGGGCTGCAGGGCCTCGGGCTGTCGCTGATCCAGACGCTCTCGGACCGGGTCGAGTTCCTCGGCGGGATCGGCGAGGGCACCAAGGTGCGCATGGCCTTCGCCCTCGACGGGTCGATCGACGAATGGTCTCGCCAGCCGGCTAGCGCCGAGGACGACATCCCGGCTCCGCCGGGCGAGCTGCGGGTTGCCGTCTCGACCGGGGCCCTGGCCGCGCCGGTGCTCGGGCGCGTGATCGCGATGCTGGCCTCGCGGGCCGGCTTCACCCTCGACGGCATCTCCGAGGCCCAGCTGGTCACCGACTCGCTCGCTGCCCACGTTCCGCGGGTGATCGTCGGCGAGCAGATCCAGCTCGGCGTCGACATGCCGCTGGATCGGCTCGTGGTTCGGGTGGGGCCGCTCGCCGAGGGTGGCGCCGAGAGCGTCCTCGAGGCCTCGGCCCTCGGCAACCTCCCGCCGCTGCTGGAGCGCCTGACCCAGGAGCGCGAGGTTGAGAGCTCGGGCGACGGCGAGCTTCTCAGGCTGACCCTCGTCAACCCAGCCTGAGCGCCGCGGGAACGCTCAGGACGCGATGGCGTCTGGGTCGTCGACGATCTCGAGGCGCTGGTCGACCTGCATGACCGAGAAGAGCCGCTCCACGGCCGCCGACCCGCGAACGACGACGAGCCGCCCGCCGGCCGCCTGCGCCCGCTCGTTCGCGGCGATCACGGAGCGCAGGCCGGTGGAGTCGATGAACTCCACCCCGCTCAGGTCGAGGACGACGGTGCCGGGCGAATCCGCCTCGACGCGCTCGAGCTCGCTCTCCAGGAGCGGCGCGTTCGCGATGTCGAGCTCGCCCACGAGGACGACCCGCGTCTGATCCGCGACCCGTTCAGTGGTTACGTCGAGCGTAGACATCGGCGATTCGCAGCGGCAAGATAGCGCCGTCGCCGATCAACTGCGGCGGGGTCGCCGGACGATCTCGGGCTCGGGGGGCTCATCTCCGCCCTGCACGGCCGCCAGCAGCTTGCGAAGCGCGCGCCGCATGATCCGCGAGACCTGCATCTGGGAAACTCCGAGGCGGCGCCCGATCTCGTATTGGTTCAGGTCCTCCTCGAAGCGCAGCCGAAGCACGGTTCGCTCGCGTTCGTCGAGCGGGGCGTCCTCGGCGGCGAGCTGAGCCTCGACCGCGTCGAAGCCGGCCTCGGACTTGCCGACCGTCTCGACCATCGGCACCGACTCCCGGTCCTCGCGGTTTCGAGGCACGTCGAGCGACAGGGTGCGGCGTGCCTCGTCGGCCTGGAGGGCCTCGGCGACGTCCTCCTCGCTCAGCTCGAGCCGCTCGGCGATCTGCGGCACGGTTGGGGAGCGCCCGAGCTCGTCGGCGAGCTTCGCGCTCGCGTCCGCGACCGCCATCGTTCGCTCCTGGAGCCCGCGCGGGAGGCGGACCTCCCACACCCGGTCGCGGAAGTGGCGGCGAAGCTCCCCGAGGATCGTCGGCGCCGCGTAGGCGATGAACGAGCGCCCGCGTTCGGGGTCGTAGCCGTCGAGCGCCTTGACTAGGCCCAGGGAGGCCACCTGGATCAGGTCCTCGAGCTGCTCGGAGGCACCCCGGTAGCGGAGGGCGAGCGAGCGCGCCAGGGGCAGGAAGCGCCGCGTCAGCTCGTCCTTCAGGCGAGGGTCGCGGGTCCTGGCGTAACGACGCAGGAGCTCGTCCTCGTCGCCGGGCGGGCGAACCGGCGGACCGGGGGTGTTCTCGGCACTGGGCAGCGTCGACCATCCTCTCGACGTCCTTGGATAACTCCAGCGACGAACCGCCTATGAGTTCCTTCCCGGCCCCTCTAGCGGCTTTGTCGGCGTCAGTGGGCTGAGGCCGCCGCGGCTAGGCGATGCCCCGGCGGCCAGTCCGCGAACAGTAGCGGACGCGATCCGGTCAGGCGTCCGTCGTAAGCACCCGGTTGACGGCCTTCTCGACCGTGTCGAAGACCGGGATCGTGCGGTCGATCGCGGTCAGCTCGAGGAGCCTCCTGACCTCGCCGCCGGGGCTGACGAGCGCGACGTTCGACTCCCCGTTCTGCGCCGGCTTGGCTCCGTGAAGGAGGGTGGCGAGCCCGGTGGAGTCGATGAACTCGCAGCCGCTCAGGTCGACGACCAGCGGCCGCTCGGCGTCCGCGGCCGCCACGTCGAGGAGGTCGCGCACCTCAGGGCTCGACGCCATGTCCAGCTCCCCGCGGATCTCGACGACCCGAACCCCGGTGACGATCCTCTCTGTGGCTTCAAACCGCTGCGGGCCCAAGTGTCCTCCTAGCTCCTCCCGAGTCGAGGTTCTGGGCTCCCGGTCCGTCGTCGACTGGCTCGGCCTTTCCACGTCCGTGCCCGGGTCAGCGCCCCTGTTGATTGACGAGGCCTGGCTCGCGGGCCAGTCCCCGCGCGGGCGAGTCAATCATCGCCCGGGTGGCGTGTCAAGCCTGCGATTGGTCCCCCGAAGTGGCGCTACTGGGCTTCAGCGAGCGCGAAGCGCGAGCGGTGTGAGAGCCCAGGGGCGCGCCATGAAGTGGGCGCTACTGGGCTCGAACCAGTGACCTCCAGCTTGTCGAGCTGGCGCTCTCCCAACTGAGCTAAGCGCCCGGGAGGCGCGAGTTTAGCGCCGGTGGGTGGGCGCTCAGGCGACCGCGGGGGGCGCCGGAGTCGGGGCTGGGGGTGTCGCCACGAGCCCCTTGGCGTACGCGGTCTCGACGAAGATCTGGCGGGTGTCGGCCGAGGGCTCCCAGCCGATCTCCGCCTTCAGCTTCTCGTTCGAGACGACCCACGGATAGCGGATGAAGGCGAGGTTGCCGGGCGGCGACTCGATCCGCGGCGCGTGGAGGGCCCAGGCGACGGCGTAGATGCGGCGCGTCGTCCGCAGCGACATCCGCCTCGTCTTCAACCCGATCATCTCCGCCGACTCGCCCCAGCGCAGCGTGCCGTCGGCGGCGACGTTGAACGCTCCGCCGGCCTTCGCGTCGAGGAGGCCGACGATCGCGCTGACCACGTCGTCCTCGTGGACGAGCTGGAACTCCTCGTCGACGCCGTCGAGGATCGGCATGAAGGACGAGTTCTGCCAGCCGCGTGAGATGTAGTTATCGACGTTCGGGCCCAAGACGATCGAGGGGCGGACGATCGTCATCACCCGGTCGGGGTTCTGAAGCGCCCAGAGCTGGCAGAGACGGTCGGCGTCGGCCTTGTGGCGGGCGTAGGAGAAGTCGGGTTGCCCGCGGACCGGCCAGTCCTCGGCGATCGGCTTCGGGTTGTCCGGGAAGGCCCCGTACGCGGTCGCCGAGGAGGTGACCAGCACCTGCGCGGTGCCGGCATCGGCGGCGGCCCGCAGCACCGCCTCGGTGCCGTTGACGTCGACGTCGTACATGCTCGCCTCGTCGCGGATGGGGTTGAGGATGAACGCGAGGTGGACGAGCACTTCGGGCTCGTGTCGCTCGAGGAGCTCGCGGATCGAGGTCGAATCGCGAACGTCCCCGCGCACGAAGCTGGCCTTGGGATGCGGCCTGCCGGGCGGTCGGACGTCGACGTTGACGATCGCCTCCGCCTCGTCACGCTGCCCGAGGATCTCGATCAAGCGCGAGCCGATGTAGCCCGAGCCGCCGGTGATCAGGTAGCGCATCGGCGCATCCTATTCATCCCCACGATCCGCGCGTCCGGACGCCCCGATCGCCTCGACTCGAGTCCCGCCGGCTCGAGGCCGGCACGGCCGGGCCGCGCTCCGGAGCGTCCCGAAGTGCGAGCGATCGCTCATATTGTCCGTGTCGGCGACCGCTCCGGAGGTGCGTTGGACGATCCGTAGAAAGTTCGACGGTGCGGCCCAAAAAGCCCGCGAAGGAGCGCTTTTGACCGCAACCTCCGGGGAATTCGGGTGTTAAGTTATTGCAAGCCGTGCCGATAGGAACGGTGAAGCTTAAGGACCGACGGGCCAGCGGCCGCATCGCTGGCGGCACGTCCTTCGGAAACCAAGGGCCCCTCCCCCGGGGCCCTTTTCCGTTCCCGCCTCCTAGTGCTCCGGCTCCACCTCGAGTGTCAGACCGTCGATCGCGGCGATTCTGACCGCCTCCCCCACCGCAGCCGGCCCGCTGGAGCGCGCCTTCCAGAGCTCGCCCCGAACTCGAACGCGCCCGTCTGGCTCGCAGGCGCTCACCACCATCGCCAGCTCGCCGACCATGGTCTCGGGCCCGGTCCGCAGCCGGTAGCGGCGCAGGAACCTCCTCCAAAGCGCGAGCTCCGCGACCTCGAAGGCCAGCGCCGCGGCGACCGCAACGAGCCCCCACGGGGACGGGAGCACGATCAAGGCGACGACCGCGAGGACCAGCAGCACCGCCGGATCATGTTAGGCGGGGCGGCGCGCGCTTCAAGCTCGACGACGAGCTCGTCGAGATCGGCTCAGCTCGTCGAGATCGGCTCGGCCGCGACGGGGCGGCAAGCGGCCTCGCGTGCGGGTCGAAGCGACGTGCCGGCGACGCCGCACGAGTAGTCGGTCGCGATCCGGGCCGGCGTGTCGCCCTCGGGCTCGGGCTCGGCCTCGAGCACGTCGGAGCTGATCGTGAGCCAGGCCAGGATCCCGCCGAGGCCGGCCAGGGCCGCGCAGGCGATCATGGCAACCCGGAAGCCGTCGGCCATCGTCCCGGGGTCGTAGAAGCTGCCGCCGGTGAGGCCGGCGATCAGCGGCAGGACGGCGACGGCGAGCAGGCCTGCCACCCGGGAGACGGCGTTGTTGATCCCCGAGGCGATTCCGGAGTGGCGTGCGTCCGCGGCGGCGAGCACAGTCGCGGTGACCGGCGCGACCACCAGGGTGAGTCCCAGCCCGAAGACGATCATCGCGGGCAGGATGCTCGAGACGTAGCTGTCGCCCGGGTCGATCCGCGTCATCAGCAGCAGCCCAGCGGCGATCACAAGCGGCCCGGCGCTGAGCGGAATCCGGGCCCCGATGCGCTGGGCGAGCGCCCCGGAGCGGGCCGAGAGCAGGAGCATCAACGCGGTCACCGGCAGCGACGCCACGCCGGCCTCGATCGGTGAGTAGCCGAGCGAGATCTGCAGGAACGATACGAACAGGAAGAAGAACCCGCCCAGGGCCGCGTAGACGACGAAGGTCACCAGGTTGGCGGCGCTGAACTGGCGCGAGGAGAAGGTCTCCAGCGGCATCATCGGATTCGGGCTCCGCCGCTCGGCGAGCAGGAAGGCGACCAGCGCCACGACCCCCCCGACGCCGGTCAGCACGATCAGCGGAGACATGCCCCCGGGAGCCTCGATCAGCGCGTAGGTGGTCCCCGCGAGGCCGAGTGCCGCCAGGACGGCGCCCGGGAGATCGAGACGTCCGCTGGCCGTCGGGTCGCGGGTCTCGGGGACGTGGCGGCGGGCCATCGCCACGACGAAGATGCCGAGCGGCAGGTTGATCACGAAGACCGCCCGCCACGAGACCGCGCCGACCAGATAGCCCCCCACAAGCGGCCCGAGCGCCGCCGCCACGCCGCCCAGCCCGGACCAGGCGCCGATCGCGCGCGCGCGGTCGGCGGGGCGAAAGCTCGCCTCGATCATCGCCAGGCTGCCGGGAGTGAGGAGGGCTCCGCCCACGCCCTGCAGGAGCCTGGCGACGCTCAGGAGCGCGGCGCTCGGCGCGATCGCGCACAGGAGCGACGCGGCCGTGAACACGCCGGCTCCGAGCACGAAGATGCGCCGCCGCCCGTAGCGGTCGCCGAGCGACCCCCCGAGCAGAATCAGCGAGGCGAGCGTCAGGAGGTATCCGTTCAGGACCCACTGCAGGTCACTGGTGGACGCGCCGAGATCCCTGCCGATGTCCGGCAGCGCGACGTTGACGACGGTGCCGTCGAGGAACACCATGCCCGACCCCAGGACGGCTACGGCGAGTACCCAGCGACCCGGCCTGCTGTCGAAGCCCAGCGGCTCGGCGGCTTGCGGCGTCGCCTCGACCAGGGCTGGCTCGGCACCGCTCAGTGGTTCGCTCCCGGTAGCCAACTCCCATCTAGCTTGTCAGGCCGGTCCCGGTGTTGATGGGCGGGCGCGCGGGGTCGACGCCGACGAGGCGGTGATGCGGATGGGAGATCCGGTGCCGCCGATGTTCTTCTTCCGCGACCCGGACGGCAACCATTTCCTGCTCGTCGAGCGCGACTGAGGCTGTCCGGCGGGCCGTCGCGGCGATCGCGTCACGGCGGCCTGACCGCGGCGCTCGTCAGCCGCCGGCGGCGGCGCGCCAGTGCAGGGCCCGCTCGGGAGTGAGCTCGAGCAGCGGCCCGTCGGGGGGGCGGCGGCGGTACGACTCGTACTTTGCGCACAGGGCGCCGAGCGCCTCGGGGCGCGCGGCGGGATCGTCGAGCACGTTCACCGTGCCGAGGACCTGGACCCACGCGAGGTGGCTCCAGTCGTCGTCGTAGCGGTCGACCGTCATAGCGGCGTCCGGGCGGCGCCGGAGATAGCGAATGCGCGCGAGCTCTCGCCCCGCGACCCGCTTGGGCTTCTCGTCGATCGCGCTGTAGAGCCGATCGCCCGCGAGCGCGAAGGTGACGGGCAGGACCCGGGGTCGATCGCGGCCGTCCAGGAAGCCGAGGTGTCCCACCCGCCCGTCGCGAAGCAGCTCGATGGCCCAACCGGGGAGCTCGGCTAGATTGCCGGCAGGCACGGCGCGAGCATACGGCCGCCACCACGATCTCGAAGGAGCCCGCCCGGGAAGGAGACCTATGAAAGCTGTCGTGATGCACGAGACCGGCGACCCCGAAGTCCTTCGCGAGGAGGAGGTCGACCGCCCCGAACCCGGCGACGGCGAGGTCCTGCTCAGGGTCCACGCGGCGTCGGTCAACCCGGTCGACTGGAAGTACCGGCGTGGGCTCGCCGAGACGTCCCTCCCCGCAGTGCTCGGTATCGACGTATCGGGCACGGTCGAGGCCTCGCGCGCCGACGGCTTCGCCGAGGGCGATGAGGTGTTCGGGATCTCGGCGAGCGGCGCGTACGCCGAGTATTCGACCGCCTCCGCCGCCGCGATCGCGAGGAAGCCCGACGGCGTGAGCCACGAGCAGGCGGCGGCGATCCCGGTGGCAGGGGTCACCGCGTGGCAGGCCCTGTTCGACCGGGGCGCGCTCGAAGGCGGTCAGACGGCGCTCGTTGCGGGCGCCGCCGGCGGCGTCGGTCACTTCGCCGTCCAGTTCGCCAAGGTCGCCGGCGCGCGGGCGATCGGCACCGGCTCCGCGCGAAATCGCGACTTCGTCCTCGGCCTCGGCGCCGACGAGTACGTCGACTACACCCACGAGGAGGTCGGCGAGGCTGTGGGCGGCGCCGACGTCGCGTTCGACACGGTTGGAGGTGAGGTGACCGCCTCGCTCCTCCCCGCGGTCCGGGAGGGCGCCACGCTCGTCACGATCGCCGGCGCGCCGCCCGAGGAGGCCGCGCGCGAGCGCGGCGTGAAGGCCGAGCTCCTGGTGGCGAGCCCGACAGCGGAGCAGCTGGCGCGGATCGCCGAGCTGGTCGCGGGCGGCGACGTGAGGGTGGAGATCGCTGAGGCGCTGCCGCTCGCCGAGGTGAGGCGCGCGCACGAGCTCAGCGAGGGTGGACACGTGCGCGGGAAGCTGGTCCTGACGGTCGCGTCCTGAGCCCGCCCCCAGCACGCCCGCAAGGGGCCCCGGCAAGGGGCAAAGACTGCGTTTTCCCTGCAATCGAGCTTGCAGCGATGTGAGCAGCTGCTTGCGCGAAGGGGTGGCGCCATTAGCCTCGCGCCCCCACGACTTCGCTCGAGCCGACCGCAGCAGGTGCCCCGGGACCGCAGCGCCGCAAAGCCGCGCTCGCGCTTACAGCATCGATCGCCGCCGCACTCATGGTCTGCGCCCCGGGGCTCGCGCCGGCGCAGGACCTTCGGTCGCAGCTCTCGGCGAAGCGCAGCCAGCTCTCGCAGGACCGCTCTCGCCAGGCCGCGCTGTCGGCCACGGTCGAGCGCTACTCGGGCGAGATTGACCGGCTCTCGGCGCAGGTCGCGACGCTGCGTGCTCGCCAGGCGGCGGTCCAGCGCCAGCTCGACGTGAAGGAGGCCGAGCTCGAGCGGGCGAGGGCCAGGCTCGAGCGACTTCGCGCCCGCCTCCGCGCGGCCCTAGGGGTGCTGAGGCAGCGGCTGGTCGCCGAGTACGAGTCCGATCAGCCCGACGCGCTCACGGTGATCCTCCAGGCCCACGGCTTCGACCAGCTGAGCTCCCGCTACGAGTACCTCCGCTCGATCCAGGAGCAGGACACGGCGATCGTGACCAGGGTCCGAAGGCTCAGAAACGAAACCCGCGACACGGTGAACAGGATCCACGCGGCGACCGAGCGTCTGGCCGCCGAGCGCGATCAGCTGGCGCAGACCAGAACCGAGCTCCGGGCGCGGCAGCGCGCGCTGAGCGCCGCCCAGAGCCGAAAGCAGGCGGTCCTCTCGCATCTGAGATCGAACGGGGAGCGGCTTCAGAGCGAGATCAGCGACATCCAGTCGCGGATCCAGGCGCAGATCCAGGCGCAGCAGGCCGCCACATCGGCCGCGACCGCGGCCGCAACTCCCCCGGCCGCATCGCAGCTCGGCCCGGTTCCCGCGGGGCAGGCGATCTCCCCGTTCCCGGCGTCCTCGCCGCTTACGTGGGGACGCACCGACCAGGGCGTCGACGGGACCACGGCGCCCGGGTCGCCGCTTCTCGCGATGGGCACCGGGACGGTGACGATCGGGCACGACCCGGCGGGGTTCGGGGCTTCCTACCCGATCATCCACACCTCCTTCGGCGACTTCTACTACGGCCACTGCGTCCCCACCGTCGCCGACGGGGCGAGTGTCTCGATCGGCCAGCCGATCGCCACCGCCCACTTCGGGACCTGGGGAAACTCGACGACGCCGGGCGGATTCGAGATCGGGGCCTGGCCTCCGGGCGGCATGACGGCGGGCGCCGCGATCCGCAGCTGGCTCATCGGGCTGCCGCGTCGGTAAGTTCCCTGGAGATGTGTGGATGAGTGAGCGACAGCCCCCCATCGACGAGGCGCGTGCGCGCGAGCTCCTGCGGCGCGAGCGCGAGCGGATCGAGGCCTCCCTGGCCGATTCGGCGCGGGTGCGAGGGAGCGAGCTCGAGGAGGTCGACACCGAAACGGGCGCGGCCGACGAGGGCGAGCGGATCGAGGAGGAAGAGGTGGACGAGGCGCTCGCCGCACAGCTTCGATCTGAGCTTGAGGCGATCGAGCGCGCCGAGAAGCGCCTCGAGGACGGCACGTACGGCTTCTCGGTCGAGAGCGGCGAGCCGATCCCGGCCGAGCGCCTCGAGACGATCCCGTGGGCCGAGCGCACCCCCGGGGAGCAGGAGCGCTACGAGCGCACCCACGGCCGGACGCGCTAGCCACGGTCGCACCCACGGCCGGACGCGCTAGCCACGGTCCTCGACGTCGCCGCTTCGAAACGAGCTCGGCGCGACTCACGCATGAGACGCTGTCGGCGACGGCGTTGATCCCGACGAGGAGGTTCGATCGCGTGACTGGCCCCGATTCCCGCCCCCCGCAAGACCGTGAGCCGGTTCGCTTCCTGGTCTTCTCCGCCTCCCTGCGAGCCGACTCGCTCAACGGCCGACTCGCTCGCCTCGCCGCGAGCGTGGTCGAGGCCAATGGCGGCGTGGTCGACTTCCGGCCGATGTCAGACTTCGAGGCCCCCTCCTACAACGCCGACGTGCAGGGCGAGGACGGCTTTCCGCCCGGCGCCGACAGATTTCGGGAGTGCGTGCAGACCAACGACGCGTTCGTGATCAGCTCGCCCGAGTACAACGCCTCGATGCCCGGTGAGCTGAAGAACTCGATCGACTGGGTATCGCGGTTCAGCCCGCAGCCGTTCAACGAGAAGCACGGGCTTCTGATTTCGGCGTCGCCCTCGATGTCTGGCGGCAATCGGGGGCTATGGGCCCTGCGGGTTCCCTTCGAGCACCTGGGTGCCCGCGTCTATCCGGACATGTTCTCCCTCGCCCAGGCTCACCAAGCGCTCGATCAGGACGGACGGATCGCCAACGCGCAGCTTCAGGAGCGCTTCGAGCACAACATCGTCGGCTTCATGGACCTGGTCGAGGCCTCCAAGCACTATCCATGCGTCAAGACCCGCTGGGTCGAGTACCTCGGCGAGCGCCCGGACCCGGTGACGGACCGGGTCGAGTAGGCAAAGTCGCGACGCGATCGCGACCGAGCCCGGCGCGGGTGCCGATCAGTCGGATTCGGGGGCCACTTGCGGAGGTACGCCCGGCGCGTAGCGGTGGTGGATCGCCAGCGCGTTGCCGTCGGGATCCTCGAAGAACGCCTGACAGCAGACGCCCGAGTCGAGGGTCTCCCCCCTGAACTCGACGCCGCGCGACTCGAGCTCGCTGCGCGCCGCGTCGAAGTCGTCGACCCTCAGCTCGATCGGATGGTTGTTCGCCCGAAACTCGATGCCGAAGGCCTCCGACTGCATCAGCGCGAGCGTCAGGTTGCCGGTCTCGAACTCGATCGCGGGCAGCTTCCCCCACCGCTTCGATTCCCGAAGGCCCAGCACCCCGCCGTAGAAGTCGATCGCGGAATCCAGGTCGCTCGTCGAGACCGTGATGAAGTCGGTGCCGGTGATCAGAGGGCTCGAAGCTGCCATTGGTGCCTCCTTGTGGTGGGCGTCGGCGTTGAGTCGAGGCGAGCTCGCCAGCGGCTGGTCTGACGCTCCGTCAAGGGTACGGAGCGAATGGGTCCGTGGCCGGGCGGCGGCTTATCAGGATGCCGTCGCAGCTCGTCTGCGGCCCGTAGGCTGTGCCACATGGACGTTCGCCTCATCGCGAGTGTGGCGGTCGTCGCCGCCGACCCGCCGCAGAGCCGAAAGTTCTTCATCGATGCCCTCGGCCTCCCGTTGGAGGGCGAGGGCGATGGCTACTACTCCAGCGGGAGCATCCCCGGCAGCAAGCACTTCGGTGTGTGGCCGCTCTCGCAGGCGGCAGAGGCGTGCTTCGGCAAACCGGAGTGGCCCGCCGACCGGGTGGTTCCCCAGGCATCAATCGAGTTCGAGGTGGAGGAGGCGGAAGCTGTCGCAGCGGCAGGCGGCGAGCTTCAGCGCGCGGGCTTTGAGCTATTGCACCCGGCCCGCACGGAGCCGTGGGGACAGACGGTGACCAGGCTTCTCACGGAGGATGGCTTGATCGTCGGCATCTCCTACGTTCCCTCGTTTCACGACGAAGAGCCTGCCTGAGACCAGGGCTGCGTCCACGCGAACCCAGGGAAGGCGCCTACCGGAATCGAACCGGTGTAAACGGCTTTGCAGGCCGCTGCGTAACCACTCCGCCAAGGCGCCCGGTGCGGCAAGCGTAGCGATCCTCCGGCCGGCTTCCCGGGCGTCGGCGAGCGGCCGATAGGGTCCGCGCCGTGGCGGAGATCGAGCTGAAGCGGGCCGACGGGATCGCCTACCGAGAGGCGGTTCCGGAGAACGATTCCGACCTTGCGCCGGCGCTCTGCCTCCACGGGTTCCCGGAGAGCTCGTACATGTGGCCGGGGGTCCTCGAGGCGCTCGCGGAGTCGGGGCGCCGCGCCGTAGCGCCCGACCTGCCGGGGTTCGGCGACTCCCCGCCCGACCTCCCGGGGACGTGGGAGCGCCAGGTCGAGGCGGTCGAGCGCTTTCGCGCCGAGGTGGGGGTCGACCGGGTGGCGCTCGTCGTCCACGACTGGGGCGGGCTGATCGGGCTGCGGTGGGCGTGTGACCACCCGGGGGTGGCGGTGGCGCTCGTCGTCTCGAACACGGGGTTCTTCCCCGACGGCAAGTGGCACGGGATGGCCGAGGCGATGCGGACGCCAGGCGAGGGGGAGCGGCTGATCGGCGGTCTTACCCGGGAGGGGTTCGGTGGGCTTCTGTCGACGCTCTCCCCCGGGTTCGACGAGCGCGCCACCGTGGAGTATTGGAAGGCCTTCGAGACCGAGGAGGGGCGACGCGGCGTCCTCGACCTCTACCGCTCGGGCGACTTCGAGAAGCTCGCCGCCTACGACGGCCGCCTCGCCGAACTCGCGCTGCCGACACTCGTTCTGTGGGGCAGGGACGACGCCTTCGCGCCGGTCGCCGGCGCCTACCGCTTCGAGCGCGAGATCCCCGGCGCGGAGGTGCTCGTGCTGGACGGCGCCGGCCACTTCGTCTACGCCGACCAGCCGGAGCGCGCCGCGCGCGAGGTCGCGAGCTTCCTGTCCGCGAGCGGCGTCTAGCCGCAGCGCTCGCGGACAGGCTCGCTAACCGAGGCTGATCTTGTCGGTCTTCAGGTGGAGGGTGCCGGTGATCCCGCGCCCGCCCGAGAAGCGGATGTTGCCGTGGCGCTGGGCCGAGGTCTCCACCCCCTTCCCCAGCGGCGCGCGGGTGATCTTCACGGTGCCCGCCCCTGCCACCTTGACGACCTTGAGCTTCTGGGTGACCTGGATGAAGTTCTGGCGGAAGATGGCGAGCGCCCCGGTCGATCGATCGCTGCCGGAGGCCCCGGCGTAGACGGCCGTGAACCGTCGGTGGTCGGACACCACCCAGCCGTTTCGGACCGGGCTGATGACGTTGGTCGAGAAGGGGGTCTGCGGGTCGGGGCCGAGCATCCTCGCCGGGATCGTGCCGGTGTGCCGGTGACCGCGCAGGGGCGGGAGGTGCTTCGGAGGCTTGACCCCCTTCGGCGTCGTCACCTGCGGCGGGGCCGTCGGGTTCGCGGGCGCCTGAGGCTTCCGGTGCGGGGGGCGGGCGTGGGTAGTGGTCGACTGGGCCTGGGTGGTCGTGCTCTCCGAGCTGGCGCCCGAGCCGCATCCCCACACCGAGATGGCGAAGACGATCGCCGCGATCCCGCACGCCGCGCCGACCAGGCGGCGGCGCCGAGCGAATCTATCCACCGTCGTCGGCGCGGTGCGGCCTCGCGATCGCTCGAGGTCGCGTGCTCACCGGCTGTAGCGGATGTTCACGAGCTCCCGCCCGACGTGCCCGCTGGACTTGCGGTTGAGCCGCTTCCATCCCGCGCCCGGCGACATGGTCGCGCCCGCGATCCTCGGCTCGGACGTGATCCCGTGGAAGCGATACCCGCGAGAGTGCGTTCGCAGCCAGTGGTTTCGCACGTGAATCCACTGCCCGGCGTTGCAGGTGGCGTAGATCTCCGGAAGGGGCCGGGCGAACTCGCTGCGCGAGACGACGCCGAGGTCCCCGCGGTTCCAGTGGTTTTGGATCGGCCGGTTGCATGGCCCCACGTTCCCGAAGTCGAAGTAGGTGCCGCCGGCCCCGCCGTTGGCGCCGTCGACGAGCTCCTTGCTGATCCGAGGCTTGCTCCAACCCGGCTCGATGTCGCCGCCGACCGCAGCCCCGAGGAACTGAAAACCGCCCCCCGAGCGGGCGGCCTGCTGCTGGCGCTCGTACCGGAAGAGGTCGTGCGCCTTCGCGGCCTGGAGGCGGCCGGCCCTGCGGGCCTCCGAGTTGCCCATCTCGTGCGGCATGTTGTTGGTGTTGCCGTAGGCGATCACCGCCGACCCCACGGAGTGGCACTTCGTGCTCCGGTAGCGGTTCGCCGCCGCCTTCAGCGCCTCGAAGATCTCGCCGTTGTCGAAGTACTTGCCGGCCAGGGTCAGCCTGGCCCCGAAGGAGCCGTCCTTCCCCCTTCTGGCCTGGCCGAAGTTGAGCAGCATCAGGCGGGTGTGGTTCGGCTGACCGCGGGCGACGGCACAGGCGTCATCCCTGGCGGCGATCAGCAGGTCGTGGCGATTGGTGGCGTTCATGTACCAGGCGGGGACCGGCTGGGGCGCACCCCGTCGCTTCGATGCGGCCGGCACCCTCTCCGCCGTGGCCGTCCCTGCGCCGGATGCCGCCTGCGGCGCGGACGAGTCGACATGGAGGACGACCTCCTTCGCGTTGCCGGCGGCGTCGACCGCCCTCACCGTCACCGAATGTTCGCCGGGTGCCCAGTCGCTCGCCTCGTAGGTGTAAGTCGAGCCCGCGTCCGGCGGACACGACGGGTTGCAGGCGACCGCGTTCGTGACGTCGACGGCGCCGTCGACCGCGACCTCGATCCTGGCGATCCCGGAGTCTCCGGCGGCGTCGTCGGTGGCCTGGATCTGAGCGCTCGCCGAGTCGGCGCGGAGCGGCTGGCCGTCCGCATCGGCGAGATCGCCGGCCACCGCCAGCTGGGGCGGCGTGGCGTCGACCGGCGCCTGGACTTCGACCGAGAAGCCGCGGGTCGCCGTGCTCGAGTCGCCCGAGGCGCGGGTTGCCTCGACGCGGAAGGTGTAGGAGCCGTCGGCCAGGTCGCTTGCCGGCCGGTGGCTGTTCGCGCCCGAGCACGCCCCGAAGTCGGGGGTCCCGGTGTCGATCGAGCACCTGAAGGCCGCCGAGCTGTCGGGTGAGGCAAAGCCGAAGGTCGGCCGGGGATCCGAGGTCGGGCCGGTGGGCCCGGAGGTCACCGACACACCCGGCCCCTGGGCGGCGGGTGCGGCCGCGGGAGTGCCCGCTGCCGAAGTGCCGGCCGACGGAGTGCCGGTCGGGGACTCGGGGCCGTTGCTCGGTCCGCTCGGGGCCGGGTCTCCGGGCGAGGCGAGGGCGATCGCCGCCGGCGAGGCCGCGATCAGGCCCGCGATGAGGAGTACTGGAAGTCGAGGGACGAAACGCTTGCTCATAATCCGCTGCCGTCGCGGCGGCCGGCTCTCCCGGCTCGCTTGACCCAATCCGCGCCGCCGAAAAGGCTACGCGAAAAGCGGCTGATGGGATTCGAACCCACGACCTTCTGCATGGCAAGCAGACGCTCTAGCCAACTGAGCTACAGCCGCACGAGGGTGGGAATTCTAGCCATGGACCGGCGAGCCGCCTCGGCGAGCGCTGGCGATGACAGTCAACTGGCCGCGTCGAGGGCGGCGTTGACGAGCGCGTCGGCGGCGGCGTTCTCGTCACGGCGAACGTGCCGGATCGACCAGCGCTGGAAGCCGGCGAGCGCGAGGTTGACCTGCTGGTGAAGCTCGCGGAGCGCGGCGTCCTTGACGCGGTACTCGCCGCGCACCTGGCGGACGATCAGCTCCGAGTCCCCCACCAGCTCGAGCTCGCGCGCGCCGAGCTCGCGCGCGCGCTCGATTCCGAGGAGGAGGGCGCGGTACTCGGCGACGTTGTTCGTCGCCTCGCCGATCACCTCCGAGCGCTCCTCGACCACCTCACCGCCGGGCGCCGCGACCACCGCGGCGATCGCCGCCGGTCCCGGGTTGCCTCGTGCCCCGCCGTCGACGTGGACGACGAGTCGCTCGCTCAAGCTTCCCGGGCGGGGGACTTTCGCCGCGTCGAGGCCGAGCGGAGCCGCAGGCTCCCATCCTCGGTGACCGCCGCGTTCCAGGCACGCTCGTCCTCGGGGAGCTCGGATACCTCGTCGCCCTTGGCCACCTCTCGCACCGGGGCGTCCTCGCCGTCGGCGCCCACCTCCCACTGGTACCAGGAGAGCTCCCACGCCACCGTCACCACGGCGAGCTGCCTGAGCGCGTCGGCGCGGACTGCGGCGTGCGGCTCGCCCAGCGAACGGATCAGTCCGGCGACCTTTCGCCGCTCGTCGCTCGAGTTGAACCGCTGGACTGCGCGGCGCATGAGCGCCTCCGGCCCGCGTCGCCGTCGTGGCTGCCGCGGCTTCCGGCTCGTCCCCCCCGCCCCGGGCCGTCGAGCCTTGGCATCCCGCGCCTGTTGGGATCCGGCCTGGCGCTTCGCGGGCGCGCGAGCCTCGCGCTTCGGGCGCTCGGGCCGGGCCTCCTTCGCCTGCCCCTCGCTCGCCCCGTGGCCGTTGCCGGGCACGGGCACCTCGGCCTGCCCCGGCTCCTCCGCCGCGGTCTGCTGCGTCCCCCGGCTCGCCCGCGCCGTCGACCGGGCCCGGGAGGCGGCGCGCCCGAGCCGCTCGCGCAGCGCCTGCCCGCGACGGTGGCGCGTTGGCGCCTCCCGCGAGATCGTGTGTGCGAGCGACGCCGGGATCCACCCGGAGGTCTCCGCACGAGAGCGGCACAGCACGCAGACCCCGAGCTTTTCGCCCTGCGGCGTGAGGTACTCGTACACCTGCTCGCCCTTGAGGATCGTCCGGCCGCAGACGTCGCAGGCCGTGAACTGATCGGAGTGCTCCGGCACGTCCCCCAACGTAGCAACGCGGGCGGAGCGCCCGCGGGTGGACGGTTGCCGCGCGGCCTCTACGCCTTGACCTTCTCCTCGTCGGCGGCCTGGGCGTCCGCAATCACCTTCTGGGCCATGTGGCCCGGGACCTCCTCGTAGCGCTCGAACTCCATTGTGTAGTCGCCGCGCCCGCCCGTGATCGCCCGCAGGTCGGGCGCGTAGTCGAGCACCTCGGCCATCGGGACCTCGGCCTTGATCTCGGTCACCGAGCCCTTCGGCTCCACCCCGAGCGGCCTTCCGCGGCGGGAGTTGAGGTCGCCGACGACGTCCCCCACCGAGTCCTCGGGGACGGCGATCGTCATCTGGACGATCGGCTCGAGCAGGTACGGGTCGGCCTCCGCCGCGGCCTGCTTGAAGGCCATGGACCCGGCGATCTTGAACGCCATCTCGGAGGAGTCGACCGAGTGGTGCTGGCCGTCGTAGAGGCGCACGCGCACGTCCTTGACGGGATAGCCGGCGAGCACGCCCTGCTGCATCGCCTCGGCGATCCCCTTCTCCACGGCGGGGATGAACCCGGAGGGGATCACGCCGCCCTTGATCGCGTTCACGAACTCGAACCCGGTGCCCGGCTCGCCCGGCTCGACCTCGATGTGGCAGTCGCCGAACTGGCCGCGGCCGCCCGTCTGCTTCTTGTAGCGCCCGTGGGCCTTGGCCTGCTTGCGGAGCGTCTCCAGGTAGGGCACCCGCGGTGGATGGAGCTCGATCTCGGCGCCGTAGCGGCGCTTCATCCGCTCGGTGATCACCTCGACGTGGATCTGCGTGAGCCCGGCGATAATCTGCTCGCCCGTCTCGGGGTCGCGGTGCACGTCGAGGGTCGGGTCCTCCTCCTCGAGCCGGCGCACGGCGGTGACCGCCTTCTCCTCGTCGCCCTTCGACTTCGGCTCGTACGCGAACGCCATCACCGGCGCCGGAAGGTCGAGCGGTGGGAACGCGATTGCCATGTGCTTGGCCGCGAGCACGTCGCCGGCTCGCGTCTCGCGAAGCTTCGCGACCGCGCCGATGTCGCCGGGCCCGAGCTCGTCGACCGGCGAGGTCTCGTTGCCGCGCGGCGCGGCGAGCTGGCCGATCCGCTCCTTGGCCTTGCGGGTCACGTTCACCGCCTGGGAGTCGGAGCGCAAGACCCCCGCGTAGACCCGCAGCATGTTGATCCGGCCGGTGTAGGGGTCGGCGGTGGTCTTGAACACGTAGGCGATCGGATCGCCGTCCTCGCCGGGCTCGAGCTCGATCTCGTTCCCGTCCCCGTCGAGCGCCCGCGCCGCCCCGCGCATCGCGGGCGACGGGAGGTCCTCGACGAACGCCTCGAGCAGCCGGTTCGTGCCGAGGTTCTTGGTCGCCACCCCGCAGGTGACGGGGAACAGGCGACCCTCGGTGACCCCCTGCTTGAGCGTGGTCACGAGCTCCTCGTGCGAGATCTCCTCGCCCTCGAGGTAGCGTTCCATCAGCTCGTCGGAGTTCTCGGCCACCTCGTCCATCAGCTTCTCCCGGTACTCCTCGGCCTGCGCGCGAAGCTCGTCGGGGATCTCCGCCTCGGTCGCGTTTCCCCGGTCTTCGCCCTCGTAGGTGAACGCCTTCATGTCGATCAGGTCGATCACGCCCCGCACCTCGTGCTCCGATCCGATCGGGATCTCGGTCGCGACGACGTGCGCGCCGAAGGCGTCCTTCAGCGACTCGAGCGCGCGGAAGAAGTCGGCGCGCTCGCGGTCGAGCATGTTGACGAAGACGACCCGCGCCAGGCCCTCCTGGTCGGCGCGATTCCACAGACGCTCGGTGTGGACCTCCACCCCCATCACGCCGTTGACCACCACCACGGCGGCGTCGACCACCCGAAGCGCCGCGAGCGTGTCGGCGATGAAGCTCGACTCGCCCGGGGTGTCGATCAGGTTGACCTTGCGGTCCGAGTATTCGAACGAGATGACGCTCGCCCCGATCGACATCTCGCGCTCCTGCTCGTCGGGCTCGAAGTCGGAGACCGTCGAGCCGTCCTCGACCCGGCCGAGCCGGTTGATGACCCCGCCCTCGAACAGGATCGCCTCGCAGAGGCTCGTCTTGCCGCTCCCCCGATGCCCGATCAGGGCGACGTTGCGGATCCGGTCGGCCGGCTTGTGGGCCACGGGCGCAATATATGGCTTGTCGCGCGCGCCCCGTTTCCAGCCGCCGCCGGGGCCGCGGGCCGGCCTGGGCGCCCTACTCGGGCGGTCGGAACCGCGACCTGAGCGCCAGGACGGCCTTCGTGTGGAGCTGGGAGACGCGCGACTCGGTGACCCCGAGCACCTCGCCGATCTCGCGCAGGGTGAGGTTCTCGTAGTAGTAGAGGGCGACGACGAGCCGCTCGCGCTCGGGGAGCGACTCGATCGCGTCGGCGAGGCGGTCCTTCAGCTCGGAGGTCTGCGCCTCGGTCTCGGGATCGACGGCGCTCGGGTCGTGGATCGTGTCGAGGACCGAGATCTGGCCGCCGCCGCCCTCCGGGTCGGCGAAGGTCCACAGGTCGTCGAGCGCGAGGACCGAGGAGTTCGCGATCTCGAGCAGGCTGTCCTGGAACTCCTCGACGGTCGTCTTCAGCTTCCCGGCCATCTCCTCGTCGGTGGGGGCGCGCTGGAGCTGCGCCTCGAGCTGGGCGTGCGCCTTCTCGACGTCGCGGGCGCGGGCTCGCACGGAGCGGGGCACCCAGTCCAGCGACCGAAGCTCGTCGATGATCGCCCCCTTGACTCGCGCGACCGCGAAGGTCTCGAACTTGATCTCGCGGTCGAGGTCGAAGCGCTCGATCGCACCGATCAGGCCGATCAGGCCGTAGGAGATCAGGTCGCCCTCCTCGACGTGGGATGGGAGCCCCGACGCCATCCGGCCGGCGATGAACTTGACCAGAGGCGAGTACGCGACGACGAGACGCTCGCGCGCTCGCTCGTCCCCGTTCTCCTTGTACCGTCGCCAGAGCTCCCGTAGCTCGACGGCTTTGACGTTCGTCTCCATAGGTCCCCGAACTCGGAAACTTAACCGTCGCCGCTCAGGCGCGCGGATGCGATCGTGCGTACTGTCGTCGGAGCCGTCCCGGCTCGACCCTGGTGTAGACCTGCGTCGTCGAGACGCTCGAGTGGCCCAGGAGCTCCTGGATCGAGCGCAGGTCGGCGCCGCCCTCCAGTAGGTGGGTGGCGAACGAGTGCCGCAGCGTGTGGGGCGAGACGTGCCCGGCGACCGCGGCCTCGCGCACCCAGCGCTCCAGCCGCCGGCGCACGTCCGACGGCGACAGGCGGCGGCCCCTCCGGGAGAGGAAGAGCGCGGGCTCGGAGCGGCTCGCGGCCAGCGCCGGCCGCGCGGTGGCGAGATAGCGCTCCAGCGCGCGCTGCGCCGGCTCGCCCATCGGCACGAGGCGCGTCTTTGAGCCCTTGCCGGTCACCCGCATGACCTCCGAGTCGAAGTCGGGCGCGTCACGGTCGAGGTTGACGATCTCCTCCGCCCTGAGCCCACAGGCGTAGGCGAGCTCGAACAGGGCCCGGTCGCGGACCTCCAGCGGTCCCGAGGCCGGGATCCGGTCCAGGAGCGCCGCGATCTCCGACGGTCCGAGGACCCGCGGCAGGCGGCTCCCTCGCTTCGGGCTCGGCAGGAGCTCGGCGGGGTTCTGCGGGGCTGCGCCGGCGCGGACGAGGTGGTCATGGAAGCTGCGGACGGCGGCGAGCTTGCGGGCGACGCTCGAGCGCGCCAGTCCGCGCTCCGAGAGGGCCGCCGCGTAGGCCCGAAGCTCGCGGTAGGCGAGCGAGCCGGGCTCACGGCCGCGCCGGGACGCCCACTGCGCCAGCTCCGCGAGGTCCCGGCCGTAGGCCCGCACGGTGTGGGGCGAGCCGCCGCGAGTCTCGAGCTCGCGGCGAAAGCCCGCGAGCGCCGTCTCCCAGGCGGGGCTGATCTCAGACCGGCTCGAAATCTCCGCCACGGGGATGGGTTCGGCAGCGAGGGCGAGAAGCCTGCCCTGAGGGGGCATGCGAAGCGTGGGCGATCGAGTGTCGTCTTAGTCGGCCTGAAGCGACTAACTCGACGCTCGACGCGGATGGGCTAGTCCCCGATGTAGATGGGGGTCCCGAGCGGGACTTGGGGGTAGAGCTCGATCACGTCGGGGATCGCCATCCGGATGCAGCCGTGCGAGGCCGCCGTCCCGAGCGACGAGATCTCGTCGGTCCCGTGGATTCCCGCGCCGTTGAAGAAGCCCATCCAGCGCGCCTTCAGCGGGTCCTCCGGCCCCGGCGGGATCACCTGGCCGGCGAGGCTCCCGGCCCAGGCTGAGTCGGGGACGTGCCAGGAGGGATCGACCTGCTTGTCGTCGATCGTGTAGGTCCCGGCAGGGGTCTCGAGGCCCTGCATCCCCACCGCGATCGTGTAGGTCTTGACGAGCTTCAGGTTCTTCCACAGCCGAAGCTGGAAGGCGCCGCGATCGATCGTGAGGAAGACGGGGTACTTCTGCGCCAGCTCGTCGGTCGTCACCTGGGGCTTGGTCGTCTTGACCGGGGCGGAGACGGTGCGGTCCCGCGGGCTGTCGATCGCGGAGCGAAGGCGAGAGCGCAGGGCGCCGGTCAGCACCGAGACGCCATCCTTCCCGGGAACCGGGTTGAGGGAGGAGGGGGTCGCGGAGATCGTCGCGTCCTGGGGCTTCGTGTCGACCTGCTGCGCGACGGCGGTGACGAAGTCGTCGAGCGCGCTCGCCGAGTAGCTGACCTGGGGCGCGATCTCGCGGTCCACCGAGCCGCCGGTCGCGTAGCGCCACACCCGGACCGGGAACCCGCCCGAGCGACTCGCGTCGAGCGCCTCCTGGACCATCCCGTCGACGTCCGCGTGGAGGTTGAGCTTGTCCTTGCTCAGGGTGTACCGGCTGCCCTGGAAGCTCACGGTGACCGGCTTGTCCACCGGCTTCACGAGGCGCGTGGTGAGGCGAGCCCGAGCCTGGTCCGCGGACAGCCCGCCCACGTCCACCCCGCCGACCCGCACCCCGTCCGAGATCTTGTCGGAGTGCGCCCGGTCGATCGCGTAGGCGGCCACCGCCAGCGCGAACAGGACGCCGAGCGCCACTACGAGACCTATCTGCGCTCTGCGTCCCACGACCCGCTGAAAGTCTAGGGGGGTCGCGCCGCCGGTCGCGCCGGACCGCAGGCCCGCAATCGAGGTTGCGCGCCCGGTTCTGTCAGATCACCGACAGCTCAGATACCGAGCGGCTCGCGGTCAGCGGCCGCTCCCTCGCGCTCGCTGGGGCGCTCGCGGCGGACGTGCGGGCTCCAGCGCAGGAACTCCTCGACCTCGCGCTCGTACGTGTAGGTCTGCTCGGCGCCGCGCATCACCGGAGCGAGGCGCAGGTGCTCGCCAAGCTTCAGGGCGGTCTCCCTCGTCGTGTAGCCGTAGTGGAACCCGGTCGCCTTGAGGAGCCGGTTGTCGACCCCGCGTCCGAATCGAAGCTGGTTCAGGACCTCGTCGGGGATCCGGAAGCCGAGCCGGCGCAGCGAGCCGGTGGCCAGCCCGGTGCCCCACGGGGGAAGAACCGGAAGCGGCCATTTGCCGAGCAGCCCCGCGATCTCCGACAGGGACAGCACGCCGTCGGCGGCGACGTTGTAGATCCCCCGCGTGTCGTGAAACGCCGCGTGCTCGAGCGCGTGGACGACGTCGTCCTCGTGCACGAACTGAAGCCGTGGGTCGAAGCCGAGCACCATCGGCACCATCGGAAGTCGGAACATCCGGGTGAAGGCGGTGTCGACGTCGGGCCCGAGGACGTTCGCGCACCGCAGCACGGTCACGGCGAGGTGGGGGTGGCGCTCGGCGAACTCGCTCACCGACTCCTCGGCGTCGACGATGTCTCGCTCGAGCCCCGTGCGAGGGGGATGCGGACGGCGCATGTGCTCGGTGAAGAAAGCCGGATCGTCCTGCTCGGAGCCGTAGTAGTGGGTGGAGCTCTTGAAGATGAACTTGCGGACCGGCGAGTCGGCGCCGGTGCAGGCCGCGAGGATGTTCATGGTCCCGATCACGTTGTTCTCGTGGGCGTCGCGCGGGCTGGCCATCAGCGAGTTCACCACCAGCCGGGTGTCGATTACCGTGTCGATCTCGGCCGCGCGGACGATCCGCTCGAGCAGCGAGTGCTGATTGGTCACCTTCACGAACTCGGTGCGCTCGAGCTCGATGTTCGGCGCGTTGCTGTCCACGCCGATGATCGCCTCGATCCGCTCGAAGCTCTCCAGCGCCAGCGCCAGCCGGCTCCCCCAGTAGGTCGAGAGCCCGGTGACGAGGACCCGCCGGGTCCGCTCGTCGCGCGGCGCCTCGCCCTCGCGGCGCTCCTCGCCTGCCTGGCGGGGGGTGACGCTCATCCCAGCCAGGCCGACTTTCGCGCCGACAGCATCTCGTAGAGGTTCTCCTGGATCCGGGCGCGGATCTCCTGCGCCAGCGTCTGGACGAGCGCCTTGTCCTCGGCCGCCTCGGCACCCCCAAGCTCCGCCGTGTCGATCGGCTCGAGGAACCGGATCCGGAACTTCGCCGGCAGGTAGGCGAGCATCCCGAACGGCCCCAGCCACGGAAAGGTCGGCGTGATCGGGAAGTAGAGGAGGCCGGTGAGCCGCCGCAGGATGTCCACCTGGGTGAAGACCGGCATCGCCTCCTCGGCGCCGATCACACAGGTGGGCACGAGCGCCGCCTCGGCCCGCATCGCGGCCTCGACGAAGCCGCCCCGGCCGAAGCGCCGCAGCCGGTAGCGGTCGCGGTAGAGCTTCTCGGTGCCCTTTCGCCCCTCGGGGAAGACGAGCACGAGCTGGCGCTCGTCGTAGAGGAGGCGGTGGACGTTCGCGGGATGCGCCGGGACCCCGCCGACCTTCGGGATCAGCATCGAGAACCCCGGGTAGCCCTTGAAGAAGTGCTCCACAGTGAGGTAGACGGGACGGGGATTCGGATGCTCCTCGCGGATCGCCTTGGCGATCATCGCCGCGTCGGGAGGCAGGGCCCCGGCGTGGTTGGAGACCAGGAGCCCGCCGCTCTCGGACGGCACGTTCTCGATCCCCTCGACCTCCGCCCTGAACCAGTAGCGGTAGAAGAACTCGACCAGCGTCCGGTCCATGAGGCCCTCGATCCGCTCCGAGCGCCCCCAGTCGTCCAAACGGCGCTCCGGCTCGATCGCGGGAAGCAGGTCGCGCATCCGCTCGGCAGGACGTCGATCGGGAAGCGCCGCCTCGTCGACCTCGTCCGGGATCTCGATCGGGGCGGCGAGCGGCGTGCGGTGCTCCTCTGCCATCGGACGCGCATTCTGACACTCCCGCGATCGGGCGCCGCGGCCAATATGTTTCGTCGGATGCGCTCCAAGGACCAGGTGCGACGCGCGATTTGGCGGGCGATGGAGCGCGAGGGCGTATCGCGGTTCCCGGGCGCCGAGGGGCGGATCCCGAACTTCGCCGGCGCCAAGCCGGCGGCCGAGAAGCTGGTCGGCCACCGGCTGTGGAGACGCGCCCAGGTGGTCAAGGTGAACCCCGACTCGCCGCAGACCCACGCCCGCCGGCTGGCGCTCGAGGACGGAAAGAGGCTGATCATGGCGGTGCCCCGGCTGCGCGACCCCCATCCCTTCCGGCTCCTCGACCCCAAGCGGCTGACCAAGGCGCAGCTTCGCGAGGCGGCGACGATCAAGGGCGCGATGCGGCACGGGAAAGTGGTGGCCCTCGAGGAGATCCCGGAGATCGACTTCGTGCTCTGCGGCTCGGTGGCCGTCAACCTGAGCGGTGCCCGGATTGGAAAGGGAGGCGGCTTCTCCGACCTCGAGTACGGCCTCCTGATCGAGGAGGGGAAGATCGACGCGCACACGACCGTCGCGACCACCGTCCATCCGATCCAGATCCTTCGCGACCACCTGATGGTGACCGACCACGACCTCCCGGTCGACCTGATCGCGACGCCCCGGGCGGTGATCGAGGTGGAGCGGGCCTACGAGCGCCCCCGCGGGATCCTCTGGGACCACCTCCAACCGCCGCAGATCCACGAGATCCCGATCCTCGAGCGGATCGGCTACGCGTGAGCGAGGACGGCGGCAACACGGGCCTCGTCGGCCAGCTCCTCGACGAGTTCTTCCCGTTCGCCACCCCGCTTGCCGAACTCCCCGACCCGACCCCGGCCGAGGGCCCGGACCCGTACGGCAACCCGGAGGCGGAGTGGACCGGGATCGACTGGCGCGCCCATCTGCGCCGGATCGAGGTCCCGATGCCCGGCGAGCCGCCCCCCGAGGGGCGCCCGCAGCCCCACGACGAGCAACCGACCGAGGTGAACTACGTCGAGATGGGCCCGACGGACGCCGAGGGTTCGCGGCTCGCGGTCGTGTTCGTCCACGGGCTCTCGGGCTCGTGGCAGAACTGGCTCGAGAACCTCCCCCACTTCGCGCGACGCCATAGGGTCATCGCGCCCGACCTGCCGGGGTTCGGGCACAGCCCGATGCCGTCGTGGAAGATCTCGATCGAGGGCTACGGCCACCTCCTGCATAACCTCTGCGAGGCGCTCGGGATCGGCGACTGCGCCGTGGTCGGCAACTCGATGGGCGGGTTCATCTGCGCGGAGGCCGCCTCCGCCCAGCCGGAGCGGTTCGAGAAGCTCGCGCTCGTCTCCGCGGCCGGGGTCTCGCACGTGCGGATGCGCCTGCGCCCCGCCGAGACGGCGGCGCGGATGGGCGCCGCGACGGCACCCCTGGCCCTGAGGCTCCAGGGGAGGGCGCTTCGGCGCCCCCGCCTTCGATCGGCATTTTTCGCCGGGCTCGTCCACCACCCCGAGCGCCTGCGGCGCGAGCTCATCCTCGAGCAGTTCCACAACGGCGCCGGGCGGCCCGGGCTCGTGCCCGCGGTGCAGGGGCTCGTGGGCTACGACATCCTCGATCGCCTCGAGGACGTGGACGTCCCGACGCTCATCGTGTGGGGGCGAAACGACCGCGTGGTCCCGGCGGACGACGCGGCGGGATTCGGCCGCCGCCTTCACAACTCGCGCACGGTGATCTTCGACCACACTGGGCACCTGCCGCAGCTCGAGCGGCCGCTGCGGTTCAACCGCGTCCTGGAGACCTTCCTCGCGGGATAGCTACGAGGTCACGGCGCCCTCGGAGGCCGAGGAGACGCTCCTCGCGTACTTCGCCATGACGCCGCTTCGATAGCGGGACTCGGGGGCCTGATACTCGGACACCCGCCTCGCGATCTCCTCCTCGGAGAGCGCGACGTCGAGCCGGCGGGCCTCGACGTCGAAGCTGATCTCGTCGCCGTCGCGGACGGCCGCGATCGGGCCTCCGCGTACCGCCTCAGGGGCGACGTGGCCGGCCATCAGGCCGTGGGTGGCGCCCGAGAAGCGGCCATCGGTGAGCAGCGCCACCTGGTCGCCGAGGCCCTCGCCGACCAGCGCCGCGGTGACGTGGAGCATCTCGCGCATCCCGGGCCCCCCGGCCGGGCCCTCGTTGCGGATCACGACGACGTCCCCGGGCTCGATCGTTTGCCGGGAGACCGCCGCGAACGCGTCCTCCTCGGACTCGAACACCCGCGCGGGCCCGGTCTGGGTGAGGCGCTCGGTGCCGGCGAGCTTCACCACGCACCCGTCGGGGGCCAGGTTGCCGCGCAGGATCGCGAACCCGCCCTCCGGCTTGATCGGCTCCGAGGCCGGCCGGATCACCACCTGGCCAGGCGTCTCCTCCGCGGCCTCGGCCTCCTCCCCCACCGTCTTGCCGGTGACCGTCATCGCGTCCCCGTGGAGGACGCCGACCGCCGCCAGGCGCTTGGCGATCACCCCGACGCCCCCGGCCCTGTAGAGGTCGGTGGCGACGAAGCTCCCGCCCGGCTTCAGATCGCACAGGAGAGGCGTGGCGCGGGAGATGCGCTCGAAGTCGTCGATGTCGAACTCGATCCCGGCCTCGCGGGCGACCGCGAGCAGGTGGAGGACGCCGTTCGTCGAGCCACCGGACACGCAGACGCAGGCGATCGCGTTCTCGATCGACTCGCGCGTTACCACCGCGCTCGGGCGGAGGTCCTCGACCAGCGCCCGGACGGCGAGTCGCCCGGCCTCGCGAGCCGCCTCGGGCTTCTCCCCGTTCACCGCCGGCACCATCGCCGAGCCCATCGGCGAGATCCCCATCGTCTCGAACGCGCAGGCCATCGTGTTGGCCGTGTACTGGCCGCCGCAGGCGCCGGCGCCGGGGCTCGCGCAGCCCTCGAGCTCGACCAGGTCGTCGTCGGAGAGATCGCCCGCGGCGTGAGCGCCGATCGCCTCGAAGACGTCCTGGATCGTGACGTCGCGCCCGCGCCAGCGGCCCGGCGCGATCGAGCCCCCGTAGAGCATCACCGCCGGCACGTCCAGCCGCACGAGCGCCATCACCGCCCCGGGGATCGTCTTGTCGCAGCCGGAGAGGGCAACCAGGGCGTCGAACTGGTAGCCGCGCGCGGCCAGCTCGATCGAGTCGGCGATCACCTCGCGGCTGACGAGCGAGGTCTTCATCCCCTCGGTGCCCATCGTGATCCCGTCCGAGATCGCGATCGAGTTGAACTCCATCGGGGTCCCGCCGGCCTCCCGGACGCCCTCCTTGACCGCCTCGGCGAGCTCGCGGAGGTGGAAGTTGCAGGGCATCGCCTCGATCCAGGTGTTCGCGATCCCGATCGTGGGGCGGCGAAGCGATTCGTCGTCGAACCCGATCCCCTTCATGTAGGCGCGCGCCGCGGCGCGGTCGGGGCCGTCGAAGACCGCGGCCGAACGGGGGCGAGGGAGGTCCGTCACGCCGGCGATCCAACTCGGCGCGCCCGCCACTCGCGAAGGCGGATCAGGTCGCGGCGAACCTGGCCCGGGTCCACCTGGCGACCGGGCACGTGCATGTTCGCCACCGAGATCAGCTCGCGCTCGCCGGCGCGCAGCGACATCCACTTCGCCAGCACGTCGTCGGCGCCGGGAAGCCGCTGTCCGATCGCGGGCTCGGATCGATCCGGGAACGCAACGCAGTACTCGTTCAGGAGCTCGCCGGTCTCCGTGTCGTAGGCCACGATCGGGCGGTGCGGATAGAGCAGGTAGCCGTAGCCCCCGTCGCGCTGGGCGCCGTCGAGCGCGATGAACCCGAGCTCCGCGTACATGGCGTACTCCTCGCCCGACACCACCGATCGAAGCAGCTCGCGCGCCCTGGTCTCGGCGCGGCGCTCACGACCCGGGTCATAGGGGGGCGGCGGAGGCTCGACGCGGCGGCGTCGCCGCCGGCCGGACAGGCGCGCGCCGAGGGTCGGCCCGAAGGCGACGCCCGCGAGGACCGCGATCACGATCACGGAGCTTGCGATGAGGACCGTCAACCGCCGGCGGCCGGCGGAAAGAAGACCACCCGCTCGGCGTCGCGCGGGACCTCGGCGAAGTCCCGCACCATGGTCGCCTCGTGACGCGCGCCGTCGGCGGTCGGCACCGCGGCCCACATCCCGAGATCGAGTTGGCGGCGAAACTCCTCGATCAGGCGCTCTTCCTCCTCGGCGACCCGCGGATCGCCCTCCGCCAGCAGGAGGTCACCGTGGCCGGGCTTCATGCGGACCAACTTCACGTCCAGGATTATGCCAGCGCTCGGGGGCCCGGCCTCGCCAATCGATCGGGTCAGCCGGTCGAGCGAGAGGCGGCGGAGGATGAGCGGGTCAGCCCGAAGACGTCGACCGGCCCGGCCCCGACGCCGAGACCGGTGAGCCCGTTGCCGACCGCCTCCGCGGCGATCTCCCTGGCCCAGCGCGCGGCGTCGGGGAGCTCCGTCCCACAGGCCAGGAACGCCGCGAGCGCCGAGGAGTGGGTGCAGCCGGACCCGTGCGAGGCGGCGTCCGGATAGCGCGGGCCCTCGATCCGCACCGTGCCGGTGCCGTCGAAGAGGACGTCGGCGCCGGAGTCCGTGTGACCGCCGGTGACGATCACGGCCCGCGGACCGAGCGCCTGGATCGCCCGCGCGAGGTCCGCGGAGCCGGCCCCGGCGCCGAGCCCCGCGAGCTGGCGCGCCTCGGGCAGGTTGGGGGTCGCGACCGTCGCCAGGGGCAGTACCCGCTCGATCAGCGCCGCCTTGGCGTTCGGATCGAGCAGCACCGCGCCGCTTGCGGAGACCATCACCGGGTCGACGACCACCGGGACATCGGCGAGGAGTGCGAGCGCCTCGACCACCGCGTCGATCGTCGCCTCGTCCCCGAGCATCCCGACCTTGACCCCGTCTACTCCGATGTCGTCGGCCACGGCTCGGACCTGGGCGACGATCATCTCGCCCGGCACCCCGGTGACCATCTCCACCCCGACGGTGTTCTGGGCCGTCAGCGCAGTGATCGCGCACATCCCGTGGACGCCGCAGCGCGCGAACGCCTTGAGGTCGGCCTGGATGCCCGCGCCGCCCCCTGAGTCGGAGCCGGCGATCGAGAGGCAGGTCGCGATCCGATCGCTCGCAGTCACGCACGGAGCTTAGGAGGCGGGGCGCGGCGGATCGGGCGCGAGGAGCGCCGTCCGCGCATAGCGTCCGACCGCGTCGGCGCGCACGTAGCCGAGGAGCTCCAATCGCGCCAGGGCCACCGCGGCCCGCTGGGGCGGCGAGCCGAGCGCCGACGCGACGGCGTCGCAGCTCGTGTGACAGAGCTCGACCAGCGCCAGGGCCTCGTTCAGCTCCGGCTCGAGCTCGGGCCCCGTGCCGCGGACGTCGCGCGCTCCGATCCCGAGCATCGAGTCGAGGACGTCCTGGGCGTCGCGGATCACGATCGCGCCGTCGGCGAGCAGGTGATTCGACCCCGCCGACAGCCACGAGTTGACCGGGCCGGGCACCGCGCCGACGTCGCGGCCCAACCCGGCGGCCTCGCGGGCGGTCACCAGCGATCCCGAGCGCTCGGCCGCTTCGACCACGATGGTGAGCGCCGACAGCGCGGCCATCAGTCGGTTGCGGGCGGGAAAGCACCACGCCTCCGGGGTGGTCCCCGGCGGTCGCTCGGAGATCGCCGCGCCGCACTCCAGGATCCGCTCGTAAAGGCGCCGCTCACCGCGCGGGTAGACGACGTCGGCCCCGCCGCCGAGCACCGCGACCGTCGTCGCTCCCGCGGCGAGCGCGCCGCGATGCGCGGCCGCGTCGATCCCGCGCGCCATCCCGCTGACCACCGTCAGGCCGGCGCTCGCGAGCAGCCGTGCGAGCTCCTCGGCGACCGTCACCCCGTAGGCGCTCGCACGGCGGGCCCCGACGATCGTCACTGCGGCCGCGGGGTCCCAGGCGGTGAGCACGGCTCGATCGCCGCACCCGTACACCACCGTCGGCGCCCGCCCGGCGAGATCCTCGAACGGCGCCGGATATCCGTCCTCGCCGCGGCGAAACGACCAGACGCCGGCGCCCTCGCCGCTCATCGGTCGCCGCGGCGGCGCAGGCCGAGCGCCTCGCCCACGTGGTCGGCACCGACCGGGTCGCAGCCGGCCAGGTCGGCGATCGTGCGCGCAACCTTCAGCACCCGGTCATACCCGCGCCCGCTCAGCGCGAGACGCTCGTGTCCCTCGGCCAGGATCAGCTTCGCGTCGCCGCGCAGGGCGGCGTGACGCCGCGCCTCCGGCGGCGACATGTCGGCGTTGCACCGATCGGTCCCCAGCCGGCGCTCCTGGCGCTCGCGCGCCGCGACCACGCGCTGGCGGACGATCGCGGAGCTCTCGCCCGCTGCGCCGCCCATCTCCTCCGCGGACGGACGATGGACGGCGAGCGCGATGTCGATCCTGTCCGCGAGCGCCCCGCTGAGCTTCGCCTGATAGCGGCGGATGGAGAGCGGCGGGCAATCGCAGCGCTCGTCCTCCTCCCCGTGGCCGCAGGGGCATCCGTTCGCCGCGGCGATGAGCAGGAAACGGCAGGGAAGCTCGATCGAGTGCCGGGCGCGGGTCAGCACCACCCGCCCCTCCTCGAGCGGCTGGCGGAGGGCCTCGAGCGCGTCGCGGGAGAACTCCCCGAGCTCGTCGAGGAACAGAGCGCCGCCGTGGGCCAGGGTGACCTCGCCGGGACGGGGCGGGGAGCCGCCGCCGACGAGGCCGGCGGCCGAGATCGTGTGGTGCGGAGCGCGAAACGGGCGCCCGATGAGCGCCGAGCCCGCGCCGATTCGCCCGCAGGCGCTCGCGATCCTCAGCACCTCGAGCGCCTCCGAGCGCCGAAGCGGCGGCAGGATCGACGGCAGGCGGCGGGCGGCCAGCGACTTGCCGGCGCCCGGCGGCCCGGTGATCAGGATGCTGTGGCCGCCCGCGGCGGCCACCTCGAGCGCGTGGCGAAGATACGGCTGGCCGCGAAGGTCCGCTAGGTCGAGCGCCGCCCCGGTCCCGTTCGCGCTCCAGTCCTCCGGTGGTGGAGGCGTCGGCTCGCCCTCGGTGCCGAGGAGCGAGAGCTGGTCGAGGCGCTCGAGCGGCACCACCCGAGGGCCGCCGGCGAGCGCCGCCTCGGCGGCGTTCGGCGCCGGTACCACGATCGCCTGCGAGCCGCGCCTGCCCGCCGCCTCGGCCATCGCCAGCGTCCCGACGACCGGCCGGATCGACCCGTCGAGGGCGAGCTCGCCCGCCAGCGCCACCGGGCCGAGGCGCTTGCCCGGGAGCTGCCCGGAGGCCGCGAGGAGCGCGGCGGCGATCGCGAGGTCGAAGCCGGGCCCCGCCTTGCGGAGGTCCGCCGGGGCCAGGTTGGCGGTGATCCGCCGCTGAGGGAACTCGAATCCCGAGTTGATGAGAGCCGAGCGGACCCGCTCTCGCGACTCGCGCACCGCGGCGTCAGGGAGGCCGACCAGGGAGAACGCAGGCAGGCCGCGACCGACGTCGACCTCGACCTGGACCTCACGTGCCTCGACGCCGAGGAGCGTGAACGTGCGAGCGCTGGCGAGCACGAGGCGACGCTAGGGCGCGCCCGTACGCGTGGGGCGCGCGAGATGTGCCATCTCGGTGACCCTCGCTCCACGATCGGCGCGCCCCGGCCGCGGCCCCCCGGCCTAGGTTCGGCCGATGAGCGATGCCCGCCAGCGGCTGGGTCGCGCCGGTGAGGAGCTCGTGGCGCGCACCCTGAAGGCCGACGGGATGCGGATCGTCGCCCGCAACGCCCGCGCCTCCGAGGTCCGCGGCGAGATCGACCTGATCGCGCTCGACGGCCGGGCCCTCGTCTTCGTCGAGGTGAAGACGCTCCGCGCCTCCTCGCGCGCCGGCCCCGAGCGCCCCGCGCTCGCGGTGGGCCGGCGCAAGCAGCGAAAGCTGCGCTCCCTCGCCCTCGCCTGGCTGCGCGACCGCGACGGCTCCGTGCCCCGCCACGCCGCCCTTCGATTCGACGTCGTCGGCGTCCGCCTCGACGCATCCGGCCGCGCCACGGAGTGGGAGCACCTGCGGGCGGCGTTCTAGCGTCTTCGCCGCCTCGGGGGCAAGGAAGACGGCTGGGTAGGGGCGCGATGGCGGGTTATGCACCCATGCGGTGCACAACGCGACAGGTCGCGGGAATCGGGGCCTTCCCTACCCAGCTCAGGCGGCGCCGGGATCCGATCGAGTCTCGAGCAAGTCGGCTTGGGGCCGACTCAGTCGACACTCGATGGGGTGAGGGTCACAGGGCTGCCCTCGAAGCGGGCGATGTCCGCGACCTCGGACTCGATCGCCTCGCGCGTCTCGGGCTCGAGCTTGGCGAACGGCTCGACGGCGACCTCGAGATGCCCGCCGCGGCGACGCATGCTCCAGGTTCCGAGGGCGATGCCGTCTGCGAGGATCGCCGGCCTGAGCAGGCCGCCGCCGGGCATGATGCGGAGCCACTCCGCAGGTGGGGCGATGAAGTCGCGCTCGCGATGGCCCATCAGGTAGTTGTCCCACGCCGGCATGAGACGCACGATCCGGCGCGGTGGCCGCCGCGATGCGCCTCGCAGCATCCATGCCCTCCCCGCTCCAACCCGCGCCTCGGCCAGCTCCCCGTCGATCCGAGAGAGAGCCGCGCGCACGTCGGCGAGGCCGAGGCCGGCCCACCCGGCGAAGTCAGCCTCGGTCGCCGGGCCGAAGGCCCTCAGGTAGCGTCGCGCGAGCTCCGCAAGGGCCTCCTCGCGGTCGTGCCTCGGGCGCTCGCCGAGCCATTCCCGGGCCAGGGCCAGCAGGGTCTCCGCGCCCCGGTCCGGGCCCAGGCAGGCGACCCCCTGGGCAACCGCCAGGCGGAAGAGATGGACGCGGCGTGGAGCGTCGATCTCGATCCCGATCGGCCGAAGCCGCTCGACCAGCTCGCTCCTGCCGAGGTACCCGTCCGCCTCGAGGGACCCGCGGATCGCCCGCAGCGCCTTGCGCTGGGCGGCGGCGTCGAGCCCGAGCTGCGCGAGCCGACGCCGCGAACTCGCCGCGAGGCCGTTCTCGAACAGCGGCAGCAGCCAGTGGACGTCGTCGGTCGCGAGGAGGTGCATGGTGCTCCTCATCGCCCAGGTGCGAACGATCGAGCGTTCCCCGGTTCGCGCGCGGTCGACGTCGGCGGCCCGCAGCCGCGGGCTGCGCGCCCTGAACCCGAGCCGTCCGGCGCGTACGTCCTGGGCCTGGATGCCACCCGTCAGGCGAGCCACGTCGGCGGCGTCGCGGACGCCCGACGGACGGTGCAGGAGCTGCGCGCCGAAGCGCGCTCCTGCCAGCCGCGTCGGCTCGATCCGGCGCGGCGAGCTCACCTCGACGAGGCGGTTGGCGCAGCCGGGCCGCGCATCGCGGCTAGCCGAGCTCGAGCTGGCTGTACGCGATCGACTGGAAGGAGCGGCGGTGGAGAATCGAGGGGCCGTGCTCGATGATCGCGGCGCGGTGCTCGGGGGTGGAGTAGCCGACGTTCCCGGCGAAGTCGAACTCGGGATACGCCGAGGCTATGCGGCGCATGTACCGATCGCGCGTCACCTTCGCGACCACCGAGGCCGCGGCGATCGCGGCGCTGCGGGCGTCGCCGTCGATCACCGCCCGGTGGGCGACCGAGCAGGCAGGCACCGAGAAGCCGTCGACGAGGCAGACGGCTTCGGGCACGGCGACCCGCTCCAGGCTGCGAGCGAGCGCCGCGAGGTTGGTGACGTGCAGCCCGCGCCCGTCGATGCCGCGCACGCAGCGGATCGTCACCGCCAGCCGCGCGGCGGCGCGGACCACGCAGGGATAGAGGACCTCGCGCTCCTCTGGGGTTCTGGCCTTCGAGTCGTCGAGCTGGGAGAGCGCGCGCCGGTCACGGAGACTAAGGCTGCCGTAGTCGATCAGGACCGCGGCGGCGACCAGCGGACCGGCGAGGGATCCGCGGCCCGCTTCGTCGGCTCCCGCCACGAAGCGGGCGCCCAGCGAGCGGTCGAAGCGGAACAGCCGCGCGGCGCGGCGTCGGCGGGCCCGGGCCCGGCGCTCCGCGGCGCTCGGGAGGGCCGGTGTCGGGTCTGACGCGGCTGTGCTCGCCCGGGGCACGGTCGGCGCAATCATGACCGAGCCCGCGGTCGCCTACAGGGTCCCGATCCGGTCGGGGGGCCAGTAGGTGAAGAAGGCCTCGCCGATGATCCAGCTTCGCGGCACCGGGCCCCAGAATCGGCTGTCGTCGCTGCGACCTCGGTTGTCGCCCATCATGAAGTAGTCGTCGTCGGGGATCGTGATCGCCTTCGGCATGTTGCAGCCCGAGATGCCGTCGCACGGCTTGATGAAGTCCTCCTTCGCCATCACCCCGTTGACCACCGGGTGGCCGCGGACGACCTTCAGCCGGTCGCCCGGCCCGGCAACGATCCGCTTGATGAAGTTGGTCCCGGATTCCTGCGGGGTCGGCTCCGGGCACGGCTCACGCGGCGCCCGCTTGACGCCGCACGCCCGGCCGGTCTCGGCCCCTTGGGGAGGATGGAAGACGACGACGTCGCCGATGTGGGGATCGCGGAAGTGGTAGATCACGCGGTCGACGAGCACCCGCTGGCCAACGTCGAGCGTCGGCTCCATCGACTCCGAAGGAATCTGGTAGGGCTTGACGAGGAAGGCTTGGATCAGGAGGGCCAGGCCGATCGCGGCCGCGACGATCAACACCAGCTCGAGGAGTGCGCCCCGCCCGGTTGTCGGCTTGGGGATCAGCCTCAATCGTTGGAACCTGCTTCCTCCGAATCCTCGCCGTCCGCCTCGGATTCATCGGAGGGCTCGTCCTCGGGCGCCCCCTCTTCCGCCTTCTCCGTTTCCGCCTGCCCCTCTCCCCCCTCTTCCGCCTCCGCCCCTTCCGCTTCCTCGTCCTCGCCTTCGGGCGCGACGATCGGCTCGGCCTCGGCCTGGGCGACGCCCTCGGAGTCGACCGCCTCGGCCTCGTCCTCGGCGAGCACCAGCTCGTCCTCGATTCCCCACCGACGCTCCGCCACCCGGGCCCGCTTTCCGACCCGCCCCCTCAGGTAGTAAAGCTTCGCGCGCCGCACGTCGCCCCGCGCGACCACCTCGAGGCGCTCGATCTTCGGCGAGTGGACCGGAAAGCTCCGCTCGACCCCCACCCCGAACGACTGCTTCCGCACCGTGAACGTCTCCCGCGCGCCCGACCCGCGGCGGGCGATCACCACGCCCTCGAACACCTGGGTTCGGCGCCGGACTCCCTCGACCACCTGGAAATGGACCCGCACTCGGTCACCGGGCGCGAACCGGGGCAGCCGCTTCAACTGGCGCTGCTCGATGCTCTCGATGATCGTGCTCATGGGGAGTGAAGAGGGGGGCGCCGGGGCGAATGCCACCTGGAAATCGGCCGAAAAATACGCGAACCCTGAGGCCGCGCGGCCGGGTGATATTAGCGAACGCCCCTCAGCGCTCCGGGGCGCCGCGAAGCCGCCTGCCGCTACGTGCCAGGCGCCACTCTCGAACCCGGGCGTGGTCGCCGGAGAGCAGCACATCGGGCACCGCCCAGCCCCGATACGTCGCGGGACGCGTGTAGTGCGGGTACTCCGGCCCGCCCTCGAGGGCGTCGGAGAACGACTCCTCGATCACGCTCTCGACGTGACTGAGGGCCCCGGGGAGCTTGCGGATCACCGTATCCGCGATCACCATCGCGGCGAGCTCGCCGCCGGACAGGACGTAGGGGCCGATCGAGACCGTGTCGCTCACGAGGTGCTCGCGGACCCGCTCGTCGACCCCCTCGTAGCGTCCGCAGAGGAGGGCGATGTGCGGCTCTCGTGCCAGCTCGCTCGCCAGCCGATCGTCGAGCTGCCGTCCGGAGGGGGCCAGGAGGACGATGCGGCTCGGCTGTCGCCCGTCGGCGTAGGCGGAGCTCAGCGCCGCGTCGACGGCGTCCACCCGGAGGACCATCCCGGCGCCGCCGCCGTAGGGAGCGTCATCGACCTGGCCACCGCCGAGGGGGCTCGTGTCGCGGTAGTTGAAGAACCGGAGATCTGAGCCGTGCTCGAGCGCGTTCCGCACGTGTCGCTGGGCATGGAACCAGTCGAACCACTCCGGGAACAGGGTGAAGACGTCAATCCTCAATGAACTCGACCAGGACGCGTCGATCCGACTGCGCCGACGCGGCCTTCGCGATCGTGCGGATCGCGTTCGCGACCCGGCCTCCCCTGCCGATCAGGCGGCCGAGGTCGTCCGGGCCCACCGTGACCTCGAGCACAAGGTCCCCGTCCTCCTCGACCTCCTCGACCTGCACCGAGTCCGGGTCCTCGACGAGCGCCCGGGCGAGGAACTCGACGAGCTCACGCATCTAGCGGCCGGCGGCCTCGATGCCCCTGGTCCGGAGCAGCCCGGCGACCGTCCGCGTGGGCTGCGCCCCGTGGTCGAGCCAGTGCCGGGCTCGATCGTCATCGATGACGATGGTCGAGGGGTCGGTCTGGGGGTTGTAGTGGCCGATCGTCTCGATCGTCCGGCCGTCGCGCGGCGACCGGCGATCGGCGATCACGATCCGCCAGACGGGGTTCTTTCGGGAACCCACTCTCGTCAATCGAATTCGAACGGCCATCGAGCGCTCGCAGGTTACATACCCCGCAGAAGCTGCTGCGGATCGGGCATCTTGCCCCTCGCCATCTGCGCCATCAGCTTGCGCATCTGCCCGAACTGCTTCACGAGCTGGTTCACCGCCTGAACGGTGGTGCCGGACCCTCGGGCGATCCGCTTGCGGCGCGAGCCGTCGATGAGATCCGGGCGCGAGCGCTCGGCGGGGGTCATCGAGAGGATGATCGACTCGAGCCGGTCGAGCTCGCGCTCGTCCATGTTCACCTGGCGAAGCTGCCTCATCGCCTTGCCCATCCCGGGCATCAGCCCGAGCACGTTGGTGAGCGGCCCCATCCGCCGCACCTGGCGCATCTGCTGGAGGAAGTCCTCGAGCGTGAACTCCTGGCGGCGGATCTTTCGCTCGAGCTCCTCGGCCTGACTCTGATCGGAGACCTCCTCCGCCTTCTCGATCAGCGACAGGACGTCGCCCATGCCGAGGATCCGGCCGGCCATCCGCTCGGGATGAAAGCGCTCGAGCTCGTCGAGCTTCTCGCCGACCGACGCGTAGAGGATCGGCTTGCCGGTCACGGCCTTCACCGAGAGCGCCGCGCCACCGCGCGCGTCGCCGTCGAGCTTCGTGAGCAGCACCCCGTCGAAGTCCACCCGCTCCGTGAACGCCTCGGCGACATTGACCGCGTCCTGGCCGGTCATCGCGTCGAGCACCAGCAGGATGTCGTGCGGCTTGATCAGCTTGCGGATCGCGGCGAGCTCCGCCATCAGCTCCTCGTCGATGTGCAGCCGGCCCGCGGTGTCGACGATCAGGACGTCGTCGCCGGCCGCCCGAGCCTGCTCGAGAGCCCAGGCCGCGATCTCGGTGGGCGGGGGCTCGGTGCCGCGTTCATAGACACGCGCCCCGGCGCGCCGCCCCACGGTGACGAGCTGCTCGACCGCCGCCGGACGCTGCGTGTCGCAGGCGACCAGGGCCGCCGTCTTGCCGTCCCTCGCCAGGAGCTTGGCGAGCTTGGCGCAGGCGGTGGTCTTGCCCGAGCCCTGGAGGCCGGCCATCAGGATCACGGTCGGGCCGGAGCCGGCGAAGGCGATCTCGCGGCTCGCGCCCCCCATCAGCGCGCTCAGCTCCTCGTTGACGATCTTGACGACCTGCTGGCCCGGATTCAGGCTGTCCAGGACGCCGGCCCCCAGACAGCGCTCGCGCACCTGCGAGGTGAACTGCTTGACGACCTTGAAGTTGACGTCGGCCTCGAGGAGCGCCAGCCGAATCTCGCGCATCGCCCGATCGACGTCCGCCTCGGTGAGCTTGCCGCGCGAGCGAACGCCCGACAGCGCGTCCTGAAGCCGGTCCGAGAGCTGGTCGAACACGAGACCAGCTTACGGGCCGGCGCTCACTATTCGCCGATGAGCGCGGTGGCGAACTGGCGCGGATCGAAGGGCCGCAGGTCCTCGAGGCCCTCTCCGACGCCGATCAGCTTCACCGGGAGGCCGAGCTCCGAGGCGATCGCCAGCGCGATCCCCCCCTTTGCGGTGCCGTCGAGCTTCGTGAGCACGACCCCGGTCAGGTCGACGGCTTCGGCGAACACCTGCGCCTGGCGAAGCCCGTTCTGGCCGGTGGTGGCGTCGATCACGATCAGTGACTCGTGGGGCGCGCCCTCGAGCCGCTTCGCGGCCACCCCCCGCACCTTGGCGAGCTCCCTCATCAGGTTCGTGTGGGTGTGGAGGCGACCGGCCGTGTCCGCGATCACCACGTCGGCGTCGCGCGATTCGGCCGCGGCGATCGCGTCGAAGACGACCGCGCCCGGATCGCCGCCCGGTTCCCCGCGGACGATCTCCGCCCCGGCGCGGTCGGCCCACGTCTCGAGCTGCTCGATCGCGGCGGCCCTGTAGGTGTCGGCGGCGGCGACGATCACCGACAGCTCGAACTCGCGGGCGAGGTGCCACGCGAGCTTTCCGATCGTCGTCGTCTTTCCGGTCCCGTTGACGCCCACGACCATGATCACGGCTGGCCGTCGACGCAGATCGATCCTCGCGTCGTCCGTCGCGGCGACCTCGGCGAGCAACTCGACGAGGCGCTCGCGCACCGCTTCGGGGCCGGCCAGGCTTCCCGCCTCCACCTCAGACTCGAGCCGCCCGACGACGTCCGCGGTAGTCCGCGCCCCGACGTCAGCGAGGATCAGCGCCTCCTCGAGGCGCTCCCACGCCTCCGCGTCCAGCCGTTCGAACAGCGTCGCGCCGAGCTCCGACTGGAGCGCCTGCCTGCTCGCCGAGAGCGACTCGCGCAGGCGCCGAAACACCCCGCTGCGCTCATCGGCGGGCGGCTCGCGATCGGCCGAGGCGGAGCGCTCGGCGTCGCCGAGGTCGAAGACGTCGCGCCACGAGGCCGCCATCGCGCGGCAGGTTAGTGCCGCGAGGGGCCTCGGTCAGGCCGCCTCGGCCGCCGCCTCGCCGGCTGGCTCGGAGTCGCGCGTCAAACGGCGGGAGACGATCTTCGTGATCCCACCCCTCCCCATGCTGACCCCGTAGAGGACATCGGCCGCGTCCATGGTCCGCTTCTGGTGGGTGACGATCACGAACTGGGCCCGATCGGAAAAGCGCCGGACCAGCTGCAGGAAGCGGTCGATGTTGGCGTCGTCCAAGGCCGCCTCCACCTCATCCAGGATGTAGAAGGGCGAGGGGCGCGCCAGGAAGACGGCGAACACGAAGGCCAGCGCAACGAGTGCCTTCTCGCCCCCCGAGAGCAGCGAGAGCCGGCGCGTGGCCTTCCCCGCCGGCGTGACCTCGATCTCGACACCATCATCCGCGGGTGAATCCCTGCCCGCCGGGTGCTCGTCTTCCGCAAACGCCTCTTGCCCTCGCCTACGGCTCGGGCTTTCTTCTTGTGCTCCCGACTCCGCCCCGGCGGGGTCCGCGGTCCCCTGCTCAGGATCGGTGGTCCCGCCGAGCACGAGGCGCGGCGCCTGCTCCCGGACCAGGCGAAGGCGGCCGCGTCCGCCCGGGAAGAGATGCTCGATGAGCTCCTCGAAGTTCCGCTCGGTTGCCTCGAAGGTGGCTTCGAACGCCGCCTTGATCTTCCGATCGGTGTCGGTGATCAGGCTCTCGAGCTCCGTGAGCGCGGACTCGAGGTCGTGGCGCTGCTCCTCGAGCCGCTCCACGTGCTCGCGGGCCTCGGCGTATTCGCGCTCGGCGAGCGGGTTGACCGGGCCGAGCGCCTCTCGGCGCCGAGCGAGGCGCTCCAGCTTCCGCTCGATCTCCTCTCGCTCCGGGGCGGCCAGCGACTCGCTCGCGGCCTCGATCTCGCGTCCGAGCCGGCGTCCGATGCGCTCAAGCTCGGCGGCCGCCTCGTCGCGGCGATCGCGAAGGTGGGCCGCTGTGACCTCGGCCTCGGTCAGCGCGTCCCCCGTCGCGTGGAGCCTTCCCTGAAGCTCGGCCTCGTCCCGCGAGCAGGCCCGCAGCTTCGCGGTCACGTCCTCGGCGTCGCCGGCGTTGAGCGTCAGGCGCTCGAGCTCGGACGACCGCTCGCCCACGGCGTCCCGAACGGCCGCGGTGGCGCCGAGCAGCTCGTCGAGTCGGCTGAGGAGCTCGGCGGCGGCCTCGATCCGCCCCTCGACGGAATCCTGGCGGCGCCTGCCGAGAAGCTCCTCGACTCGGTGCGCGCCGCCGGCTGCCCGCCGAGACGCCTCGCGCACCCGCGCCACGGCGCCGGCGCGCTCATCCTCGCCGCCCGCGGCCCGCGCCTGGCGGAGCGCGGTCGCGGCGTCGTCGAGCGCCGATCCGATTCGATCGAGCCCCGCGCCGATCGGGTCTTCGCTTCCCGAATCCCCCGCCGCAGGGTCACCGGCGAGACCGCCGAGGGCCGAGCGCCGACGCTCGAGCTCGGCAGCGAGCTCGCCGCGGTGCACGGCGAGGGCCTCCGACCGGACGCTCAGCCGCTCGTGCGCCGAGCGAAGCGCGGTCAGCCGCCCCCAGGCCGCGGTCCGCTCGCGGTCGCGCTCGGCGAGGCGCTCCTCGATCTCGGCGCGACGGCGATTCACCTCGGTCAGCTCCGCTTCGACCGCGTGGCGCGCCTCGCGCGCCCCCGCGGCGGCGCGCTCCCCGCTCCGGAGCTCGCCGGAGAGCGCGTGGAGCTCGCTGGCACAGACGCGCGCGCGAAGCTCCGCCGACTCGCGCTCGAGCCGGGTGTGGATGTCGGCCGCCTGGGCCTGGCGCTTCAGCGGCCGGAGCCGGCTACGGGCCTCCCGCTCGACGTCGAGTGCCCGATCCAGGTTCTCCTGAGTTCGCTCGAGCTTCAGCTGGGCGCGCCGGCGTCGCTTGCGGTGCTTGCCGAGCCCGGCCGCCTCCTCGATCAGGAGCCGCCGCTCCCGGGGCTTCGAGTGGACGATCTCCTCGACCCTCCCCTGGCTGATCACGGAGTGCATCTCGCGGCCCAGATTGGCCTCGGCCAGGACCTCGATCACGTCGACCAGGCGGCAGCGGGCGCCGTTCAGCCGGTACTCCCCATCTCCCTTGCGGTCCAGGCGCCGCCTGATCGAGATCTCGGAGAACTCCTCGTCGGCGGGGAAGTCGGCGGCGCTCCGGTCGCTCGAGAGCACGACCTCCACCTCGGCGTACCGTCGCGGGGACTCGCCGTCGCCGCCCGCGAAGATCATGTCCTGCATCGTCTGGCCGCGCACCGCCAGCGGGCTCTGCTCGCCGAGCGCCCAGAGCACGGCGTCCGTGACGTTGGACTTCCCGCAGCCGTTCGGCCCGACGATCACGCTGACACCCGGCGAGAAGACGAGCCGGGTGCGCTCGGGAAAGGACTTGAAGCCCTTGATCGTGATCGAGCTCAGGTGCATGGGATCGGTGCGCTCCGCCGTGGGTAGGCTCGCTATCGGGTCGGACAGCTTTCTGTTCGTCGAATCGGGCTTGGTTCCTAGGTGCGACGGCGCTCGAGCGCCTCGGCGGCGGCGGCCTGCTCGGCGGACTTCTTGCTTCGCCCCTCGCCCCTTCCGATCACCTCCGAGTCGAGCAGGGCGGCTACCTCGAATCGGCGCTCGTGCGGCGGCCCCACCTCCTGAACGACCTCGTAGGTTACGCGCGCGCCCTCACGCGCGAGGAGCTCCTGGAGCGCCGACTTGAAGTCCAGCATTGTCTCCGAGGCGAACTCGATCTGATTCTCGAAAGCGGCCACCGTTGCCTTGGCGGTGGTCTCGAACCCATGGTGGAGGCTGCAGGCCCCGATCGCCGCCTCGCACACCGAGGCGAGGGCCCGCTCGCTCGCCACCAGGGCCTCGGGGTCGATCCCCCCCTCGACGTCGCCCGGGGCTGCCTCGCGGAGCATCGCCGGCAGGCCGAGCTCGTGGGCGACCTCGACGCAGGCACGCCCGCTGACCGTCTGCCCGTGCACCTTGGTCAGCCTGCCGATGTCGGCCCGGGGAAAGCGCCGGAAGAGGTGCTCGGCGACCGCCAGGCCAAGGACGCCGTCGCCCAGGAACGCGAGCCGACCGTATGAGTCGGCCCGATGCTCGACCCATGACGAGTGGGTCACGGCCTTGCGACGGAGATCCGGCGGGAGCCCCTCGATCAGCGCGGCGAGGCTCTCCGGGCCCCTGCCATTCCGGCGGCGGGAGCGCCCGAGCCTCCGGATCCCGCGCGGCATGGAGCGGTCAGGTCGATGCGCCGAGGCGCTCGGCGACGAAGTCGACGGCCTGTCCGACTGTCTCGATGCCGGCGGCCTCCTCCTCGGAGACGCTGATCCCGTAGGTGTCCTCGAGCTCCATGACCAGCTCGTAGAGGTCCAGCGAGTCGGCGTCGAGGTCGTCCCGGAAGCGGGTCGACTCGGAGATCTCACCGATCGGGACCTCGAGCTCGGTCGACAGATGGTCCCGGACCTTGCCGAGCACCTCGGTTCGGTCGAAGCCGTTAGCGCTCACGGCACCTTCCTATCACGCCTCGATCACCGGGGAGCGGCGATCGCGCATCGCGCCCCTGGTCATGCCCGAGCGCCCAACGAGCTCGGCCGTGCGATCCACCGCGCGCTCGCTCGCCGCCCGCGCGGCCAGCCGGACGGCGTTCGCGATCCCGGCGGGGCCCGAGCTTCCGTGGCCGACCACCGCGACCCCGCGCAGGCCGAGCAGGATCGCGCCGCCGGTCGTGTCGGGATCGAGCCGCCGCCGAAGCGCCGCCAGCGAAGGACGGAGCAGGGCCCCTCCCAGCGTCGCGCGGGGGCCGGAGCGAGCCGCGGCGCGGACGGCGTCCGCAACCGCCTTCGCGGTCCCCTCGACGGTCTTCAGCACCACGTTTCCGGTGAAGCCGTCGGTGACGATCACGTCGGCCGCGCCCCGCAGGACGTCGCGGCCCTCGATGTTCCCGCGAAAGTCGATCCCGGGAGCGGCCGCGAGCCTGGCGTGGGCCTCGACGACCCCGGGCGAGCCCTTCTTCTCCTCCACTCCCACCGAGACCAACGCAACCCGTGGGCGCTCCACCCCCAGCACCGCCTCGCTGAACGCCGCCCCGAGATAGGCGAACTGCACCAGGTCGACGGCCCGCGCCTCGGTGTTCGCGCCGACGTCGAGGAGAAGCGACGGCGGCGCCTCGCGGCCGGGGACGATGAGCTGGAGCGCCAGCGCGGGACGCCGGACACCGTGCATGCGACGCAGGGCGAAGAGCGCGGCCGTCATCGTCGCCCCCGTCGGCCCCGCCGATGCCAACGCCTCCGAGCGCCCCTCGGCCACGTCGCGAGCCGCCATCACAACGGACGCCTCCGGGCGGGAGCGAACCGCGGCCACGGGCTCCTCGTCGTTCGTGATCTCGTCCGCCGCCGCCACCAGCTCGGCGCCCTCGACGTCCCGGATCGGCCCGAGCGCGGACGGGTCGCCGAACACCCGCAGGGAGATGCCGTCGGCGGCGGCCGCACGAGCGCCGGCGATGATCGCCTCGGCCCCCCGCTCGGCACCATGGCCGTCGAGGGCGACGCGGGTCAACTACTCCTCCGCCGTCGTCTCCGTCGGCGCCGACTCGCCGATCTCGTGCGAGATCACCTCACGCCCCGCGTACGTGCCGCACACCGGGCAGACGCGATGCGGGAGGCGAGGGCTGTGGCAGCGCGGGCACTCGTTGAGCCTCGGGGCGCCGACCCGGTGGGTGGCGCGCCGCTTGTCGCGCCGCGTCCGCGATGTCCTCTTCTTGGGGACGGCCATCTGAAGCGAGCATGGTAGCGGCGGCCGGCTGGGCCTCGCCGCTACTCGAGGCGGAGCTCCCGCAGCTTGTCCCAGCGCGGGTCCGGCGCGCGCTCGTGGCTGTGCTCCCGCGGGTCCGTGTCGTTGAGCGAGACCCCGCAGACGGGGCACAGGCCCCGGCAGTCCGGTCGGCAGAGGAGCTGGATCGGAAGCGCCAGGGCGAGCGCGTCGTGCGCCCACGAGCCGAGCTCGAGCTCGTCGCCCTCGACATAGGGGCTCCGCAGCTCCTCGTCGCCGCTCGGCGGCTGGTCCACCTCCCGAGCGTCGACCTCGACGGGGACGTCGGCGCTGGCGAGACAGCGCATGCAGGGCCCCGAGACGCGCGCGGTGAAGCGCATCCGGATCGCGTAGCCGGCGGCCGTGCGCGAGAGGTCGAGCCTCGCCGCGACCGCGCCGCCCGCGACGCCGTAGCGCTGGCCGGCGAGCTCGACCTCGCCGGGATCGGCGTCGACGTCGAGGCGCCGGCCCTCACCCGGGCGGAGCGCGAACCGCGCCAGGTCGATGCTGTGATATGCGAGGCCCACTCCCCGATCGAGCTTAGCGGCACCGCAGCGCGGCACGGGCCCGAAGATGAGCGCCCAGTTCCACATGAACCCCAAGACCTATCCGGACGAGATCCGGGCCGAGGTGCCGCGCTACGACGAGCTCCAGGCGGCGGCGATCGACGCGATCCCGTTTCCGCCGCGCGGGGTCCTCGAGCTCGGGGTGGGCACCGGCGAGACCACCGGCCGCCTGCTCAAGCGCTACCCGGACGCCCGGATCACGGGGTTGGACGCCCAGCCCGAGATGGTGTTCGCGGCCCGGGAGCTGGGCATCGAGGTGCGCCTCGCGCGAATGGAGGACCCGCTACCGGATGGCCCGTGGGACCTGGTCCTCTCGGTCCTCTCCGTCCACCACCTGGACGAGGAGCGGAAGCGAGACCTCTTCCGTCGCGTGCGCGAGCAGGCGCGCGCGATGGTGATGGGCGACGTGGTGCTCGCCGACCCCCAGCTGACCCCGCTCGAGGAGGGGGTGGACATGCCCTCGCCCGCGGACGAGATGGCCGAGTGGTGCGACGGCGAGGTCGTCTGGCGGGCGGATGACCTCGCGGTGATCCGCGCGGTCTACGGCTAGAGCCGCAGCCCGGACACACGCCACGCTGGTTCGGACCAGCCCGCCCGGCCTCGCCCCCACCGGGTTGCATTTGTCTCGCATAGCGAGACAAAAGTCGCCCACTGGCGATCGCGCGCCGGGGGGGTGGACCTCCTACCACACGAGAAAGAGCCCGCGCGGAGCGGGCTCCCTCTGATCGCCGCCAGGGCGACACTCGCCTGTTGTCGCAAGCCTAGCGCGCCTACGATCCGGGCCCCACGAGCGAGAGGAACGAGATGCCCGAGAAGCTCCTGTACGAGAAGCGCGACCGGATCGCCTACCTGACGATCAACCGGCCCGAGGCCCGAAACGCAATCGACCCCGACGTCCACCGCCTGATGATCGAGGCTTGGGCCGACTTTCGCGACGACGAGGCGGTCGACGTGGCGATCCTCACGGGCGCCGGCGACGCGTTCTGCGCGGGGGCCGACCTGAAGACCTACATACCGCCGCGGTTCGTCGATCCGCGCCCGGAGGACCTGCGCGAGACCATCGAGCTCGGGCTGAATGGCTTCACTCGGGGGATGCACCGGATCTACAAGCCGATCGTCGCGGCGGTCAACGGCTGGGCCCTGGCCGGCGGCCTCGAGACGGCGATGGCCTGCGACATCCGGATCGCCTCGGAGCGGGCGATGTTCGGCTCCTTCGAGGCGCGGCGAGGCTTCCACCACGGCGACGGCGGCCTGGTCCGGCTCGTCAACACCTGCGGCGTCGGCGTGGCGATGCAGATGCTCCTGACGGCCGAGCCGATCGACGCCGAGCGAGCGCTCCAGTGCAACATGGTCTGCAAGGTCGTCCCGCACGACGCGCTGATGGAGGAAACCGAGCTCGTCGCCCGGCAGATCCTCCGCAACTCCCAGCGCGCGGTCCGCTCGGCGAAGCAGACGATCCTCGACGTGATCGGCCAGCCGCTCGACTTCCAGCTCCGCACCGAGGCCTGGAACGCCTACACGTGCGCCGATCCCGACGAGACGAGGCAGCGCCTGGAGCGCTTCTACGAGAAGAACGACGCCGGTCGAGCCGGCTCACACCAGACGGCGCTCGACTAGCTCGTCGCTGCGGGCTCCCGCCACATCTGCCACAGCGGAGGGCCGCCCGAGGGGAGGTTGAGCTCCCCGGTGACGGCGAAGCCGTTTCGCCGGTAGAGCTCGCGGCTTCGAGGCGTCGACGCTTCCAGGTACGCGGGCGTCCTCGAAGCGTCGAGCTGCTCGAGCGCCGGTCGCATGAGCGCCGTTCCGAGGCCCCTCCCCTGCCGCTCGGGCACCACGCCCATGAACGCGAGATACCAGTGCGGCGGGCGATCGGGGTGGCGATGCTCCATCCGCAGCCGCGAGCGAAGCGCCAGCAGCAGGCGTCCTCCGAACACCCTCGCCATCGGCGGGACCTCGCGCGCCGTGGTCGTCACCGGGACCCGCCAGGCGCCCGGCGGGGCCCAGGCCGCACCGCCGGAGACGTCCTCGGTGGTCCACACGAGCCCGAGCGGAACCCCGATTCCCGCGAGCTCGGTTTCGAAGAACAGTCGGAGACGCTCGACGCGGGTGGCGGGATCGCGGAGCAGGTGCGACCACCCGGGGTCGTCCTCGAACGCACGGGCGAGCGCGTCGGCCAGCGCGGGCACGTCGGCCGCGGTCGCCTTGCAGATCGCCGGTGGGGCGAGCCGGTCCAGCGCGGGCTAGCCGACCTCGGCCGGCTCTTCCTCGCGCCCGGCGAGGCGGTCGCGGCCCCGGCGCACGGCGGCGAGGAACTTCTCGAGGTTGACCTCGAGCGTGGAGAGGATCTCGTCCGCGTAGTCCTCGGCTCCGAGGCGGATTTGACGCTCCGTCTCGCGAGCGTCCTCGAGGATCTCCTCCGCGGCGCGCTCGGCCTGCTTGTAGACCTCCTCGTCGGAGATCAGGCGCGCCTGCTGGTCGCGGGCTTCCTTGACCACGCGCTCGGCCTCGCGCTTCGCCTCGGCGAGCATCTCCTGGCGCTCCTTGACGATCCACCTCGCCTGCTTGATCTCCTCGGGGATCGTGGCCCGCATCTGATCGAGGAGGTCGTAGATCTCCTCTCGATCGACGCGGACCTGATCGGTGAGCGGCACCGGTCGGGCGTTGTGGATCAGGTCGTCGAGCTTGTCGATTAGGACCAGGACGTCCATCAGATTTCGGAAAGCTTACGGGAGCGCCAAGAAAGGGAGGCGCCAGCGGGGACTTCGCCGCCTGCCTGCAAGCTCCTGCCCACCCGGATCAGCGCGGGGCTCGATCGGCCAGGGCTCTCGCCACCGGCGGCGGGACGAGGTCCGAGACGTCGCCTCCGAAGGTGGCCATCTCCTTGACGCCGGTCGAGGAGAGAAAGCTGTAATCCGGCGAGGCGATTATGTACACCGACTCGATCTCCGGCGCCAGCTTTCGGTTCAGCTGGTTCATCTCGAACTCGTATTCGAAGTCGGAGATCGCCCGCAGCCCCTTGACGATCGCCCCCGCGCCGTGCTCGCGCGCGAACTCGACGAGGAGGGTCGAGAACACGGCCACGTCGACGTTGTCGATGCCGTTTCCGGCCACGGCCTCCTCGATGAACCGGCGGCGCTGCTGGGCGTCGAACATGGTCTGCTGCTTGCGAACCGGCTGGTTGACCACCCCGACCACGACCCGGTCGAAGACCCGAGCGGCGCGGGTGATGATGTCGAGATGGCCGTTCGTGACCGGGTCGTAGGTGCCCGGGCAGATCGCGGTCCGCCCGTCGCTCACCGCCCGCCCCGATCGTGGATGCGGATCAGGGTGTCGCCGTAGCGGCGCTCGGCGAGGAGCGGCATTCCGAGCTCGAGCGGCCGGCGTGCGGCCGTCTCGACGATCAACCGCCCGCCTTCCGCGAGCCGATCGGCAATGAGCGAGTCGAGCTCCCCCTCAAGACGGTCGGCGAGTCTATAGGGCGGGTCGCAGAAGACGAGATCGAACCGCTCCCGCGCATCGCGGAGGTATCGAAGGGCGTCCGCGCGAACGATCTCCGCGCGGTCCTCGATGCCGAGCTCCCGGACGTTGCGACGGGCGAGCGAGACCTGCGTATCGACGAGGACGGCCCGCCTCGCGCCGCGAGAGAGCGCCTCGATCGCGAGAGCGCCGGTGCCGGTGAAGAGATCGAGCACCCCCGTCCCGGCGACGTCGCGGAGGATCGAGAAGAGGGCCTCGCGGACCCGGTCGGACGTCGGCCGCACCGCGCTCGACCGGCGCGGCGGAGACGCCAGCCTGCGCCCCCGAAGCTCGCCCGCGATCACCCTCACCCGGCGTCCTCGGCCGCCACGGACTACGCGGCGATCGGCTCGGTGCGCTCGTCGCCGAAGCGCCACCTCGCACCGTCCATCAGGGGGCCGAGCTCGACCGCCTCGAGCGACCCGTACCGATCGAGCAACGCGATCAGCTCCCGGCGCGCCTCGGTCAGGAGCGCGATGTCGGCCGGGAGCTCGGCGACCCGGAAGCGGGGCAGCCCGTGCTGGCGGGTCCCGAGGATCTCGCCCTCGCCGCGAAGCGCGAGGTCGATCTCGGCGAGCTTGAAGCCGTCGCGCTCGGCCTCGATCGCGTCCAGGCGGCGGCGGGCAAGCTCCGAAGCCGGATCGCCGAACAGGATGCACTGCGAGGCGTGCGCGCCGCGCCCCACGCGCCCGCGGAGCTGGTGGAGCTGCGAGAGGCCGTAGCGCTCGGCCCCCTCGACCACCATCACGGTCGCGTTGGGGACGTCGATCCCGACCTCGATCACGCTCGTCGCGACGAGCACCGAGGCCTCGCCGGCCACGAACCGCTCCATCGCCGCCTGCTTCGGCCTGGCGGGCATCTGTCCGTGGAGCAGGGCCACCTCGAAGTCGCGGAACTCCGTCGCCCGCAGGCGCTCGGCCTCCGCGGCCGCCGCCTTGGCCTCGATCTTCTGAGACCCCTCGACCAGCGGACAGACGACGTATGCCTGCCTGCCCTCGCTGAGCCTTTCGCGGACGAACCGGTACGCCCCCGCCCGCTTCTCCTCCCCCACCACCCAGGTATCGACCGGCTTCCGTCCGGCCGGCAGCTCGCGGAGCACGGTCGCGTCGAGGTCGCCGTAAGCGGTGAGAGAGAGCGTTCGCGGGATCGGCGTTGCGGTCATGTGCACGACGTGCGGTGCCCTCTCGCCGGGCCCCTTGTCGTCGAGCCCGGCCCGCTGGCGAACGCCGAACCGGTGCTGCTCGTCGACGACGCACACGGCCAGCCCGGCGAAGGCGACGTCGGGCTCCAGGAGCGCGTGCGTCCCGACCACCATCGCGAGTTCACCGGAGGCCAGCCGGCCGAGCGCGTCACGGCGCCGAGCGGCCGGCGTGGCGCCCGTGAGCAGGGCGAAGGGAGCCGCCTCGGGCGCCAGCAGCCTGTCGAGGGTGGCGGCGTGCTGCTCGGCCAGCGTCTCGGTTGGGGCCATCAGCGCCGCCTGGAACCCGGCCTCGACGGCCCGCAGCATCGCGTAGAGGGCGATCACGGTCTTGCCGGACCCCACCTCGCCCATCAGCAGGCGCTGCATCGGTCGCGCCGCGGCGAGGTCGCCTTCGAGCTCCTCGATCGCGTTCCGTTGATCGCGGGTCAGCTCGAACGGCAGGGAGGCCAGCCAGCGGGCGACGAGCTCGCCGTCCTCGCCGAGGGGGATCCCCGGGCGGCTCTGCTCGCGGCCCCGTCGGCGGGCGGCGAGGGCCGCTTGGTGGAGGAAGAGCTCCTCGAAGGCAAGCCGCTCCCGCGCTCGTTCGACCTCGCCGAAGCCCGCGGGAAAGTGGACGGCGGAGAGCGCGTCGCCGGCGCTCGGCAGGCGGCGTCGAGCGCGCAACCGAGCGGGTAGGGGCTCCAGCGCGTGGCGCGAGAGCGCCCGGATCTGCCACGCGAGGTCACGGATTCGCCTCGCCGCGAGCCGCTCGCTCGCCGGGTGGACCGGGACCAGGCCCGTCGTGTGGATCCCGACCTCCGGGCCCGCGAATTCGTGCTCCTCGACCCGAAACCGATCCCGCTCGAGCTTGCCCGAGAGGAGGAGACGGGTCCCTTCGCGGAGCCTGTCCGCGAGCCACGCCTGGTTGAACCACACGGCGGTCATCGGCCCCGATTCGTCCGTGACGGCGGCCTCAACGATGCGAAGCCCGCGCCTGCGAGTCGGCCGTACCCGCGCCGACCTGACCTCGACCTCGACCGTCGCCCGCTCGCCCTTGCGCAGCTCGGCGATCGTCCGGAGCTCGCTGCGATCGCGATAGCCGTGCGGGACGTGAAGCAGCAGGTCGCCCACCGTCTCGATCCCGAGCTCGGCCGCCGCCGCCGAGATGCTGGGCCCGGCGCCGCGGAGCGTCGTGATCGGCGCGCGGAGCCTGCTCGGGCGCGGCGACGACCTGAGAGCGGCCGCCCGGAGGTCCCGCGCAGAAAGCGGCTCGCCTGAGCCGAAGGCGCGCGCCGGAGCTTCGGTGGGTGACGCCACCGCGGATACGGGGACCATGCCGTCAAGGCTAGGGTTCGCGGACGATGGGAAGGATCGAGGAGAGACTCGACGCCCTCGGCCTCGAGCTGCCGAGGCCGTTCGCGGCCCCGGCCGGGGTCGCGTTCAAGTTCGACCCGGTGCGGGTCAGGGGCTCCTCGGCGTACGTCTCGGGCCACGGACCGGTCGACGGCGACGCGACGGTCCTGAGCGGCAAGGTCCCCGCCGACCTCTCGTTGGAACAGGCGGCGCAGGCGGCCCGTCTCACCGGTCTGGCGATCATCGCCTCGCTGCGTCACGAGCTCGGCGAGCTCGACCGGGTGATCGGTTGGGTCAAGGCCCTGGGGCTCGTCAACTGCGCCCCCGGGTTCAACCAGATGCCCGCCGTGGTCAACGGGTTCTCGGAGCTGATCCTCGACGTGTGGGGCGAACGCGGGCGCCACGCGCGCTCGGCGATCGGGGTCGCGGAGCTCCCGTTCGACTGGCCGGTCGAGATCGAGGCCGTGGTCGAGCTCGGCTGAGCCCGTCAGCTGCCGTACCGCTCAGGCGGTCGAGCCCGTCGCTGGTCGACTTGCGACGACATGGACAACGCAACTCGACCAGCATGGGCTGTGGGTGGGCTGGCGACGGAGTCGCGGCTCAGGCGTGTCGACCTGCCGCCACCTTTGCGCCCGAACCCGGCGACCCCGGAGCCGCAGGCGAGGAGTCGCCGGAGTTGTTCCGATGTCTCTTGAACATCTCCTCCACCCAGCCGTACCCGCGACGATCGCGGAGCGGCGACCGGAAGGCCTCGTAGCGCTCGTTCCCCTGCGGGAGGCGCGGGCCCTCGGGCGGCTGGACGACCGGGTAGAGGAGGGACGCGGCCGTCAGGTCGGCGACCGTGAACCGGTCGCCCACCAGGTAGTCGTTCGAGCCGAGCTCGGACTCGAGCCGAGCGAACCCCGCCACCACCTTCTCCCTCGCGACCTGGGCGGCCTGCTCGCTCTTGACGCCGTAGCGGGCCGCGGCGAACGTCGAGAAGAACCGACCGGCCCCGGCGCGCACGGCGCGCGAGTCGCGCAGGCGGCCGGGCAGGAGGTCGACGGTGAATCGCTCGACCACCTCGGGGTCGCGCGTCGCCTCGTGGAACGCCAGCAGCCGGACGTGGGGGGCGACCTCCTCGTCGAAGAACTCCTCCAGCGCCAGCGCCCGAGTCCGCTCGCCGGGATCCTCCGGATAGAGCGCGGGATCGGGGAAGCGGCGTTCCAGGGCTGCGATGATCGCGGTCGAGTCGCCGATCGTCTCGCCGTCGATCTGGAGCACCGGGAAGGTCGTGCGGCGCCCGCGGGTCAGCCACAGCGCGACCGCCATGTGGGCCCCCGGCGTCGGCGCGCGGCGCTCGAACTCGACGCCCTTGTAGTCGAGCGCCCAGCGCGCCTTCTCGTTGTAATGCGAGATGGCGATGTGCCAGAGGACCGGCTTCGACGCCGTCACGGCTCCGCGCCTACCCGTTTTGCCCCGCCGCTCACCGCTGCGGGTGTGACGTCCGTCACTGAGCGGCGATCAGCCACCAGTAGTGCGACTGGCCGCCGCGTTGAAGCTCGAGCTCGACGCCCTCGGGAAGGTCCAGCGGGAGCTCGTCGAGCGGGATGGGGGCTCCATCTCCCTCGATCACGGTGACGAGCTCGACCCCGTCCGCGATCCGATCGATGGTCGCCGAGAGGGTCGATCCGGCGCCTCCCCACGCCACCGCCTCGTCCTCGGCGAAGCCCACGGCGTCGCCCCGGACGAACCGTCCCTGTGGATCGTCGCGCGCCGCCGGCGCCACCGCCCCGGAGCGAACCGCCCCCAGCGCCAGCCGGAGTCGCTCCGCGTTGGCCTCCGCGTCGGCGCCGGGGTCGAGCTCGACCAGCGCGGTGAGCGCGGCCTGCTGGGACCTCGAGGGCACGACGCGCGCGGGCTTCTCGGACAGCTTCGCCGCCTCGGTGGCCGCGAGGATCACATTCGGGGAGTTAGGTAGGACGAGGACCTCGTCGGCTGGGACCTCGTGGATGCCGGCCAGGATCTCGTAGGTGGAGGGGTTGAGCTTCGACCCGCCGTCGACGACGTGCGCCCCGAGGTCCTCGAATAGGTCCTTCATCCCCTCACCCGCGGCGACCGCGACCACGCCGGTGCGCGCGGGCTTCAGCCGCGCCTCCCGCGCCGCGATCTGCTCCGGCATGTCGGCGACGTCCAGGCGCTGCACCTCGCCCGCGTCGGCGAACAGGGCGACGGCGACCTCGGGGTCGTCAGTGTGGACGTGGACCTTCAGGGTCGCCTCGTCCCCGACCACCAGGACCGAGTCGCCGATCTCCTCGAGCCGCGGCACGAACGCTCGCGAGTCGAGGTCCTCGCCGGTGACGATGAAGTTGGTGCAGTAGCGAAACCTGCTGTCGAAGTGGTGCGGTCTGGTGAGCCGCGCCGGATCGTGGCGGGGCAGCTCGGGGATCGCCTCGGAGTCGTCGCGAAGGCCGGCGACGATCCCGGCGAGGATCACGACGAGGCCGTGAGCGCCCGCGTCGACGACCCCGGCCTCGGCGAGGACGTCGAGCTGGAAGGTGGTCCGCTCCACCGCCTGCTCGCCGGCGCGGGTGGCGACCTCGAGCACCTCGGCGAGCAGGCCGTCCTGATCGGCGTCGCTCGCGTCGGGGACCAGGCGCTGGCGGTCCATGTGCGCGAGGTGCTGGGAGACGGCGTGGGCCATCTCGCGGAGCACGGTCAGCATCGTCCCCTCCGCGGGGTCGCGCACCGACTCATATGCCGCGTCCGCCGCGCGCGCCAGGGCCGCCGCCACCAGCACCGGGTCCACCAGCTCCCCCGGGCGGCTGGCCAGCTCCTCGGCGGCCCCGCGAACGATCTGGCTCAGGATCACCCCGGAGTTGCCCCTGGCTCCCATCAGGGCCGCGCGGGCCACGGCGTGGACGAGCTCGTCGCGGTTCGCGCTGATCGGCTGCCCGTCCAGCCGGTCGAGCTCCTTCATCACGGCCTGCATCGTGAGAGCCATGTTGTCGCCCGTGTCGCCGTCCGCGACGGGGAAGACGTTGAGGTCGTTCACCTCCTGCCGCCTAGCCGCCAGATGGGCGTAGGCGACCTTGACCACCCGACGAAAGCGCTCGATCGAGGTGTCGGCCATCTGCGGTGGGATTATCACCCGCCCGCTATAGGGACGAGGTCCCGGATCGTGCGTGTGGTCCTGCCGCCACGCGAGCCCTCAAACCGGGCGCTGCGGCGGCGTAGCCGAGCACGCGCCGGAATTGTTCAGGCGGCCTTCGTGACCTGATTCGACTTCAGGCACCGGGTGCAGACGTAAACGCGCCGGGTCCTTCCGTCCTCCTGGATCCTGACCTTCTGCAGGTTCGGGTTGAAGCGGCGCCGGGTGGCGACCATCGAGTGGCTTCGCGAGTTCCCGAACGCGGGCTTCTTGCCGCAGCTGTGGCAGACCTTCGCCATCGGACGCCGGATGGTAGCGGGGTCAACCCAGCGCGCTCTTCAAGAGCGCCATCCGCATCACGGCGTCGGCGGCGCTTCGCCCTTGGTCGCGCTTCTCGCCGCCGGCGCGCGCGAGCGCCTGCTCCATCGTGTCGCAGGTGAGCACGCCGAACGCGCAGGGCACTCCGGTCGAGAGCTGGACCCGCTGGACGCCGCGCGCCGACTCGGCGCACACGTAGTCGTAGTGGTCGGTCTCGCCGCGGATCACCGCGCCCAGGCACGCGATCCCGGCGAAGCGGCCCGACTCCGCGCACCACCTGGCGGCCAGCGGGAGCTCGAAGGCGCCGGGGACCTCGTGGGTGTGGACCGACGACGGGGCGACTCCCCCTGCCGCGAACCCCTCGACCGCGCCGTTCAGGAGTCGCTCGGCGAGGTCCGCGTAGAACGTCCCGACGCAGATCGCGAACTCGCTCGTGCCGAGCAGCTCGCGCTGCTCGGCCGAGAAGTCGGTCGAGGCCTCCTCAGGCATCCGCGTCGCGCCCCGTCTCCTCGTCGGACTCCCTCGCCCCGAGCGCGTCGCGTTCGGTCTCCTTCTGGTGCTCCTCGTGGATCAGCTCCTCGTCGAAGGGCAGGCCCTGGTGGTGAAGGGTGTGGCCGAGGCGCTCGCGCTTGGTGCGCAGGTACTCCTCGTTGTGGGGGTTGGGGATCGCCTGGATCGGCACCTGATCGGAGACCGACAGCCCGTAGCCCTCGAGGCCGTGGATCTTCTTCGGGTTGTTGGTCAGGATCCGAATGCTGGATAGCCCGAGGTCGACGAGGATCTGGGCCCCGATCCCGTAGTCCCGCAGGTCGGCGGGCAGCCCGAGCCTCAGGTTCGCGTCCACGGTGTCGAGCCCGTCCTCCTGGAGCTTGTAGGCGCGCAGCTTGTTCAGCAGCCCGATCCCTCTGCCCTCCTGCGAGAGGTAGAGGAGGACGCCGGCGCCCTCGCGCTCGATCATCGCCAGCGCCGCCTCGAGCTGCTCCCCGCAGTCACAGCGCAGCGAATGGAAGACGTCGCCGGTGAGGCACTCGGAGTGGACTCGCACCAGCACGTCCTCTCGACCGCGAACCTCTCCCTTGACCATCGCGAGGTGGTGCTTGTCGTCCACCAGCGACCGGTAGCCGACCGCCGTGAACTCCCCGAACGCGGTCGGCAGGCGGGTGGCGACCACCCGCTCCACGAGCCGTTCGGTGCGGCGCCGGTAGGCGATCAGGTCGGCGACCGTCACCATCTTCAGCCCGTGGCGCTCGCAGTAGGAGACGAGGTCCGGCACCCTGGCCATCGTCCCGTCCTCGTTCATGATCTCGCAGATCACCCCGGCCGGGATCAGCCCGGCGAGGCGCGCGAGGTCGACCGCCGCCTCCGTCTGGCCGGCGCGCTCCAGGACGCCCCCCTCCTTCGCCTTCAGTGGAAACACGTGGCCGGGCTGGACGATGTCCGAGGGCTCGGCATGCGGGTCGATCGCCACCTGGATCGTTCGGGCGCGGTCGTGGGCCGAGATGCCCGTCGTGACGCCCTCGGCCGCCTCGATCGAGACCGTGAACGCGGTGTTGAACGGCGACTCGTTCTTCGCGGCCATCAGGTCGAGCTCAAGCTCGTCGCACCGGGCCGGCGTGAGCGAGAGGCAGATCAGGCCTCGTCCGTGCATCGCCATGAAGTTGATCGCCTCCGGGGTGGCGAACTGGGCCGCGAGCGTGAGGTCGCCCTCGTTCTCGCGGTTCTCGTCGTCGCAGACGACGACCATGCGCCCGGACCGGATGTCCTCGATCGCCTCCTCGATCGACGAGAACCCGGTGCCGGCGCCGGCGGCTTTGGCCGCGGGACCGCGTTCAGGCATCTGGTCTTCCTTTCTCAACCCTCAAAGCCTTTCATGAGCCGTTCGGCGTACCGGGCGATCAGGTCCACCTCGACGTTCACGCGGGCGCCCTCGCGGAGCTCGGCAAGCGTCGTCCGCTCGAGCGTCTCCGGGATCAGGGAGACCTCGAACCCGTCCGCGGTCACCGCGGCCACTGTCAGGCTGACCCCGTCGACGGCGACCGACCCGTGCTCGACCACGTAGCGGCGAAGCGCCTCCGGCAGCGAGATCCGGACCCTGCGGGCGAAGCCGTCCTCGTGGGTCCGGGCGACCTGCGCCGCCGCGTCCACGTGCCCCTGGACCAGGTGGCCGCCGAGCGGCTCTCCCACGCGCACGGAGGTTTCGAGGTTGACGCGCCCGCCGGCCTCGAGGGCCCCGAGCGCCGTCACGGACAGGGTGTGGTTCATGACGTCGGACTCGAACGAATCCCCGGCCGCCGTCGCCACCGTGAGGCACGCCCCGTTGACCGACACCGAATCGCCCGCCGCGACCTCGCGTGCGAGCCCGGCGCGCACCCGCAGGCGGGCGCCGCCGTCCGTCCGAGCGATTTCCTCGACGGTCCCGATCTCATTGACGATGCCGGTGAACACGGGACCTCACCACTCCCGAAGGCGCGCGCGCACGAGCAGATCGCCGCCGGAACGCTCCCAGTCCATCGCGAGCGCCGGTCGCGCCTCGCCGACCGTCGGGGCCCCCTCGCCGCCGATCGCCGCCCGCGCGCCGCCGCCCCCGATCACGATCGGCGCGATGAAGAGCCGGAGCTCGTCGATCTCGTCGGCGTCGAGGAACGAGCCCGCCAGGGTGGGCCCTCCTTCGAGCAGCACGTCGGTGATCCCGCGGCGCCCGAGCTCCGCCAGGGCGGTCGCGACCTGCGCCGAGCGCTCCCCGTCGCAGACCAGCACCGTGGCGCCCGCGGCCTCGAGCTCGCGAATCCGCTCCGCGGGCGCTTCCGGCGAGACGACCACCACAAGCGACGCTGCGTCGATCGAGTCGACCAGCCTCGACCCGAGCGGCAGGCGCGCCCGAGAGTCGAAGACGACCCGGGTGGGCTGACGGCGCGCTCCGACTTCCCGCGCCGTGAGCAGGGGATCGTCCGCGAGGGCCGTCCCGATCCCGATGCACACCGAGTCGGCCTCGGCGCGCCAGCGGTGGACCAGTACCCGGCTCCCCTCGCCGGAGATCCACCGCGAGTCGCCGCCGGCGGTCGCCACCCGCCCGTCGAGGCTGAGCGCCGACTTCATCGCCACGAGCGGCCGGCCCGTTCGGGCGTGCTTGCGAAACGGCTGGTTCAGGAGCCGTGCGGCAGCCGCCTCCTCGCCGTCCGCGAAGGTCACCTCGACGCCGCCGTCCCGCAGGATGCCCGGGCCGCGCCCGCTCGCCTTCTCGCTCGGATCGTCCGAGGCGATCACCACCCGGCTGATCCCGGCCGCGAGGATCGCCTCGGAGCACGGGGGCTGGCGCCCCTGGTGCGCGCACGGCTCCAGCGTCACGTAGAGCGTCGCGCCGCTCGGGTCCTCGCCTCGCGCGCGGCAGTCCTCGATCGCGGCCACCTCGGCGTGGCGTGCTCCGAGCGCGGCGTGAAAGCCCTCGCCGATCACCTCGCCCTCGCTCACGACCACTGCGCCCACGAGGGGATTGGGGCTCACGCGGCCCCGCCCCCCGCCGGCGAGCTCCAGCGCCCTCCTGAGGTGGACGCGATCCGCTTCCTTGACGACCTGTGGCATCGGGCTTGATCGTAGGGCCTCCGCTCCGAGGCTTAAGGTGGCGCTCGATGGCGCGCGAGGTGGCGGCTGCGGCGGAGGCACGGCGGTTCGGGCGCGCGGCCGGGATGCTCTCGGTTGGGATCGGCTCGGCAGGGCTCCTCACCTACCTGTACTTCTCGCTCGCCTCGCACAACCTCGACAAGGCGGACTACGGCGAGGTGGTCGTCCTTTGGACAGCGGTCTTCGTCACGATCTCGACGCTCTTTCGGCCCGTCGAGCAACTCCTCTCGCGGACGATCGCCGAGCGGCAGGCCCGCGACCAGCCGATCGGGCAGCCGCTCCGGGTCGCCGCCACGATCCAGCTCGGGCTCGCCGGCGCGTTCGCGGTGGCGGCGCTCGCGCTTCGCGGGCCCCTCGAGGACGACCTCCTGTCCGGCAACGCATCGCTCTACTGGATCCTCGTCGGCGCCGTGCTCGCGTTCGGCGCGAGCTTCTTCGCCCGCGGCTTCCTCGCGGGCAGCCGGCGCTTCGGCCTGTACGGCGCGCTCCTCCTCGCCGAGTCCACCGCGCGGATGTCGTTCGCGCTCGCGGTCGCGGTCGGCATCGCCAGCGGCCAGACCGTCATCGCGCTCGGCATCGTCGCCGCGCCGGTGCTCAGCCTCACGGTGGTCCCGCTCGCGTTCGCCGGACGGGCGGTCCGGGCCCGGTCGCAGGCCGGGCCGAAGCCGGCGGCCCAGGTGGAGTTCACGCTGGCCCGCGGCGGCGGCTTCGCCGCCGCCGTTCTCTTGATCATGCTCTCCGAGCAGGCGCTCTTGAACGCCGGGCCGCTGATCGTCAGGGCCTCGGAGGACGCCGCCGCCGCCGGCTTCATCTTCAACGTGCTGATGATCGCCCGCGCTCCCCTGGTCCTCTTTCAGGCGGTGGCGACCAGCCTCCTGCCCCATCTCACGCGGCTTCGCTCGAGCGCCCGGGCCGCCGACGCCGACGCCTTCCAGCTCTCGATCCGGATCACGCTGGCGGCGGTCGCCGGATTCGCCGCCGTGGTCGGGATCGTCGTGCTCGTCGCCGGGCCCGAGCTGATGCAGCTCGCCTTCGGCAAGAAGTTCGACTACGACCGCGCCGGGCTCGTGATCGTCACGGCGGGGATGGGGTTCTACCTGTCATCCGGGACGCTCAACCAGGCCGCGCTCGCCCAGGGCCAGGTGCGGCGCGCGGCCGCCCGGTGGGTCGCGTGCGCGGTCGCGTTCGTCGTCTGGAACCTGCTCCCGGTGCTGGACGAGTTCCGCCGGGTCGAGGTGGGGTTCGCCGGGGCCGCGGCGCTCCTGTGCGGTCTCCTGTATCTCCTCTACCGGCGGCCCCAGGCGCGGCCCGAGGACGTCGTCGAGCCGGGCTCGCCACAAGAGCTCGAGGCCCGCCTGGCCGCCGCCGAGGAGGCCGGTTGAGCGGCTAATCGAAGAGCGCTTCGAGGCGGTCCATCGCCTGCGCCGTGCCCATGGCGACGAGCAGGTCTCCGGCCTCGAGCACCGTCTCGCCGGGGGGCATCGGCTGCATCGAGCCCCCCGGACGGTGAAGGGCGACGATGATCGAGGAGCCGCGCACGTCGTCGATTCGGTGCCCGGCGCCGTCTCGCCCCGACGGAACCTCGATCTCCTCCATTCGGTAGCCGGGGCCCACGTCGACCACGTCGGCGACCTGTGGGTGCAGCGCGAGCCTCGCCATCTCCGAGCCGCTCGCCTTGTAGGGGGAGATCACACGGTCGGCGCCCGCGCGCTTCAGCTTCTTCTCGGAGTCCTCGACGCTGGCTCGGGCCACGATCGTGATGTCGGGGCGAAGCTCGCGGGCGGTGAGGGTCACGAAGATGTTCTCGGCGTCGGAGTCCATGCAGGCGAGCACCGCGCGGGCACGCTCGATCCCGGCCCTGCGCAGGATCTCGTCTTCCGACGGCCGTCCCTCGAGGAAGGGCGCGTCGAGCTCGCCGGCGATCTCCCGGTTGTCGGGGTTGTCGTCGATCACCACGTACGGCTGGCGTGCCGCGCGCATGTCGCGCGCGACCTGACGCCCGACGCGGCCGAAGCCGCAGATCACGTGGTGCTCGGTTAGCGAGTCGATCATCCGCTGCGTCCGCCGCTCGACGAGCAGCCCGCTGAGCCTGCCGGCGACCAGGAACTCGGTCGCCGTGACCAAGCCGTAGAAGAGCGTACCGACGCCGAAGACGATCAGCGCGACCTCCACGATCCTCGCCCCGGTGTCCTGGGGCTGAGGAATCGACCCGATCGTCGCGATCGTGTCCAGGGCCCAGATGAAGGAGAACCCGATCGACGTCCCGGCGGTGAGCGCGAACCCGATCGTCCCGGCGGCCAGCAGGACGAGGATCAGGCCTCCGAGCAGCGCGAGCCGCCGGAGGAAGAAGCGCAGCTCGGCCGGGGCGTCAGCGAGCGGCGAGGCCATCCCGATCCGGCCCGGGGTCGGAGAACGCGCCGTCATGTCCCCCTACTCGGCGCCGGCCGCGGCGGCGATCCGACGGTAGGCGTCGGCCGGATCGCGGGCCGAGAACACCGCCGAGCCCGCGACGAAGAGCGTCGCGCCCGCATCGGCGACGCCGCCGACGGTGTCCGCGTCGATGCCGCCGTCGACCTCGATCACCGGGTTCGGAGCGAGGTCTCGCAGACGAACGACCTTGTCCGGCGACGCGGCGATGAACTGCTGCCCTCCCCAGCCCGGGTTGACCGACATGCACAGGAGGAGGTCGGCCGCGGCCTTCAGCTCGGTCACCGATTCGGCGGGCGTGCCCGGGTTGAGCGCCAGCCCGGCCAGGCACCCGACGTCGCGAATCGCGCCCAGCGTCCGATGCGTGTGGGCGTCCGCCTCGTAGTGCACCGAGATGCAGTCGGCGCCGGCGCGCGCGAACTCGGCGACGTGCTCGGCGGGCCGCTCGATCATCAGGTGGACGTCGATCGCGCCCCCGGCGTCGTGGACCTGGTCGGCGATCGCGGCGGCGACCAGCGGCCCGATCGTGATCGGCGGGACGAAGTGCCCGTCCATGACGTCGACGTGGATCAGCCTCGCGCCCGCAGCCATGACCTCGCCCACCTGGGTGCCGAGGCGCGAGAAGTCCGCGGACAGGATCGAGGGCGCCACGCGCCGGCCGGTGAAGAGCTCAGCGGGCGGAACGTCCTTCGCGGCCCTGTCGGTCGCGGCTTCCATCGTTCAGATCGGCCGCAGCATCGAGTTGCCGCAATGTTGGCAGCGCAGGTCCTCCGAGGTGCTCATGCGAACGATCGTCTGATGCTCGCCGCAGTTGGGGCACTGCGAGACGAGCTCGTAGCGGCGCAGGCAATAGACGCAGCGGTAACGGCCCGGAAGCTGCGTGGGTCGAAGCCACGGCTCGCCGCAACCCGGGCACGCGGGCCGCTCGAGCATCGCTTTCTCTTTCGCCTTCGCCATCGGTTCAACCTCCTCCGGGGGTCGGGCGACGGGCCACTCGAGCGACGAAAAATCCCTCGGTGCCGTCGCGGTCGGGACGCGTCTGGAGAAAGCGCGAATCGTGCCAAGACGCAATCCCCGGATGGTCTGCCCCCAGCTCGTCGGCATCGAGGTCGGGACGCGAGGCCAGCGAGCCGATCACCCGGTCCTCGTTCTCCCGCCGGGAGATCGTGCAGGTCGAGTAGACCAGCGTCCCGCCGGGACGCAGCCGCGCGGTCGCGCGCTCGAGGATCCTTCCCTGGAGCTCCGCGAGCCGCTCGACCTGCGCCGGTGACTTTCGCCACCGGGCGTCGGGACGGGACGCGAGCGTGCCCAGGTCTGAACAGGGGGGATCCACGAGGACGCGATCGTAGCCGTCGCCCACGTCGGCTCTCGCCGCGTCGCCCTGGATCAGCCGAACGCACCCAACCCCCAGGCGCTCGCAGAGATCACGCATGCGGCCCGCCCGCCCGGGATCGAGCTCGACCGAGACGATCTCGCCCCTGTTCCGCATCCTCGCCGCGATCGCGCTCGTCTTCAGGCCCGGCGCCGCGCACAGGTCGAGGATCCGCTCATCCGGCTTCGGGTCGAGGAGCGCGACCACCATCTGCGATGCTCGCGACTGGGCGACGGCCTTCCCGGCGGCGAGCGCCTGGCGCGTCCTCTCGCCGACTCGGCCCCGGATGACCAGGGCCTCCGTGGGTGCGAGCGGGCCCGATGCTTGCGGCCGCTCGACCTCCTCTCCGTCCGACAGCCACCCAAGGAGCGACGCCGGGTCCGCCCGGATCGTGTTCACCCGAAGGGCCGTCTCTCCGGGCTGGTTGAGGGCCCTCATCAACGACCGGGCGTCCTCAGGTCCGACCTCCCGCCACCACATCGAGGCCAGCCAGCGCGGATAGGAGTGAGCGATTGCCGCGCCCTCGGGGGCCGAGTCGTCGAGTCCCGAGAGCAGCGTCGCCCGTTCGGCGACGGCCCGCCTGAGGATCGCGTTCACGACCCCCGCCGCCGCGTCGGCTCGGCGAGTTCTTGCGGGATCGGACGGCGCGGCGCTCCGCTTCGCCAGCTCCACGGCCTGGTCGACGACGGCGTGGTCCGGCGCCCTCCGCGACCACAGGAGCTCGAACAGGCCCAACCGGAGGGCGGCGAGCACCGCCGGGTCGAGCCGCTCCGGCGGTCGCCCCGCGAGCTGCTCGATGAGGTGGTCCGTCGTCCCTCGCCGCTGGATCGCCCCGTAGGCGAGCCGCTGCGCCTGGGCCCGCTCGCGAGGATCCAGCCCGTGGCGATCGGCGGCGGCCGGAAACGCCCGGTCCGCCCAGGCGCCGTGCTCGAACGCCCTTCGCAGGACCTCGTAGGCGGCCCGGCGCGGCGGCGCTGGCTCGCTCACCCCGCGAGCTCTGGCACGGGGTGGCCCCGCAGGAACGCGTCGGCGGGCATGGTCCGCCCGCCGGGGGTCTGGACGCGGGAGAGCAGCAGGACGCCGTCCGCGCAGCCGAGCAGCAGCCGGCCGCGATCGACCGCCAGGCGACCGGCCTCGAGCTCGCCCTCCTCCGCGGAGGCCGCGCGCACGCCCAGCCGTCCGCCGCCGTCCAGCTCGAGGTACGCGCCGACGTGTGGGTTGAGCGCGCGCACCCTCCGCTCGAGCTCGCGCGCGGGACGGCGCGGGTCGAGCCGCCTCTCCTCCGGCGCGATCTTCTCGGCGTACGTCGCGCGCGACTCGTCTTGGTCGACGAGCTCGAGCTCACCCGCCGAGCGCAGATCGAGCGCGCGAACGATGAGCTCGCCGCCGATCGTCGCGAGGCGAGCCGCGAGCGAGCCGTAGTCGTCGTCCGCCCCGATCGGGACGGGCTCCACGAGCGCGATCGGGCCAGCGTCCAGCGCGGCGGTCACCCGCATGATCGCGACGCCGGTCTCCTGGTCGCCGGCCATGATCGCCCGCTCGATCGGGGCGGCCCCGCGCCACCGCGGGACGAGCGACGGATGCACATTGAGGAGCTCGACCTCGCTGAGGAGCTCCTCGCGGATCAGCTGGCCGAACGCACAGACGACGCCGACCTCGGGCGCGGCGGCGCGCACCCGGTCGAGCACCTCGGGGCGATTGACGCTCTCGGCCTGGAGCAATTCGAGCCGGAGCTCGCGGGCGGCCTCGGCGACCGGAGGAGACGCCATGCGGCGACCCCTGCCTCGCGGCCGATCGGGGGGGCTGACGACCAGGGCGGGGCGATGCGGGGAATCCGCAAGTCGCCTCAGGACGGTCGCCGCGAACGCGGAGGTTCCGAGGAAGACGTCCCTCAAGTCGAGGCCGGTTCCGGCTCGTCGTCCTCGGCGGCGGGGCTGTAGGTCTCGCCCTGGCGGAGCGCTCGAAGCGCGCCCTTGCGCTGCTCGCGCTCGGTGCGGTCGAGGACCAACACCCCCCCGAGGTGGTCGATCTCGTGCTGCAGGACGCGGGCCTCGAGCCCGGCGGCCTCGATCGACAGGGGCTCGCCGTGGACGTCCAGCCCGCGGACGCGCGCGTAGAGGGGACGCTCGACCTCGACCGTGACCCCGGGAAGGCTCAGGCAGCCCTCCTCCGCCATCACGAGCTCGGGCGACAGCCATTCGAGCTCGGGGTTGGCGACCGCGGTCGGAGTGGCCTCGAGGCCCGCCTGGAAGACGAGCAGCCGGTGCATCACCCCGAGCTGGGTCGCGGCGAGCCCCACGCCGAGGGCGTCACGCATGATCGAGATCATGCGCTCGGCCTCGCGCTCGAGCTCCGGGCCGAAGCTCGTCACCTCGCTTGCCCGCGAGCGCAGCACCGGGTCGCCGAACGTTCGGACCTGGGCGAGCGCGGCGCGCCGGCGCTCCCGAGTCTCCTCGTCGAGCTCCGGGACGGCGTCGCCGGAGGGGCCCTCGGGGTTGACCGGCTCCTCTTCGCGCAGGGTGGCCGCGTCCGCGTCGCTCATCGGTCCCGAGTGTAGGTGAGGTCAGACGGCGCCCGTCACTGCGGATCGACGTCGACGCTGAGCGCCACCGAGCCGAGCTCGCGCCGCGCCGAGAGCCGCTCCAGCGCCTCGCGAGTCGCGGCGACTGTCGCGGTCCGCTCCTGAGCCTTCAGCAAGAGCTGGCGCCGGTGGCGGCCTCGGAGGCGGAAACGCGGCGCCGGGCCGAGCAGCTCGGTGCCCCGGGGGAGCGAGCCCTCGAGCGCCTCCCTGACGCGCTCGGAGGCTGCCCGCACGGCACCGGCGTCCGGACCCGCGAGCTCGATCCGCACCAGGCTCGAGAACGGCGGATAGGAGAGCGCGCGGCGCCTGGCGAGCTCGCCGGCAAGGAAGCCCGGGGCGTCGTGAGCGGCCGCGTGACGGATGGCGGCCGCCTCGGGGGCGAGCGTCTGCACGAGGACGCGACCGCCTCGATCGCCGCGACCGCTGCGACCGGCGAGCTGGGCGACGAGGGCGAAGGTCCGCTCCTCGGCGCGGAAGTCCGGGAAGCGAAGCGTCGCATCGGCGTCGAGGACCACGCTCAGGACGACGTCGGGGAAGTCGTGGCCCTTGGCGACCATCTGGGTCCCGACCAGGACCCCGGCGTCGGCCTCGTCGAAGCCACGCAGGATCTCCGCGTGGGCGCCGACGTGCGCGACGCTGTCCGAGTCGAGGCGGAACACCGGCAACGGCGCGATCGCCTCGGCGAGCATCGAGGCGAGCTGCTCGGTGCCGGCGCCGTGGCGGGCGAGCGAGACCGAGTCGCAACCGGGACACGAATCGGGGACCGGCTCCGAGTGACCGCAGTGATGGCAGCGAAGCTCGGCCGAGCGCCGGTGGACGACGAGCGAGACATCGCACCGAGGGCACTCGAACGCCCGGCCGCACGACCCGCACGACAGAAACGGCGACCACCCCCGCCGGTTGAGAAGGACGATCGCCTTGCCGCGCCCGTCGCGAACGTCGGCGAGCGCGTCGGACGTCCGGGGGTGAAGGGGCCCGGATCGCGGCGAGCGCTCCCGAAGATCCACCACCTCGACCTGCGGGAGCTCCCGCCCGTCGATGCGCTCCGCCAGCTCCAGTCGTCGAGGCCAGAGCCACGTCTCGGGCCGCGGCGTCGCGCTTCCCGCGACGACCGCGGCGCCCCCCTCCGCCGCCCTCCGCCGGACGACCTCGCGAGCGTCGTAGCGGGGGTCGCCGTCCTGCTTGTAGGACGGGTCGTGCTCCTCGTCGATCACCACGAGTCCCAGGTCGGCCACGGGGGCGAACGCGGCCGAGCGGGGCCCGACGCAGACCCTGGCCTCGCCGCGGCGGACCCGGTGCCATTCGTCCCGCCGCTCGCCGCCGCTCAGGCGCGAGTGGAGGACCGCTACGTGGTCGCCGAAGCGCGCGGCGAACCGGCCGACGGTCTGCGGCGTGAGCGCGATCTCCGGGACCAGCACGATCACGCCTCGCCCCCGCTCGAGCGCCGCCCGCGCCGCGGCGAGGTAGACCTCCGTCTTCCCGGACCCGGTGACGCCGTGGAGGAGGAGCTCGCGCCCAACCCCGCCATCCATCGCCGCAACCACCGCATCGCGGGCTTGACGCTGTCCCGCCGACAGCGCCGGGGCGTCGGCGACGGCGCCGATCCGAGTGACCGCGGGCCGGCGCCGGGCCTCCCGGGACCTCAGGGTCACGAGCCCGCGCGAGGCGAGGCGCCGCAGCGTCCGGCGGTCGACCCCGCGTGCCGCCTCGAGCTCGTGTGCGGTGAGCTCACCGGGAGCCGGTGGATCGTCGGCGAGGGCCTCGAGGGCCTCGCGCTGGCGGGTGCCAAGCCGGGCGCCCCCGGCGAGCGCGGCCCGCCCTGCCTCGGTCGCGGAGGCGAGCACCTCGCGCCTCGGCGCCGGAGCCCTCCCCCGGCGACCGACCCCGGGGGGCAGCACCAGCTCGAGTCCGCGGGCGGGGGTCGAGCAGTACTCGCGCGCGATCCAGAGGCCGAGGCGCACGAGCTCCGGCGTCGCGCCGGCCTCGAGCGCCTCGATCGGCTCGGCGAGGCGCTCGGGCGGCAGCTCGCTGGAGTCGACGACCTCGACCACGACCCCCACCAGCCGCCGGCGCCCGAATGGGACGACGAGCACGCTGCCCACGTCGACCCTTCCAAGCCGGGCGGGCAGCAGATAGTCGAACGGGCCGCGAAGCGCCCGCGCGGTGGTCAGCGGCTCGACCTTCGCTATCGCCATGCGGCCAAGCTAGTGCGAGGTCCGGTCGGTCCCAACGACCTGACGACACCGCGATCGGGCTCAACACCCCTCTCTCAGCGCTTATGCTTCGCGACGTGGCGACGACGTGCGGGGCCGACGAGGAGGACCGAGGGAATGGCCTCTAGGCTCGCCCCGGGAGAGCAGGTGATGTTCGAGGGCCACCCCTCCTGGCGCGCGATTCTGAGCTTCTACGTCAAGGGGCTCTTCGTGGTGCTGATCGTGGCCCTCGTCGTCGGGCTGATCAAGTCGGACAGCGGCATCGTCGCGCTCGTCGCCGTCGTGGGCGTCGCCATCGTGGTCCTCACCGGGCTGATCAAGCGGATCACTACGAAGTACACGATCACCACCCGCCGCCTCCGCATTCAACGGGGAATCGTCTCTCGCGAAGTCCAGGAGACCCGTCTCGAGCGAGTGCAGAACGTCAACTACGACCAGTCGCTCCTCGAGCGGCTCCTCCAGGTCGGCGACGTCGACTTCGACACCGCCGCCGGCGACGACTACAACTTCATCTTCGCCGGGGTGGCCAATCCCGACGAGGTCGTCGAGCAGGTGGACCGCGCCACCCACGCCACATCACCCACGGGGCTCGGCGACCAGCCGATGGCCGCGCAGCCGGACGGCCCCGGCCAGCCTCAGGGTTAGGAGACCTCCGCGGGGGTGCCCGTCTGGACGGGCGGGGTCTCGAGTCCGGCCGCCGCCCGCAGCTCGTCCACGCGGTCGGTCCGCTCCCAGGTGAAGTCGTGGTCGGTTCGCCCGAAGTGGCCGTAGGCGGCCGTCTTCTGGAACACCGGCCGGTGCAGGTCGAGGTCGCGACGAATCGCCGCGGGGCGAAGGTCGAAGACCTCCTCGACGGTGGACCGGATCTGTGCGTTGCTGACCCGGCCGGTGCCGTACGTCTCGACCATCAGCGAGATCGGGTGCGCGACCCCGATCGCGTACGCCACCTGGAGCTCGCAGCGCTCGGCGAGCCCGGCGGCGACCACGTTCTTGGCGACGTAGCGCGCGGCGTACGCCGCCGAGCGGTCGACCTTGGAAGGGTCCTTGCCGGAGAAGGCACCGCCCCCGTGTCGGGCGGCGCCGCCGTAGGTGTCGACGATCACCTTGCGCCCGGTCAACCCCGCGTCGCCCATCGGCCCGCCGATCACGAACTTGCCCGTCGGGTTGACGAGGAAGTTCCCGAACAGCTCGTCTTCCGTGTAGAGCTCCTTGTACTCGCCGTGGAGCACGGGCTCGACCACGTGCTCCCAGAGGTCATTCTTGATCAGGGTCTCGCCGTCGATTCCGTCGCGGTGCTGGGTCGAGATCAGGAGCTTCGTGATCTCGACCGGCCGCCCGTCCCGATAGCGGATCGTCACCTGGGTCTTGCCGTCCGGCCGCAGATACGGGACCACGGCGGCCTTCCGGACCTCGGCGAGGCGCTTCGCGAGCGTATGCGCGATCTGGATCGGCATCGGCATCAGGGCCTTCGTCTCGCGCGTCGCGTAGCCGAACATCATTCCCTGGTCGCCGGCCCCGGCGCGGTCCAGCTCGTCCTCGTCGTTCGGGTCCGTCCGCGCCTCGTACGCCGTGTCCACGCCCTGCGCGATGTCGGGCGATTGCTCGTCGATCGCGGTGACCACCGCGCAGGTGTCGGCGTCGAAGCCGTACTTGGCGCGGTCGTACCCGATCCGATGGAGGGTCTCGCGCACGATTCGCGGGATGTCGACGTACGTCTCGGTGGAGATCTCACCGGCCACCACGACCAGCCCGGTGTTGACCAGGCACTCGCACGCCACCCTCCCGACCGGGTCGTCGGCCATCACCGCGTCCAGGACGCCGTCGGAGATCTGGTCGCAGACCTTGTCCGGGTGGCCCTCGGTCACCGACTCGGAGGTGAACAGCAGTTTCGGGCTCTCCATGAAGCTGGTCGGCATCGGTATCTCTCCTCTTC
>DATGAF010000073.1:0-20432 GCA_035313645.1 Solirubrobacterales bacterium
GCGACCCGGTCGAGCGCCTCCTCGAGACGGCCGGACCCCTCGCCCGCTCGGACCACCGCTCTGTAGAGCGGATCGAAGACCCCTGGCTGGGACTCCATCGCCTCAGCGACGGAGCCTCCGGCCTCGACGTCCTCGCGGATCCCGACGATCGCCTTCTTCAGCATCTCGTCCTCGGTTTGCGCCTCGAGGGTGTAGAGGGAGCGCAGCATCGGCATCCCGGAGGCGATCAGGGTCGCGAACTGGCGCGAGAAGACGGCGATCGCCCGCAGGTTGACGCTCTTGAACCGCTGGGCGATGCTTTCGAGCTTGAACGCCTCCCGCTTCTCGGCGACGTCGAGGACGATCAGTCCGCGCTGGCGAAGCTGCTCGGAGACGACCGACTTCGAGGAGGCCTCCATCTCGCCCTTGGCGGGGACTCCGGCGAGGTCCACCGCACGAAACGCGTAGGTGCTCATGGCGCGCCCGCCTCGACCATCACGCCGCGGCCGCCGGGACCGGGGTCATTCCGATTGAGCCGGCGAGGAGCCGCTTGAGCTCCTCGGGCACCGAGGCGCGCTGTTCGGCGAGGGTGCGGGTCACCTTGCCCATCCGCACGAGCTGCGCAAGGTGTGAGTCCATCGTCTGCATCCCCACTGACCCGGAGGTCTGAAGCGCCGAGTAGATCTGGTGGGTCTTGCCCTCGCGGATCAGGTTTCGTACCGCTGGCGTCGGCACCAGCACCTCACAGCCGACGATCCGCGACGAGCCGTCGGCGGTTGGTAGGAGCTGCTGGGTGACGATCCCCTGGAGGGCGATCGAGAGCTGCATGCGCACCTGCTGCTGCTGGTGCGGTGGGAAGACGTCGATGATCCGGTCGACCGTCTGCGCGGTCGATTGGGTGTGCAGGGTGGCGAAGACCAGGTGGCCCGTCTCGGCCGCGGTCAGCGCGGTGGAGATCGTCTCCAGGTCGCGCATCTCGCCGACGAGGATCACGTCGGGGTCCTCGCGCAGGGCGGCCTTCAGCGCGACCGAGAAGTCGATCGCGTCGGCTCCGATCTCGCGCTGGTTGACGATGCACTTCTTGTGCGAGTGGAGGAACTCGATCGGGTCCTCGATCGTCAGGATGTGCTCCTCACGCTCCTCGTTGATCAGGTCGACCATTGAGGCGAGGCTGGTCGACTTCCCCGATCCCGTCGGGCCGGTGACGAGGACGAAGCCGCGGGGCTTGCGGGTGAACTCCTCGAGCACGAGCGGCAGCCCCAGCGACTCGAGGCTCTGGATCTCGGTCGGGATGTGGCGGAAGGCGGCCGAGATCGAGCCGCGCTGGAAGAAGCAGTTGACGCGGAACCGAGCGACCCCCGGGATCGCGTAGGCGAAGTCGAGCTGTTGCTGGTTCTCGAACTTCTTCCGCTGGGAGTCGTTGAGGATCGAGTAGACGATCTCCCGCGTCTCCTGCGGGCTGAGCGGCGGGTAGTCATCCATTCCGACGATCCGGCCGCGAACGCGGATCGCTGGCGGGAACCCCGGCGTCAGGTGGACGTCGGAGGCGCGGTCCTCGACCATCTTTGTGAGCACAGCGGCGAAATCGACGCTCATCGCCTTTCTTTCTCGGAGGATCGGTGCGCAGGCTTTAGGCGTGACCACACGTGGCGGACGCGAGAGGTGCACAACTTTGGCGCTCTCGCGCCCATCCCCCGGGCGCGTCGCGCCAAAGATCGGCTCGGGGGGTCACCCCCGAAGCGCCGAACGAAGGTCCGCCAAAACCTCGGTCGCACACCGGGTGACCTGGTGCCAGGTGTAGCGGAGGACCACGAAGCCGGCGGCGCGGAGCGCGAGGTCCCGCCCGTGGTCTCTTTCCATCGCCGCGGCGCCCAAGTGAGCAGCGTGCCCGTCCAGCTCCACGATGACGCGTCGCTCCCGCCACAGCATGTCCACCATCAGCCCGCCGACCATCGCGTTTACCTCGGGCAGCGGCAGTCCAGAGGCCTCGCACAGCTCGAGGAAGCGGTCCTCGAGAACGCTCAGCGTGCGGGCGTATTGGGGCCGGTGCTGATCGAGGGCGGCTCTCAGCGCCCTTGAGCCCGGTCGTCCGCGGCCCAGGACGGCGTCGATCGCATCGAGGTCGAGCAGCCGCAGGTAGTCGGCCTCGGCGACGGCACGGCGAAGGGCTTGCTTTGACGCGACGGAGGCGAAATCGAGGAGCGTGCGAGCGACGGGCGTGACCGGCAGGCCGCGGTGGCGGACGCGCTCGACTTCCCGCGCCCGGTGGATGCGGACCTCCCCCACCGACAGCCGGCGTCCGGGAATGCTGACGTCGATCCGTTCCGGGCGGGCGGCGATCAGCCGCCACCACCAGACGGCGGTCGCATGGCTCATCGCCGCGCCGTCGCCGCCGTAGAAGAGCGCAGCGAGGAGGCATCCCTGGATGCTCAAGGCCCGATGGCCCACCGAGTAGACGCCCTCGTGGACTCGGTGCAGGTAGCCTTCCCGCACCCAGCGCGAGATCGTCGTGCTCCCCAGTCCGCAGTCGATCAGCTGGGTGCGGGTGACGATCCCGCTCTGTCTGCCGGCCAGTCCCGCCACGCGAACTTTGGCGCCAGACGACCGAGGGGTGGACGCGAGGCGCCAATGTTCGACCATGCGGTCGGATGTTGGGCTGCCTTACCCCGCCATACAGGGCGGCTTCGCATCGGAGCTGCGAACGGGGTGTGACGGAAGGGTGCCGCGGAACCGAGGCCGGCACCTACGTCGAGACCCGGGCGACCTCTTCGATCGAGGTGACGCCCGCGCGCACCTTGCGCAGCCCGTCCTCGCGCAGGGTGAGCATGCCCTGCTCGCGGGCGACCTTGGCGATCTCGGCCTCCGCCGCGTTGGTGACCGTAAGGTCCTTGATCTCGTCGCTCATCGCCATCACCGAGAAGAGCCCGATCCTGCCGCGGTAGCCGCTGTGGTTGCACCGGGCGCAGCCGACCGGCTCGTATGCCTCGACGTCGGCGCCGACCCGGAATCCCGACTCGGCGAGGGCGTCCATCGGGATCACGGTCCGCCGCTTGCAGTAGGTGCAGAGCTGGCGCGCGAGTCGCTGCGCCACCACGCACTCGACGGCCGACGCCGTGAGGAAGCTCTCGATGCCCATCTTCGTCAGGCGGGCGACCGCCCCGGGGGCGTCGTTCGTGTGCAACGTGGTGAGGACCATGTGCCCGGTGAGCGCGGCCTCGATCGCGATCCGGGCGGTCTCGCCGTCACGGATCTCGCCGACCATGATCACGTCGGGGTCGGCGCGGAGCATCGAGCGCAGGCCCGTCGCGAAGGTGAGGCCCGCCTTGCGATTCACCCCCATCTGGTTGATCCCGGCGATCCGGTACTCGACCGGGTCCTCAATCGTGATGATCTTGCGCTCCACCGCGTTGAGCTCGGCCAGCGACGCGTACAGGGTGGTCGACTTCCCGGAGCCGGTCGGGCCGGTGACCAGCACCGCTCCGTAGGGACGGCGGAACGCCTCGTCCCAGGCCTCGCGCCCCTCCCCGTCGAGTCCGAGCTCGTCGAGCGTACGCATCGCCTGGTCCTTGTCCAAGATCCGGACGGTGCAGCCCTCACCGCGCTGGGTCGGAAGGGTGGTGACGCGCAGGTCCACCTTGCGGTCGTCGACGTTGACGCTCACCCGGCCGTCCTGGGGAATGCGCTTCTCGGCGATGTCCATGTCAGCCATCAGCTTCACGCGCGAGATGACGCCCGAGATCATGCGCTGGGGGACGCGGGCCGACTCGTTCAGGACGCCGTCGACCCGGAAGCGCACGCGCATCTCCCCCTCGTCGGGCTCGAAATGGATGTCCGAGGCCCCGTCGTTGACGGCCTGCGCGAGGACCGAGTAGACGAGCTTGATGACCGGGGCATCGTCGGGGGACTCGTGGAGCTCGGTGACCTCCGCCTCCCCCTCGAGCTCCTCCTCTTCCTCGACCGCCTCCGAGACCGCGCTCTCGAGGTTGTTCAGGCGACCCACCAGCGCATCGATGTCGTCCTCGGCCGCCACGGCCACGTGGCAGTTGAGACCGGTCATCATCTGGATGTCGTCGACCGCAAGCACGTTGGCCGGGTCGCTCATCGCCAGGAGCAGGGTGGTCTTGTCGACGTAGCCGACCGGGATCGCCTTGTACCGGCGGGCGGCGGGGACCGAGAGCAGGTTCGCCGCGCCCATGTCGATCTTGTAGAGGTTGAGGTCGATGTGGTCGAGGCCGTAGCGCTCGGCGACGGCGCGCGAGAGCTGGTCGCCGTCGAGGACGTGATAGTCGCGGAGAAGGGTCTCCGGAGACTTGCCCGCGGTGCGCGCCTCGTTGATCACCTCGTCGACGCGCTCGCGGGTCGCGTAGCCGAGCTCGACGATCACGTCGGTGATGAACATCCCCGAGTGTCCGCGCCGCACGGGCGCGGTGATCCCGTTGTTGATTGCGGCGTCGCCCTCGTCGAGCTTCGGCGCGGTCGAGCCGTCGCCGGAATCGGGGACGGGTCTCAGGTATCCGGGGCGCTTGTCGGTTGCCATGCGCTGGTGGCGGCCCGTCGCATCGTCTCGATCGGGGGGTCCTGTCCGGTCCAGATTCGAAGCGACGCGGCCCCCTGGCGAACCAGGACCTCGAGCCCGTCGATCACCGTGGCGCCGCGTGATCTTGCGACCCGCGTGAGCTCGGTCTCAGCGGGCCCGTAGGCGAGGTCCACCAATTGGTGTCGTTCGCCCAACGAATCGGCATCGATCGGGAGGCTCTTTAGGCTTGCCGCCCCTCCGCCCGCGGCCCCCATGCCCACCGTCGTGGCATTGACGATCAGGTCGAAGCTCGCTGTTCGCGGCCTCTCGCTCGGCCCGACGGCCGCCGCCCCGAGCTCGCCGGCGAGCCGCGCGGCCCGTTCCGGCGTCCGGTTCCAGATCCGCACCTCGGCGCCGTTCGTGACTAGGGCCCACACCACGGCGCGCGCCGACCCGCCCGCCCCGAGGACGAGCGCCTCGCTCCCGGACGGCCGGCCGGGCAACGCGTCGAGGAAGCCGCTCGCGTCGGTGTTGTCGGCCGCGATCCGCCCACCGTCGAAGCTGAGCGTGTTGGCGGCGCCGATTGAGTGCGCCGCCTTCGAGGCATCGTCGGCCAGCTCGAGCGCCGCGAGCTTGTGGGGCACGGTCACGTTGGCGCCGGCGAAGCCCTCCCCCGGCATCGCCCGAACCCGGGCCTCGAACTCCTGGGACGAGACCTCGATCGCCTCGTAGGACCAGTCGTTTCCGAGCCCGAGCTCGGCGAGCGCCGCGGTGTGCATCGCCGGCGAGCGCGAATGCGAGATCGGCTGGCCGAGGACGGCCAGGCGCCTTCGCATCAGCCGCCCGTGCAGCTCGGCGACTGGCCGCCCTGGGCCGCCCGGGCGGCGTTGTAGCGCGCTTGGTCCTGCTGGAACTGGGCGTTGGTGGTCGAGAACGCGAGCTGCGCCGGGCAGGTTCCCGGCTTGACGACGTAGTAGAGATAGGACACGTGCGCGGGGTGCGCGGCCGCCTCGATCGAGGCGAGCCCGGGGTTCGAGATCGGCCCTGGCGGGAGGCCGGAGTGCGTGTAGGTGTTGTACGGGGAGTCGAGCTGGAGGTCCGTGGGCCCGAGCGGCTGCGTGTAGTTGTTCTCCGCGAAGCGGATCGTCGCGTCGATCTGGAGCGCCATCCCGTCGTGGAGACGGTTGTAGATCACCGCTGCGACCAGCTTTCGCTCGTTCGGCACCTGGACCTCTCGCTCGATCATCGAGGCGATCGTGAGCACGTCGTATGTGGTCAGGTTCTTCGAGCGCGCGTAGCCCATGTTCACCTGCGAGATGTATTGCTTGAACGCCGCGAGCTGCCGGACGACCAGGTCGCCGGCGCTCGGGTGATGCGGCAGGTCGTAGGTCGCGGGGAACAGGAAGCCCTCGAGGTTGGAGGGGCTCTGGGCGCCGTATTTCGCCGGGTCGAAGCCCTTGTGGCTCTCGCTCGCCTTCATGTAGTCGCCGCTGACCCCGTTCTTCTGCGCCAGGTCGGCGATCTGGCGCCGGTCCTCGCCCTCGGGAATCGTCAGCTTCTTGACCGGCCCGGCCGGCGCGCTGGCGACCGTGGTGCCGCCGCCGGCCGAGAAATGGTGGATCGCCGCGCCGATCGCGACGACGATCGCGATCGCCGCGACCAGCGCCCCCACCGCGAGGAGGCGCCGCCGGGTGTGGACGTCGTCGAGGCGACGTGGCGCTCGGGATGGCGGCCCGGTCGGCTCGCTCGGTGGCGGTCCGGTCGGCTCGGTCGGTGGCGGCTCGGTCGGCTCGCTCGGCGGCGGTCTGCCCGCAACCGGCCGCTCCGCCGTCGGTGGGTTGGAGGCCGGCGGGTCGGGCGGCGGCTCGGCTGCGGTCGGCGGCTCGGTCGGCGGCTCGGCTGCGGCCGGCGGCTCGGCTGGGGCCGGCGGCTCATCCGCAGGCCGGCGCGATCCATCGCCCCGCAGCACTTCCTTCACGCGCTCGCCGAGCGCCGTCTGGCTCTCGCTGCGACGGGCGCGGCGCTCGCGCCGGCGCGACTCGCGCTCGGCGCGGCGACGCTCGCGGTCGCGTGCCGTCTCGTCGTCGGCGAACGGGTCGCGCCAGTCCGAGTCGCTCACGAGTCCTCCTCGCGCGACGCTTGCTGCTCCGTGGTCCGGAGGTAGGACTCCAGCAGGTGCGCCGCGGCGAGCGCGTCGGGCGGCGCGTCGGCGCCGCCCCGGGCGGAACGCTCGGCAAGGCGCGTGGTCAGTCGCTCGTCGTAGGTGTCCACGGGTGCGTCGAGAATCGCGGCGAGAGCGTCACGGAATGCCCGGGCCTCGGCTGCTTGGGGCCCTTCGGCGCCGCTCAGGGAAAGCGGCAGCCCGACGACCACCAGTTCCGCCTCGTGCTCGACCGCCAGCTCCGCCACCGCGTGCGGGTCGGGCGGCTCGACCACTCCCAGCGGACGCGCGATCGTACCAGTGGGATCCGAGATCGCGCAACCGACACGCGCCGCGCCGTGATCGACAGCGAGCACCCGCATGGGACGGGCGATGCGGCTAGCCGCCGAGGCCCCGGCGGATCGCGTCCCGGGCCACGGTCAGCGCCTCCTCGAGCCGTTGGGGGTTTCTCCCCCCGGCCTGCGCCACGGTGTCGCGGCCCCCGCCTCCGCCGCCGACGACCTCTGCCGCCTCCCGGACGACGTCCGCTGCCGACAGTCCTCGCTCGACCGCGCTCTGGGTGAAGCTGGCGACCAGGGCGACCTTGCCGTCCTCGGTGCCGCCGAGGACGACGGCGGCGTCCCCGAGCCGCGCCTTGATCCGATCGGCGAGGTCCAGCAGGGATCCCTGGTCCGCTCCCTGTCCGCGGCCCACGACGATCCTGACGCCTTCGACCTCCTCGCTCTGGTCGCCGAGACGATCGGCCTCCTCGCCCGCCGCGCGGGCGTCAAGCTCCGCCTGCGCGCCCTCCAGCGCCTCGAGCCGCCGCGCGGCGCGCCTCGCCCCCGCGAGCGGATCGCGAGCGGAGCCCAGCAGCGCGCCGGCCTCCTCGAGCGCCTCGCTTCGCCCTCGAAACCAGTCGATCGCGGCCGGGCCGGTGAGCGCCTCGACCCGGCGCACGTTGGCGGCACTCGACCCCTCGGAGACGATCGCGAAGATGCCCACCTCGGCCGTGTTGGCGACATGGGTGCCGCCGCAGAGCTCGCGCGAGATCTCGTCCACCTCGATCACCCGCACCCACTCCCCGTACTTCTCACCGAACAGCGCCATCGCCCCGAGCGCCTCCGCCTCGGCGCGAGCCATGTGAAGCGCCCGCACCGGCCGGCTCGCCTTGATCCACTCGTTCACCCTCTCCTCGATCATCCGGAGTTCGTCGCGGGCGAGCGGCGCCCCGTGAGTGAAGTCGAAGCGAAGCTTGTCGGGGCGAACGGCGGAGCCGGCCTGTCGTACGTGGGTGCCGAGCCGCTCACGGAGAGCGGCGTGGAGCAGGTGCGTGGCGGAGTGGTTTCGCATCGTGGCGTGGCGGCTGACGTGGTCGACCTCGGCCTCCACGCGGGTGCCTGGCTCGGGGAGGACGCTCCCGTCGACCCGGATCACCTGGTCGTCCCCGATCCGGTACACGTCGGCGACCGCCGTACCCTGGCCATCCCACCGGATCGAGCCGGCGTCGGAGACCTGCCCCCCGCCCTCGGGATAGAACGGGCTTTCCTCGAGCTTGATCAGCGGTTCCTCGGCGGCGGTCACGGCGGTGTCCGCGCGGAGCTCCTCATAGCCGACGAAGGTCGAGGGCGGCGCGGCGGACGCGAACGAGATCACCGCCTCGTGGCGATCGGCGATCGCCGGCTCGGCACCGGTCCGGGCGCGCCGGCGCTGTTCCTCCATCAGAGCCTCGAAGCCCGAGTCGTCGACCGACAGCCCCTCCTCGGCGAGCAGCTCCCTGGTCAGGTCGTAGGGAAAGCCGTAGGTGTCGTGGAGCCGGAAGGCGTCGGTCGCCTCGACCCAGGAGGTGCCCTGCCGCTTGGAGTCGGCGATCAGCTCGGCGAGGAGCTCGGTGCCGCGGTCGAGGGTTCGCCCGAAGCCCTGCTCCTCGTCGCCCACCCACCGCATCACCGTGTCGCGCTCCTCGCGCAGATGCGGATAGGCGTCTCCCATCAGGTCGATGACCCGCTCCGCGAAGCGACCTAGCCACGGCGCCTCGAGGCCAAGCACCCGGCCCTGCTGGATCGCCCGGCGCATGATCCGCCGCAGCACGTACCCCCGGTCCTCGTTGGAGGGAACGACCCCGTCGGCGATCAGGTGAACCATCCCCCGAGAGTGATCGGAGATGATCCGCATCGCCCTCATCACCTTGCCCCCCTCGACGTAGCGATGGTCCGACAGCTCCTCGGCGAGCGCCGTGAGCGGCTGGAACTGGTCCGTCTCGAACACCGAGGCAACGCCCTGCTCGATCGCCGACATGCGCTCGAGGCCGAGGCCGGTGTCGATGTTTCGCTGCGGCAGATCGGTGAGCGAGCCGTCGTCGTGGAGCTCGTAGGCCATGAAGACGTGGTTCCAGTACTCGAGGAAGCGCTCCGTGTCATCGCCGGGGCGGTCGTCGGGGCCACCGAACTCCGGCCCGCGATCGAGGTACATCTCGGAGGACGGCCCGCAGGGCCCGGTGGGGCCGGCCTGCCAGAAGTTCTCGGAGCGGGGCAGGAGGACGATCCGCTCCTCCGGGACGCCGTGGGCCTTCCAGAGCTCGATCGACTCGACGTCGGGGCCGAGCCCGAGCTCGGGGTCGCCCTCGAAGGCGGTCACCCAGATCTGGCTCGGGTCGAATCCGAACCCCTCCAGCGAGAGCTCCCAGCCGAAGGCGATCGTCTCCTCCTTGAAGTAGTCGCCGATGCTGAAGTTGCCGAGCATCTCGAAGAAGGTGAGGTGGCGAGCCGTGTTGCCGACCTCGTCGATGTCCGTGGTCCGAAAGCACCGCTGACAGCTCGTCAGCCTGGAGTGAGGCGGCGTCTCCCGGCCCTGGAAGTACGGCTTGAACGGCTGCATGCCGGCGGTGGTAAGCAGCACCGAGGGGTCGTACACCGACGGCACCAGCGAGGCCGAGGGCTGGCGCAGGTGGCCCTTGCCCTCGAAGTAGGACAGGAAGGCCTCGCGAATCTGGCCGGCGTTCACGGGCGCTCGTAGTCTAGGCAGCGATCGTCGCGTGGCCGACCACCAGCTCGCCGTCCATCAGGCAGGCGGTCTGGCCGGGCGCGACGCCGTGGGCGGGCTCGGCGAGCTCGATCCACAGCTCGGGGTGCCGGCCCGCGGTGACGTCGGTCGAGCAGGCGATCGGTCGCGAGCGGTACCGCAGCTTGACCCGATCCACCCGCGAGCCATCACGGTGGAGGACCGCGTCGCGAACCCGTACGCGGCGCGTAGCCAGCTCGCCGCGGGCCCCCACGACGACCCGATTCGCGCGCGGGTCGGTCCTCAGCACGTAGAGCGGGCGCCCACCGGCGAGCCCCAGCCCCCGGCGCTGCCCGACGGTGAAGTTGTGGTGCCCGGGATGGCGGCCGAGCACGCGTCCGGCGACGTCGACGACCTCCCCCGGGCGCTCGCCGAGACCGGCGTGACGGGCGAGGAACGAGCGCTTGCCCTCGCCGGAGAGAAAGCACAGGTCCTGGCTCTCCCGCTTCCCGGCGATTGCCAACCCGGCTCCGGCCGCGAGCTCGCGGACCTGCGCCTTGGTCAGCCCGGCGAGAGGGAACCGGAGCCGGGCGAGCGACCCGGGGCGAAGGCCCGAGAGCATGTAAGTCTGGTCCTTGGCCGCGTCCGCGGGCGCGGCGAGGAGCGGCCCATCGCCGTCATCGGCCAGCCTGGCGTAGTGGCCGGTGGCGAGCCCCGAGCATCCGAGCCGCGCCGCGAGTTCCAGCATCGCGTCGATCCGCAGCCCGCCGTTGCATACGACGCAGGGGTTGGGCGTCTGGCCCGCGGCGTATCCGCGAACGAACGACTCGACCACCGTGGCGCGAAAGCGCTCCTCGAGGTCGAGCGTCAGGTGCGGCACCCCGAGCCGGTGGGCGATCGCTCGGGCGCCGACCACCGCTTCGGGCGAGCAGCAGCTTCGCTCCCCGTCCGTTCTCCGATCGGCCCATAGCTTCAGGGTCACCGCCACGACCTCGGCGCCGCGCTCGCGCTCGAGCAGCGCGGCGACGGTCGAGTCGACGCCACCGCTCATGGCCACCAGGACACGCTCGCCGGCACCCGGCGGACGCGCGATCGGCCGCGGCGAGGCGGCCAGCGCGGCGAGCGCTCGGTGAAGGGCGTCGGCGGCGAGGTCCGCGGCATGACGGCCCTGGGAAGAGAGCCCGCCGAGCGCCGCCGAGACGTCCTCGGGGCCGACTCGCGCCGCCTCGAGGACGCTCTCGCCCTCGACGCGCTCGGTGACGGCGGCACCGGCGGCGAGGGTCGCGCCGCAGCCCTCGGCGTCGAAGCTCGCCGCCCCGATCCTCCCGCCCTGCACGGTGACCGAGACGCGGATCAGGTCGCCGCACGGCGCGCCGCCGGCTGCGCCCGTGTACGCACCAGCCGGAGCAGCGCCGCGGCGGCTCGAGTCGGCCAGGTAGTGCTCCAACAACTCGGCGCCCATCGCGTCAAGGAGCGTAGCCGCACCCCAGCTTTGGCGCCGTGCGTCCGGGGGGTGGACGTGAGACGCGAAAGTTCGGCTGGCGTGACCCCTACCGAGCCCGATGCCTCGGGATACTCCGGAGGGGGAACGGCTAGCGCGGGTAGTACGGGAGGTTCGTCGGGCCCTTGTAGAGAGCGTCGCGAACGGCCTGAACGACGCTGTCGGAGCCCCTGAACCCGTAGCTGACGCTCGCGGTCGGAGCGCCGTCGCTGAGGGACCGCGGGCGAACCACGATCAACGCCGGCACCCGATTGACGCTGACGCCCTCGGCGATCCTCGAGTAGCGCGCGATCTGGCCGGCGTTGGCGACGAAGACGGCGAGTCCGTGGTTGCCCCGCAGCCGCTCGACGCTGGAGCGGACCGCCGCGTCATCGATGCCCTTGTTGCGGACGACGAGGAGGACGACCGCCTTGCCGTCGGCGTATGCGCTCGCGACAGGCTTCGGAAGTCCGGGCCCGGCGACGAGCTTCCCGGGCGGCGCGACGCCGATCGAGCCCGCGGACGGGGCGGTCGGCGCGGTGCTCGACGACGGCGGCGCGGTCGGCGTGACCCCTGTTGCCGGCGCCGGCGCCGTGCTTCCCGCCGCAGCCGGCGTGGTCGGCGTCGTGGAGGGGGCGGAGGAGCTGCTCGAGCCGTGCATCCGGGTCAGGATCAAGAACCCCACGATGACCGCGAGGCCAGCGAGCACCCCGATCTGGACCATCGGGTTGTCGTTCAGGGCCTTTCTCACGAGAGGCCCTCCACGACGAGCGACGGCCGGTCGACCGGAAAGAGGAAAGGCCCCAACTTGCCGACGCCGCTCGGCTTGAGAACCCTTCTCAGAAGGTGGGTGTCTACCGGAGGGGCCGAAAGCGGCCACCCGGAAACCGACCCCCAAGCCGATTGTGCTGGCTCACAATTGGAGCGGCTATCGAACAAGCTCGGGCCTTGGCTAACCATAGTAGTTCAGAATCCGACTCGGCAGAACGCTCGGAAACCTTGAGCGGGAACGCTGCGGCTACCCGTCGCGATGTCCTCCGGCCGGCCCCGGCTCGCCCGCGAGGTCCTCGCGGAAGATCCAGCGGATCAGCTTCCCGTCGCTGAACTCGAGCTCGATCGCCGTGGGCTCCTCGTTCCCGACGAGCCCGCTCTCGCGCCATACGTACTGGGTCCGGACCAGGGCGAGAACCGCGTCGCCGCGAACTCGAAGCTCGTCGATCGCGTAGCGGCGCTCGAGGTGCTCGTAGCGCTTGAGCGCCCACTCCTCCGCGTCGTCGAGCCCGCGCCGCACGCCGCGCGCGGTGCGGATCTCGATCTGGGGGTGCAGGAGAGCGGCGAACCGCTCGACGTCACCGCGACTCAGCGCCTCGAGGACCTCGCGCGCCAGCTCGGCCCGGGACTCTGCCACCCGCGGAGTATCGCGTGCGCTCAGGCCGCCGGCGGGCCCTGCTCGGGGGGTCGAGGCGGGGCCGGCGGCCGGGACTCGCCGCGGGACTGGATCGCGTTCGCCCCCGGGAGCCGAAGACCCGGCACGAGGCTCGCGGCGAAGCCCACGAGTCCCACGAGCACGAGCAGGAGCGGCCAACCGACGATGCTCCCCTCCGGGGTCGAGTCGTTGAGGTCCGACCCCGCGATCACGAGGAAGCTGAACAGGCCGATGCCGCCGACGTAGGTGGGGCCGCGGACACCGGCCCAGGCGCCGTAGCCGATCGCCGCCACGGAGACGGCGAGCAGGACGATCTCCCACAGGAGACTCGAATCGGCGGTCGGGAAGCCGGGGAAGGGGTTGTTCAGCGCGACGAGCCTCGTGAAGCTCAGCGAGCCCGCGAGCACCGCCGCCACCGCCGCGCCCGTGATCACGTCGCTGGCGGGGGCTCGGACCGGGATCGGCAGCCGGCGGGCCGACGGCGCGGGGCCTCCCGGGGCGCGATCGAGCATCGCGACCGCGAACCCGGCCACGACCAGGACGGCCGCGAGGATCACGAGCAGCCCGCGGTAGATCCCGAGATGGGCGGCGAGCCCGTTCGAGAGGATCTTTTCCCAGAGCGCCGACCACGAGACGATCAACGCCAGCGAGGCGAGGAGGAGCGCGTAGCGGGCGCCGGCGAGGACGGAAGCCGCGATGGCCAGGGCGGCCGTCACCAGGAAGATCCAGAAGACGTTCAAGGCGGCCCCGGCGTCTCCGTTTACCGCGGTCACGAACTGCGAGAGGAGGGTCGGCGCGACGATGATCCCGAAGACGAGGTAGGCGCCCGTCCACGGCCGGTAGCGGTCGATGCTCAGGCGACCGAGCATCCCGAGCCCGTAAAGGAACGCGAAGGCGAGCAGGAGGACGGCGAACAGCCCCCAGTCCCCCCACGGGTTCCCGAGCGCGCCGCCCGACTTGCGGGCCCAGGCCATCGACAGCCCGATCCCCACCGCGAGGCCCGCCTTCAGGCGGAGCAGATCGCGCCCCTCATCCGGGGCAAGAAACCGCGAGAGCTGGTTCATCATCGCTCCTCCCGACTCGACGTCTCGCCGGCGGGCGCCACCCTACCCCGCCGACCGGCGAGATCAGGCTCGGCGCCGAAGCTCGAGGCCGAGCTCGCGAAGCTGCGCGGCGTCCACCGCCGCCGGGGCCCCCGTGAGGGGGTCCGCGCCCGAGGCGGTCTTCGGGAAGGCGATCACGTCGCGGATCGACTCGGCGCCGACGAGGCGCTGCACGAACCGGTCGAGCCCGTACGCGATGCCTCCATGCGGTGGGGCCCCGTAGCGCAGGGCCTCGAGCAGGAAGCCGAAGCGCTCCTCGGCCTCGCTCCGGCCGATGCCGATCGTCTCGAAGACCCGCTTTTGGAGCTCACGGTCGGCGATCCTGATCGAGCCGCCGCCCAGCTCCTGGCCGTTCCAGACGATGTCGTAGGCGGCGGCCAGCGCCTCGCCGGGCCGCTCGGGATCGAACTCGGCCTGCGGGGCGGTGAACGGATGGTGGAGCGGGTCCCACCGCGACTCCTGCTCGTTCCACTCGAACATCGGAAAGTCGACGATCCAGGTGAACCGATCGCCGTCGGCGATCTGGCCGAATCGCTCGGCCAGCTCGAGCCGAAGCTGCGCCAGCACGGCGTTGGCCACCCCCGGGCCGTCGGCGACGAGGAGCAGGAGGTCTCCCTGCGCAGCGCCGAGCCGCTCGTTCAGGCGGCGAAGCTCGTCGGCTGCGAGGAACTTCGCCGTCGGCGAGCGCCATCCGTCGCCCTCGCGAAACGCCCACACCAGCCCCTTCGCCCCAAGCTCCTGGGCGCGCTCGATGAGCCCGTCGAGCGCGGAGCGGGGCAGGTCGCGCTTCCCCGCGTTGAGCGCCTTCACGATGCCTCCCGCGTCGATCGCGCTTCTGAACACCTTGAACTCCGTCTGCCGGAGCTCGTCCGTCACCTCGGTCAGCTCGAGCCCGACGCGCAGGTCGGGGCGATCGGTGCCGTAACGGGCGAGCGCCTCGGCGTAGGTCAGCCGCGGGATCGGCAGATCGATCTTCGGGCCGCTGACGCGCTCCAGGACGTAGGCGATCATCCGCTCGTTGACGTCGATCACGTCTTCCGCGTCGACGAACGACATCTCGACGTCGAGCTGGGTGAAGTCGAGCTGGCGGTCGGCCCGCTGATCCTCGTCGCGAAAGCAGCGTGCGATCTGGTAGTAGCGCTCGAATCCGGCGACCATCAGGAGCTGCTTGAAGAGCTGCGGCGACTGCGGGAGGGCAAAGAACGTCCCGGGATCGCGCCGCCACGGAACGAGGAAGTCCCGCGCCCCCTCGGGCGTCGACCGAGACAGCATCGGCGTCTCGATCTCGACGAATCCCTCGCCGTCGAAGAACTTTCGCATCGACTGGACGACCCGGTGGCGAAGCTGGATCGCGGCGCGCATGCGCTCGCGGCGCAGGTCGAGGTAGCGATGGCGAAGCCGCATCTCCTCCCCCACCTCGCCGGAGAACGACTCGATCTCGAACGGGGGGGTCTCGGCGTCGGCGAGCAGCGTCGCCTCAGCGACGCGGATCTCGACCTCGCCGGTCGGAAGCTCGGGGTTGACGGTCTCCGGCGAGCGACGGACGACCTCCCCGGCGACGCTGATCACGTCCTCCGCGCGCATCTCGTGGCCAAGCTGGAAGCCGCCGCCGGCCGCCTCCGGATTGAAGACGAGCTGAACCAGTCCGGTTCGATCGCGCAGGTCGACGAAGACGAGCCCGCCATGGTCGCGGCGACGGTGGACCCACCCGGCTACTCGCGCGGCGGAGCCCACCCTGTCGGGCAGCACCTGGCCGCACCAGGTGTCGCGGTAGCGATTCGCTCGCAGAGCCGGGAACGCCGGGTCGGTCAAGCTCAACGTCCCGTGAGCTCCTCGACGACCCTCGCCACCTCGATCTCCCGCTGCTCGCCGGAGTGCATGTCCCGAAGCTTCGCCGGTCCCTCGGCGTCGAGGATCACCGCGCGGGCGGCGCCGACGCGATCGGCTTGCTTCATCTGGCCCTTGATCCCCCGCCCGGCGAGGTCGAGCTCGGCGCGCAGTCCCGCGCGGCGAAGCTCGGCGACCAGGCTCAGGGCGCGCTCGCGCTGCTCGTCGGCCGCGGCGACGAAGACGTCTCGGGGGCTCTCCTCCGCCTCGGCGTCGAGGGCGAGCAGGATCCGCTCGACGCCGGCCGCCCAGCCGGAGGCCGGGGTCGGCGATCCCCCGAGCTCCTCCAGCAGCAGGTCGTAGCGTCCCCCGCCGCCGACACCGGACTGGGCGCCGAGGCGCTCGCACTCGAACTCGAACACGGTTCGGGTGTAGTAGTCGAGCCCCCGGACCAGCCTCCCGTCCAGCTCGTAATCGATCCCCGCCTGGTCGAGGAGCCGGCGCACGGTGGCGAAGTGCTCGGCGTCTTCGCCCGCGAGGCGATCGAGCATCGTCGGGGCCTCGGCCATTACCGACCTCGTCGCGTCGTCCTTGGCGTCGAAGGCCCGCAGCGGGTTCTCGTCGATGCGCTCGCGAACGTCGCGGGGCAGCTCGCCCTCGCGCTCGCGCAGATACGCGGTCAGCTCGGAGCGGTAGTCGGCGCGGGTCCGCGGTGAGCCGAGGCTGCCCAGCCGGAGGCGCAGTTCGGGTACGCCGAGCGTTCGCAGGAGCTCGTCGAGCAACATGATCTGCTCCGCGTCGACCAGCGGCGACTCGGATCCGATCGCCTCGGCGCCGATCTGGTTGAACTGCCTGAACCGGCCCGCCTGGGGACGCTCGTGACGGAAGAAGGGGCCCATGTACCAGAGCCTCACCGGCTGCGCGAGCCGGTGCATGCCGTGCTCGAGGTAGGCGCGCGCGATGGGCGCCGTGCCCTCCGGGCGCAGCGTGACGCTGCGACCGCCCATGTCCTCGAACGTGAACATCTCCTTGCGGACGATGTCGGTCGCCTCGCCGACTCCGCGGGCGAAGAGCTCGGTCTCCTCGAAGGCCGGGGTCTCGATCCGTGCGTAGCCCGCGCGGTCGAACAGCTCGCGCGCCGTCTCCTCGACCCTGGCGCGGGCGGCGGCGTCCGCGGGAAGGATGTCGAAGGTGCCCCTCGGGGCCTGAAAGCGCGCGGCCATCGCCCGCGCGAGACTAACGGGCGAGCTCGGGAGGGGGCTGAGGCGGGTCGGCGCTCAGCTCCCTCAGGAAGGGATTGGTCGCGCGCTCGGCGCCGAGCGTCGTGATCGCCATGTGACCCGGATGCACGGTCGTCTCGTCGGGATAGCGCTCGACCAGGCCCCGGATGCTCTCGAGCAGGGTGTCCCAGTCGCCCCCCGGAAGGTCGACGCGCCCCACCGAGCCCTTGAAGAGGACGTCCCCGGAGAACAGGGCGTGTTCGTCCGGGATCGCGTAGGTGACGTGGCCGGGGCTGTGTCCCGGCGTGAACACGACGTCGATCTCGAGGCCCGCGAGCGAGAGGTGCTCGCCGCCGGCGACTGTTTCGTCCGCGTCGTAGCTCTCATACGGCCCGAACCCCGGCCAGGGGACGTAGGACATGACGTCGGCCAGCACGGGCACCTCGATCTCAGGGCAGTACACCGGGGCGCCGGTCGCGCGGGCCACCGGGGCGACGGCGCCGATGTGGTCGAAGTGACAGTGGGTGACCAGGATCGCGTCCACCGCGATCCCGAGCCCGTCGATCGCCCCGAGGATTCGCTCGGCGTCATCGCCCGGATCGACGACGACTCCGTGATCGGCGCCGTCGCGGCGGGCGACGTAGCAGTTCTCGGCCACCGGGCCGACGGTGAAGGATCGGACGTCCATGGTCTCGTTGGTGACGGCCCCGGACGCGGGGTTCGGCCGAGGGTAGCCGACGGGCTACTCGCCGCGCTCTCGCCGCTCGCGCTCGCGGTGCCTCGCGGCCTGGCGCCGGTTGTAGAAGAACCGGTCGATGTAGTGGCCCATGGGGACGTAGATCAGGAGCATCAGCGCGGCGAACGCGAACGAGGGTGCCGCGGGGCGGCCGAAGATGACGACGAGGAGGACGAAGAAGATCGCGGCGCCGAACGCGCCCCTGCCCAGCGCGCTGCCCCAGCTGGGAACTCGCTCGCGCTTTTGCCCGAGCTGCTTCTTGGCTCGCGCGCGAGCCTCCTGGCGGCTCCGCGGCCGCCTCGCCCCGCCGCGCCGGTCGATGCTCCCGCCCTGGGTCCCGCGGTGCTTCCGGCGTCTGCGCCTGGTGGTTCGCGCCACCCCGGCAATCTAACGCCGGATCTCGCGGCTCGCCCTTCGTGGCCGCCGTGTCATATCTACAACAAATGTCAGGTTTACGACAAGTGCGACCGGGAAGGGGCTCAAGGCACCAACCATTCGATCCAATCCCGGCGCGCGCCCGTCGGGCGCCCACCGCCGGGAAGGGGAAGGAGAGGCCAATGGAGAGTGCAGCGGTCCCTACTCGCGACCCGACCGCCGGCGACAGCGCCACTCGGGTCGCCGCAGCGGTGGAGCGAACCGCGTGGACTCCAGCCGACCCCGGGCCCCTCGGGCTCGCGGGGTTCGCGATGACCACGTTCGTGCTGAGCATGTTCAACTCACAGCTGGTCAGCGCGGGCGGTGAGCCCGTGGTCTTGGGCCTGGCACTGGCGTACGGGGGAATCGCGCAGCTTCTCGCAGGCATGTGGGAGTTCCGCACCGGTAACACGTTCGGAGCGGTGGCGTTCAGCTCGTTCGGAGCGTTCTGGATCTCGTACTTCGTCCTGGTCACGTTCAATGTCTCGGAGTTCCCTGATCCGACCACGGCCGGCCACGCGATCGGCCTCTACCTGTGGGCATGGGGGATCTTCACGAGCTATATGTTCGTGGCCTCGCTGCGGACGACCGGCGCAGTCGCGCTGGTGTTCCTCCTGCTGGCGATCACATTCATCCTGCTGGGCATCGGCAACTCCGGCGCTCACGAGGACATCATCAAGTGGGGCGGATACGTCGGGCTCGCGACGGCGGCCGCCGCTTGGTACGCGTCGTTCGCGGCGGTGACCAACTCGACGTTCGGGCGGACGGTCCTGCCCGTGATCCCGCTGAGGAGGTGAGCACGAGCGGCCACGAGTGCCGCGACTGATCGAGAGATCGCGGAAGTCGAGGACGAGCCGGCCGCGGCGCGAAGCCGCGCCGGCTCTGTCCCGACCCGCAGACAGATTCGAACCAACCCATGCGGATGACGAGATGCGAGGAGATGTGAGATGGCGACCCAGGTAGTGAACACGGAGGAGCTGGAGAAGGATCTGGAGCGTCTGCTCGAGGTCGAGAAGTTCCCTCCCCCCGATGAGTTTCGCGAGCACGCGCTGGTCAAGGACTGGTCCCTTCACGAGGAGGCCGAGAAGGACCCGGCGAGCTTTTGGGCGCGCCAGGCCGAGGAGCTGATCGGCTGGTTCGAGAAGCCTGAGCAGACCCTGAACGACTCCGATCCGCCGTTCTACAAGTGGTTCGAGGACGGGAAGCTGAACGTCTCCTACAACTGCCTCGACCGCCACGTCGAGGCCGGCAATGGCGACAAGGTCGCCTTCCACTGGCGCGGCGAGGAGGGCGAGGAGCGAGAGATCACCTACGCGGACCTCCACCGCGACGTGCAGCGCTTTGCGAACGCGCTCAAGGACCGCGGGATCGGCAAGGGCGACGTGGTGGGGATCTATTTGCCGATGATCCCCGAGGTCGTAATCTCGATGCTGGCCTGCGCCCGGATCGGGGCTCCGCACAACGTCGTCTTCGGCGGCTTCTCCCCCGACGCGGTGAAGGAGCGAATGGAGTTCTCCGAGGCGAAGGCGCTGATCACGGTCGACGGCGCCCGCCGCAAGGGGAAGACCGCGCCGATCAAGCAGCAGGTGGACGAGAAGATCGGCGACGTCGACTCGATCGAGACGATCTTCGTGGTCAAGGCCACCGGCGCCGACTGCGAGATGGCCGATGGCCGCGACGTGTGGTTCGGCGAGGCGCTCGAGGCCGCCGACGAGGAGTGCGAGCCGGAGCGGCTCGACGCCGAGCATCCCCTCTACGTCCTCTACACCTCGGGATCGACCGCGAAGCCGAAGGGGGTCCTGCACACCACCGCCGGCTACCTGCTCGGCGTCACCTGGACGCACCGCTACGTGTTCGACCTGAAGCCCGACTCCGACGTCTTCTGGTGCGCGGCCGACGTCGGCTGGGTGACAGGCCACAGCTACATCGTCTACGGCCCGCTCTCCAACGGCGCGACGAGCGTCATGTACGAGGGCGCGCCGGACTATCCCGACAAGGACGTGTGGTGGGGGATCGTCGAGCGCTACGGGGTCACGATCATGTACACGGCGCCGACCGCGATCCGGGCGTGCATGAAGTGGGGGCCGGAGTATCCAGGCAAGCACGATCTCTCGTCGCTGCGGCTGCTCGGCACCGTGGGCGAGCCGATCAACCCCAAGGCGTGGCTCTGGTACCACAAGGTGATCGGCGACGAGCGCTGCCCGATCGTCGACACGTGGTGGCAGACGGAGACCGGGCACATCCTGATCAGCCCGCTCCCGGGGGTCACCGAGACGAAGCCGGGTTCGGCGACGAAGCCCCTCCCGGGGATCGACACGGCGGTGGTCGACGACGAGGGCAACGAGGTGGAGGACGGCGAGCAGGGTCTCCTCGTGCTGCGCAGCCCGTGGCCGGGGATGCTCCGAACGCTCTACAAGGAGGAGGACCGGTTCAAGGAGACCTACTACGGAAAGTTCGGCGACACGACCTACGTGGTCGGCGACGCCGCCCGCAAGGACGAGGACGGGTACTTCTGGATCCTCGGCCGGGTCGACGACGTCGTCAACGTCTCAGGCCATCGGCTCTCCACCGCCGAGGTGGAGTCGGCGGTG
>DATGAF010000074.1:0-20000 GCA_035313645.1 Solirubrobacterales bacterium
CGTCGGCTCAGCGCAGGCCGAGGCTCTGGTGGACCAAACCCGCCCGAAGAACGCGCTCCTTGCCAGCACAAGCTAGGGACTGCGCGACGTCCCGACCAGAGACGGCTGCCCCGGGGCGGACCCACTGCTCCTTTGCGCGACGCGCAGCAGCGCATAGGTCGACGTCCCAGTGCTGGCGGAAGCTCCTGGAGGTGCTTAGCTGAGGGCATGCCCAAGACAAGCGGCGACAAGCTTTTCGAACGCTACCTGCGCGAGCATGGCTACGAGCCTGGGGCTCATGAGCCGGACCTAGCCGAGTACGCGATAGCGAAGCGACCGGACTTCTTGCCCCGCCTCGGTGAGTTGCGGATTGCCTGCGAGGTCGAGCAGTTCACGGCCGGGGCTTCGGCCCTCGAGCGACGCCTCGCTGATCAACGCACCATCTCCGCGTCGGGGAAGGAGGTCTACGGTCCCATCCGAAACCACGTAGCGAAAGCTGCTCAGCAGCTGAAGCCGCTGACCGCACTCCAGCTGCCGCTAGTCGTCGTGCTCGCAAATCCTGAAGGCGCGATGCTCGACCTATCCGTCCAGCACGTGCTCTCCGCCCTCTACGGCAACCCGACCTTCACGATGGACGTCGATCCCGCCGTCGGGGCTGCAGTTGGTGATGGGCGCCTTGAGTTCGGCCGCGACGGCAAGCTCACCAACGATCATCCTTACTTGTCCGCGGTTGCGCTTCTCCGCCGCCGGGAGCACCGAGCCGACAGGATCAGCGAGATTGCCGATGAGGAACGCGGTGGACGCGACCCTTCGGGCTTCGATGAGGCGACCGCAGAGGCCCTGCAGGTTCTGAAGCGACTCGACCGAGAGGATCCGCCCGAGGGCGACTACCTCTACGTCGACTTAATCGAGACAGTGAGCGAGAAGGCCGTACCGCTGCCGCGAGAGTGGTTCGCAGGCGAACACGACAGTCGCTGGCGGCTACGCGCCGACGGATACTTCGAACTCGTGAACGGACAGCGCCGGTCGTGATGTAGGACTGCTCCTCCGCGCGATTTGCGGGAGCGATTGCCGTGCTGCGCAAGACGCCCGCCCATGATCCCAAGCGGTATTTCGCTTTGGCCCGAATGTGGCTAGCTAGATCCTCGCCCCCGTCAGGGGCGAAGCACGACCGCTCCGCCGGCGCCGCCCCCGGTTGCTGCCGCCAAGGCCGCGGCGGCATCCTCGAGCGGGAACGTCGCCGCGACGGAGACCTCGAGCTTCCCGGCGGCGAGCAGCTCGGCGAGCTCGCCGAGCGCGGCCGTCGGGCTGCACGATCACCGACGAGATCTCGATGCCTCGTTGCTCGTCAGGTGGGTCCTGGGTGATCGTCGCAAGGCGACCGCCGTCGCGCACGGTGCCGATCGCGTCGGCTGAGCCGTTAGGCACGGCGTTCGCGACGGCGGTCACGCCCAAGCCGCCGCCAATGGCGCGCGCCTGCACCGACCAGTCGGGGTCGTGATAGTCGAGCACGTGGGCCGCTCCCAGCCGGCGGAGGCGCTCATGGCTGGCCGGTCCTGCGGTCGCGATCACCTCGGCGCCGCGCGCCGCGGCGAGCCCAACGAGAAGCGTGCCGGTCACCCCGCTCCCACCATTGACGAGAACCAGGTCGTCAGGGCGCACCGCCAAGGCTCCGTCGATCACCTGCGTGGCGGTCAGGGCCGGAACCGGGAACGCAGCAGCGGCCTCCCACGAGAGGGAAGCAGGCTTTCGCGCGAGCACCGTCGCCGAGGCGATCAGCAAGGGCGCCCAGGTTCCCTGGTCCCGCAGCGGGAGGGGGTGGCTGAGCACCTCATCACCGGGCTCCCAGTCCTCGACGGAACCTCCGATCGCCGTGATGGTCCCGGCGGCCTCGACGCCGAGCGCCATCGGAGGGGCGCGGCCGACGTCCCACTCGCCCGTGCGGACGAACTCCTCCCAGTTGCCGACGCCCGCGGCCCGGATTTCGATCAGGGCCTCGTCCTTCACGAGGGGGCGCGGATCCGGGAGGTCGATCCGTCCGACAGCACCGCCGAACTCGCTGATACCGGCGGCTCGCATAAAAGAGGCGCTGTCTGAGCGTGGGCCGGCTCGTCGATAAATGGCCGGAGGATGAAATCTTCGAGATCCTCCGACATCGCCGCCGAGTATCTCACGCCGGACACTGCTGCTTTCCATGGCTTGACGAGGTAGTCGTCGCTGCGCGCTGTCGCTTTGCGCGAAAGGCAGCAGTGCCCAATCGGGCTCCTCGTCGCCGCGCGATAGTGCCCGCGCCAGATGACGCAAGAAACCGCTCCCGTATGCCATCCGCGCGATGGTCCCGTCACGCGTGGCGGCCCAGCTGAGGACATTTGCACGGCTCTCGGTCCATGCACCTCCACCGCGAACCGACTGCGCGGCTTGCAGCGTTTTCTCCTACGAGGCGGCGAAGGAATCGAACCTTCCAAGCGTCGGGCTGCGACGCCCTGCTGGTTTTGAAGACCAGACGGGCCACCAGACCCCTGCCGCCTCGGCAAAAAAGCCTAGGGCGTCAGCCCGGCGAGCCCACGTGACGCGACCCGCCCGGCCGGCGCAGGATGTGGCGGTCGCCTCGGCGTACCGTAATTTTCGCCGCATCCAGGTGCTCGAGCACGGCCTGGGCGTACTTGCGGCTCGTTCCGAGCGCGTCTCGCAGTCCCGGCAGGGTGAGCTGGCCGTCGGCCGATGCCAGCTCGATGGCCTGGGAGCAGAGCGCCTCGAGCGGCCCGGCCGCGAAGTAGATGTCGGCGCTCACCCGCACCGCGCGCCGGGCTGCCACCAATTCGTCGAGCGTCTCGAGCGCACCCCGGCGATCGACGCCGAGCGCCTCCGCGATCGCCGCCGGCGAGCGCGGCTCCGCGCCGTCCGCCTCGAGCAGCGCCAGGACGAGCCGGGCTCGATCCTCGAGGTCCCCAGGGGGATGCGGTTTTCCAACCGCGGGGCGCTGTCGCGCCGGCTCGCTTGCCGCGCGCTCGCGTTCCTCCCGCGCCACCGCGTCGAGACCGATGTCCACGATCCGCCGCAGCCGCTCGGTCGCCGGGCCGGGGCCGTGACGGTGGGGCGCCGGGTCGATGACCGCTCCTCCCCCGATGACCGTCGGCGGCGCGATCCGGCGCAGCACGAATCGATCGCCCGGCCGGGCGATGAGCGGGGCCTCCAGGCGAAGTTGGGCCAGCTCCTCGCCGAGCGCGACGACCCGCCCGGGCACGTCCCTGGTCCCGTGGTGCACCTGGACCCGCTCGCGGTCGAGCGGCGGTGCGCCCGGAGCGAGCCGAAGCCGCGAGTCCAACCGATAGCTCGGCACGAGCCCCGATTCGGGAGAGGCGATCACGTCGCCGCGGCGGATTTCGCCGACCGACACGCGGGAGAGGTTGAGCGCGACCCTCTGGCCCGCCATCGCCGTGTCCGCGTCGCGCGAGTGAACCTGGACGCTTCGCGCACGCGTCTCCCGCCCGCTCGGCAGGATCATGAGCCGGTCGCCGGGTGCGATCTCTCCCTGCCAGAGCGTTCCGGTGACGACGGTCCCGATCCCGCGGAGCGTGAAGCTCCGATCGACGTGAAGCACCGGGTACCGTCGCGCGACGGCTGGCGGCGCGGGTCGCCCGGCCTCCGCTCTCGCACCGGCGCTCGCGATCGCCGCGCGCAGCTCATCCAGGCCCTCCCCGGTGACGGCGCTCACCTCGACGAGCGGGGCCGACGGCAGGAGCTCGCTCGCCTCGTCACGCGAGAGCGCGCGGACGTCCTCCGAGGCGCGGTCGATCCTCGTCAACGCGACGACGCCGACATCGACCTCCAGGGCCTCGAGCGCAGCGAGGTGCTCCCTGGTCTGCGGCATCACCCCCTCGTCGGCGGCGATCACCATGAGGAAGAGGTCGATGCCGCTCGTCCCGGCGACCATCGTCCGGACCAGGCTCTCGTGGCCCGGCACGTCCACGACGCCCAGCGACCGCCCGTCGGGCAGGCGAAGCTCTGCGAATCCGAGCTCGATCGATAGCCCCCGACGCCGCTCCTCCACGAGCCGGTCCGTGTCCGTCCCGGTGAGCGCTCGCACCAGCGCCGTCTTGCCGTGGTCGACGTGCCCGGCGGTCCCCATGATCAGGGCCACTCCCACGCCGCTCACCCCGAGAGCGCACTCAGCACGGCCGCCGCGGCCAAGCTTGCGTCCTCGCTCGTCATCGTGCGCGGGTCGAGGATCACGTCCCCACCGGAGATCCTCGCGACGACCGGCGGCTCCGCCCGGCGCAGCCGCCGCGCCAGCTCCTCCGCGCCGATCGCTTTCGGGTCGATCGCGCACACGGGGCCCTCCAGCTCCGTCAGCGGGAGCGATCCGCCGCCCGGCCTCGAGACGGCCCGGACGACCCGAGCCCCCTCCCCCACTCCGGTCGCGATCCGTTCGGCGCGCTCGGCGAGCTCCTCCTCGTCGCTCTCCAGCATCGCCAGCGCCGGGACGGCCCCGGGTCCCCGGTCGCGGTGGACCCTGAACGTCGCCTCGAGCGCCGCGAGCTGGAGCTTGTCCACGCGAAGCGCGCGGGCGAGCGGGTGGGCGCGGCAGCGCTCGACCGCGCTCGCGTGGCCGGCGACGATTCCCGCCTGGGGTCCGCCGAGCAGCTTGTCGGCCGAGCAGCACACCAGGTCCGTGCCCGCCGCGACGCTGGCGCGAACCGTCGGCTCGTCGTGGATCCGGTGGAGCGCCCCCGACCCGAGGTCGTCGACCACCGCCAGGCCGTGCTCTCGGGCCAGCGCGCAAAGGTCTTCGATCGCCACCTCCTCGGTGAATCCGATCGTTCTGAAGTTCGACTGGTGGACGCGAAGCAGGACGGCCGTCTCAGGGCCGATGGCGACCTCGTAGTCGCTGCGCCGGGTTCTGTTCGTGGTCCCCACCTCGACGAGCGTGGCCCCGGATTGCTCGAGGACCTCCGGAATCCTGAACGAGCCGCCGATCTCGACGAGCTGGCCGCGGCTCACCACGACCTCGCGGCCCGCGGCGCCGGCGGCAAGAGACAGCAGCACCGCCGCGGCGTTGTTGTTCACCACCACCGCCGCCTCGGCGCCGGTGAGATCGCGGATCAGCCCCTCCACGTGCGCCTGGCGGCTCCCCCGCTCCCCGGTTTCGAGGTCGAGCTCGAGGTTCGAGTACGCCGCTCCGATCCTGGCGGCGGCGTCCGCGGCCTCGGTCGGCAGCGGAGCGCGACCGAGGTTGGTATGAAGGATCACGCCGGTCGCGTTCACCACTCTCCGCAGGCTCCCCTCGGCCATGCGAGCCGCCCGAGCCACCACTCGCCTCCGAAGCTCCTCGGCCGTCGCCTCGACCGCCTCGCCGTCGAGGATCCTGCGGCGAAGCTCGTCGAGCTCGCGCCTCGCCGCGGCGACGAGAAGGGCATGCGGTGCACCCTCTGCCGCCGAGGCGAGCCGCTCGACCGATGGCAGCTCGCGCAGGGCCGCATCCCTGTCGAGGGACGCGGCGCCGGAAGCCTCGTTGCCCTCGTGGCCACCGCCCTCCATGGGACGCGAGGGTACCCTGACGTCGTGTCCACGACGCCCGAGCGGGTCCGGCTCACAGCCCTGTCACACGGCGCCGGCTGCGCGTGCAAGATCGGCGCCGCGGAGCTCTCGCCGGTCCTCGCCGCCCTGCCGCCGTCCGAGGACCGCAGCCTGCTGGTGGGGCCGGACACCGCCGACGACGCGGCCGTGTACCGGCTCGCCGACGACCTGGCGATCGTCCAGAGCGCCGACTTCTTCACGCCCATCGTCGATGATCCCTACGACTTCGGGCGCGTCGCGGCGGCCAACGCGCTCTCCGACCTCTACGCGATGGGCGCCCGGCCGATCCTCGTTCTCAACCTCGTCGCGTTCTCGCTCTCCGACCTCGGCCACGACGTCCTCGCCGAGATCCTGCGGGGGGGCCACGACGTCGCCACCGAGGCCGGTGCATCGGTGGGCGGCGGCCACTCGATCGACGACCCGGAGCCGAAGTACGGGCTCGCCGTCACGGGCACGGTCCATCCCGAGGCGGTGATCACCAACGCCGGCGGACGCCCTGGGGACCAGCTCCACCTCACGAAGCCGCTCGGGGGCGGGCTCGTCACCACGGCGGCCAAGCGCGGGATCGCGGACGACGAGCTCGTCCAGCGAGCCGTCGACGTGATGGTCGATCTGAACGGGGCGGCTTCCTCCGCAGCCGTCACAGCCGGGGCGACCGCAATGACCGACGTGACGGGCTTCGGGCTGCTCGGCCACCTTCACGAGCTGTGTCAGGCGAGCGGCCTCTCGGCCGAGCTGGACTCGGCGGCGGTTCCGGCGATCGAGGGCGCCCTGGAGCTCGCGGCCGACGAGCGGTGCCTCGCCGGCGGAAGCCGCCGCAACGCGGAGCACGCCGACCGCTTCACCGACTGGGCGCGCTCCGTCGCTTCGGAGCGCCGCGTCCTGCTCACCGACGCGATGACCTCTGGAGGCCTGCTTGTGGCGGTACCTCCCGGCTCCGCTCCGAACGGGGACGCGCTCGGCGCTCGGATCGGGCGGCTCGCGGAGGGCACCCCGGGCCGAGTGGCCGTCGCGTAGGGCGGCTGCGCGGCGGGTAGGCGGCTCGGGTGGAGAGAGGCGGGCGTCCGTCAGCAGCTCTGACGGCGCGGCGGCCTTCCAGCGGTGAGGCCTAGCCGCGTCGCTCCTCGATCCGCCTCCGCTGGCGTCCGACCGTGTACTTCGGGTCCTTCGCGGAGGCGAATCCGGCCCGGAACACGGCCCAGCGCTCGCAGACCGACGCGGCGAGCAGCATGGACGCGCCCGCGACCGTGACCCTGCGGGATCGTCGCGTCCCGAGCGCCACCATCGCCGCTCCGGCTACGGCGAGTCCCTTCGCGGTCCGCGCGAGAACGCCGGCTGAATGCTCGTGGTAGGGCTCCCCCAGCTCCCGGAGGCGACGCTCCATGAGCTCGGTCGTCGCCGCTTCCACCAGCGCGCCGCCGATAGCAAGGCGGCGAGCCGGCGCGGCGTGGCTGGGGGGCGTCGCCAGGGTGGCGCCGGCGCCGGCGCTCGCCGCCGCGCTCGCCGCGAAGCCGAGCGGCAGCTCCCAGCGCGCCTCGCTCCACACGGGCACCGCCGTGTTGGACACGAGGACCGCTGTGTACGTCGCGACGGGCAGGCCGAGCACGCCGGCGACGCCCTGCGAGACTCGGGCCGCGATCCCGCGCCGACCGAGGATCGAGGCGGCCGTGGCGGGCGCGACCGCGGCCCCCGCCACCGCGAGGAGCCACGAGCCGACGCTCATCGGCGAGGTGACCTTGAAGACGCGGAGCATGTTCAGGAAGCGCGCGGGCCTGCCCAGGTCGGAGACGAGGAGCCCCGGGCTGACGGCGATCCCGGCGAGCGCGATCAGCCAGGACCTCCGTTCGAGCACGCGGTTCCCCGCCAGCCCCGCGGCGAACGCCAGGCTGGCGGAGGCCCCTGCCAGGCCGCCGGTGAAGAAGTAGGTGGGAATCTCCCAGGTCCACACGGGAGGCTTGACGACCGGGCGCCCGTAGTAGGAGCGCGGGCGCTCGCGTGGCACCATCGCGCGCTCGCCGCCCTCGCGTCGCCGTCCCCACCGACGCTCGCCGACCTTCGTGGGGGTCGCCTGGGTGGTGGCGGGCCCCTCGCCCGGGGCGCCGCCGTGAACGAAGGTCTCCTCGCTGGGGATGGCCCGGTGGACGTCGCCTCGGACCGGCTCGGGTCGCTCGTCGGCGCCGGGGCGCCCGCCGTTCACCCCCGTCCCCCGATGAATGACGCCGCCACCCCGGCGGCGAGGGCGACGGCGGCGCCGGCAGCCGCCGCCCAGTTCCGTCCGAGCCGACGCGTGGTCGCGACCGGATCGGGCGGCAACCCGTAGACCTCCGGCTCGTCCAGGAGAAGGAAGAAGGCCCCGAACCCCCCCACCCCGTCGCCGGGGTCGCGACCGTAGAGCCGGGCGTCGTGGTGACCCCGCTCGTGCAGCTGGGCGAGACGCCGATCCGCCCGCTCGTGCAGCTCGTCGAGGGTGCCGAACTGGATGGAGTCCGTCGGGCAGGCCTGGGCGCACGCCGGCTCCATGTCGTCGCGCAGCCTGTCGTAGCACAGGGTGCACTTCCACACCCGGCCGTCGTCCTCCCGCTGATCCAGGACGCCGAATGGGCAGGCCACCACGCAGTACCCGCAGCCGTTGCAGATGTCCTCCTGGACGACGACCGTCCCGAACTCCGTCCGGAACAGAGACCCTGTGGGACAGACGTCCAGGCACGCGGCCTCGGTGCAGTGCTTGCAGACGTCCGAGCTCATCAGCCACCGGAATCCCGATCCGTCGTCGTGGGCGTCGAGGCCGTGTTCCACGAGCTGCTGGCGCGCCGCCTCCTCTACCCAGGAGTCGGGCGCCGCCTCGGCCACCCCGTCCACCGGAACGCGTTGCTCGATGAACGCCACGTGGCGCCATCGGTTGGCGCCGAGGTCGCCGCTGTTGTCGTAGGACTCGCCGGTGAAGCCCAGGGGGTCGGCCGGCACCTCGTTCCACTCCTTGCAGGCGACCTCGCAGGCCTTGCAACCGATGCACACCGAGCTGTCGGTGAAGAACCCGACCCGGGGGCGCGCCTCCTCCCCGTAGGTGTCGGGCCACGCGGAGGTCTCGATGACCCGCCCGCTCACAGCCGCTCCTCCTCGGAGCCGTATCCCGTCTCGCGACTCTCGTGCGCCTCGGCGGCGGGCTCCGGCGGCGACTGCTTCGTACCGGCCACCGCGCGCATGCGATAGGAGGCGACGAACTCCGGCAGGGCCTCGCCCCGAGGACGGCGCCCGGGGATGATGTCGCAGGTCGCCGCCTTCACCTCCTGGATGTGGACGTTCGGGTCGAGCGCCAGAGAGAACAGGTCATTCACGACGTCGCCCTTCGCCAGCCCGCGCCCGCCCCAGTGGTACGGCACGCCCACCTGGTGCACGATGCCGCGCTCCGACGGCAGGGGCTTCATGCGCTCGGTCACCATCACGCGCGCCTCGATCGCGGTCCGCGAGGTGACGATCGTCGCCCATGCCCGGTGCTCGAGGTTGCGCTCGGCCGCGAGCTCGGGGCTCACTTCGCAGAAGAGCTCGGGCTGGAGCTCGGAGAGGTAGGAGAGCGTCCTCGACATCCCTCCCGCGGTGTGGTGCTCGGTCAGCCGGTACGACGTGAGGACGTAGGGATAGACGCCGGCCCCCGGCTGGCCCGCGGTCGGGTTGTAGGGGTTCGCGTCGCGGTCGAACCGCTGCCGAAGCGGATTCTGCTGCTGGCCGTAGAGCGGATTCTCGAACGGCGACTCGTGGGGCTCGTAGTGGACCGGCAGAGGCCCGTCCACCAGCCCCGCCGGGACGTACAGCCAGCCCCTCCCGTCCGGATGGGCGATGAACGGCGTGTCGCCGCGCAGCGCCGGGACTCCCTTCTTGTCCGTCCTTCCGGGCCTGTAGTCCGGCGGCTTGTCGGGCTTTCCGGTGTCGGGGTGATCGCGGCCCGTCCACTCGCCCTGCTCCTCGTCCCACCACACGTACCGCTTGCGCTCCGACCACGGCTTGCCCTCGGGATCGGCCGAGGCGCGGTTGTAGAGGATCCGGGTATCCGCGGGCCACGCCCAGCCCCACTCGCGGGCGACCCAGTCCTGCTCCGTGCGCGGCCTCCGCCGCGCCGGCTGGTTCACCCCGTCCTTGTAGATGCCCGCGTGCAGCCACGACCCGCAGCTCGTCGAGCCGTCCGACTCGAGCTCCTGGTACTTCGAGATGTGGTTGCCGTCCGAGTCGAATCCGTTGATCTCCTGGAGGATCGCGTCTGCATCGGGATCGGCGTGGGGACCCTGCGTCGGGTAGCCCCAGGTGAGCTCCTTGATGGCCCGGTCGCGTCGCTTACGCGAGCGGCGGAGCTTCTCCTGGATCCTCCTGCCCAGGTGGTAGAAGAAGTGGAGGTCGGAGCGGCAGTCGCCCGGCGGGTCCACCGCCTTCTCGTGCCACTGGAGGAGCCGCTGCGTGTTCGTGAAGCATCCGTCCTTCTCGGTATGGGCCGCGGCGGGGAGGAAGAACACCTCGGTCCCGATGTTCTCGGTCCGCAGCTCGCCGGTCTCGATCTCCGGTGAGTCGCGCCAGAACGAGGCCGTCTCGATCTCCACCAGGTCCCGCACGACCAGCCAGTCGAGGCTCGCCATCGCCTTTCGGTTCAGCTTTCCGTTGGCCGACCCCACCGCGGGGTTCTCGCCCACCACGAAGAACCCCTTCACCTCTCCGTCGAGCATCCGCACCATCGTCGTGTAGTTGGAGTGGTCTCCGTCGATCCTCGGCACGTAGTCGAAGCAGAAGTCGTTCTCCTCGGTCGCCGCGTCGCCCCACCACGCCTTCAGCAGGCTCACGGTGTAGGAGCGAAGCTCCCCCCACACGCCGGTCGTGGGCCGGTTGTTCTCGACGAACTCCTCCAGGTTCCCGTGGCCCTCGGGATGTGGCATCGGGATGTAGCTGGGCAGGATGTTGAAGAGCGTGGGGATGTCGGTCGACCCCTGGATGTTCGCGTGGCCGCGAAGGGCGAGGATCCCCCCACCGGGACGGCCGATGTTCCCGAGCAGGAGCTGGATGATCGACGCCGCGCGGATGTACTGGACCCCGACCGTGTGCTGGGTCCAGCCCACGGCGTAGGCGAACGCGGAGGTGCGCTCCCGGCCGGAGTTGGCGCACAGAGCCTCCGCCACCTCGAGGAAGTCCTCCTTCGAGATCGCGCAGATCTGCTCGACCACCTCCGGGGTGTAGCGGGAGAAGTGCCGGCGGACGATCTGGAAGACGCAGCGCGGGTCCTGGAGGGACTCGTCCATCTCCGGCGGGTCGCCTCGCTTCAGGTCGATCCCGTGCGCGCCGTGCGACTGCTCGCCCGAGACCTCGGCGCCCTGCTCCCGCTTGTCCGCCCCGGCTCGCTCCTCCGTGCCCGCGTAGCTCCAGCTCGTCACGTCGTAGAGGCCGTCCTCCTCGACGAACCCGGAGAAGAACCCGTCCAGGTCCTCGGTGTCCTTGAACTCCTCCTTGATGATCACCGGGGCGTTCGTGTACGTCTTCACGTACTCGTCGAACCAGCGCCCGTTCTCGATGATGTAGTTGATGATCCCGCCGAGGAACGCGATGTCGGTGCCGGCTCGAAGCGGGACGTGCAGGTCAGCGAGGGCGCTGGTGCGGGTGAACCGCGGGTCCACGTGGATGATCTTGGCTCCGCGCTCCTTCGCCTCGATCACCCACTGAAATCCGACCGGATGGCACTCGGCGGTGTTCGACCCCATGATCATGATGCAGTCGGCGTTCTGGGTGTCCTGCTGGAAGGTGGTGGCCCCACCCCTTCCGAACGACGTCCCCAGACCGGGGACGGTGGAGGAGTGTCATATGCGGGCCTGGTTCTCGATCTGGATCGCGCCGAGCGCCGTGAACAGCTTCTTGATCAGGTAGTTCTCCTCGCTGTCCAGCGTCGCTCCGCCCAGGACCGCGATCCCCCGGGTCCGATTCAGCTTCAGGTCCCGCCTGCCGTCGACGTGGTCCTCCCAGGTCGCCTCCCGGGCGGCGATCACCCGGTCGGCGATCATGTCGGTGGCGGTCTCGAGGTCGAGCTCCTCCCACTCCGTTCCATGGGGACGGCGGTATTTGACCGTGGTCTCGCGAAGCGGGCTGGTGACCAGCTGCTTCGACGCCGCGCCCTTGGGGCACAGCCTTCCCCGCGAGATCGGGCTCTCGGGGTCGCCCTCGATCTGGATCACCCGCTCGTCCTTGACGTAGACCCGCTGGCCACAGCCCACGGCGCAGTAGGGACAGATCGACCGTACGACGCGGTCGGCGTTCTTCGTGCGCGCCTTGAGGGCCTCGGAGCGTCGAGAGCGCGCCGCCTTGCCCCGGGCGGTCGGATCGCCGAGAAGCTGACGGAACAGGGGCGGTGTTAGGGCCAGCGCGAGTCTCCTCTCGAGGTTCGGGCATTCTTATCACTGCTTCTCGCACGCCCGATGGTTCGATCGCTGCCATTCGGCGCCTGGAGCGTTCGAGCGCCGGCTCGGACGGACTAGCCTCCGGGTCCGAGCATGTCCCCTGAGCCGCTTCGAGACGCACACGGTCGCCGGATCGCCGACCTGCGCGTCTCGGTCACCGATCGCTGCAACTTCCGCTGCCGCTACTGCATGCCGGCCGACGGGATCGATTGGCTGCCGCGCGAGGGCATCCTGAGCTTCGAGGAGATCGAGAGGTTGGTGGGGCTGCTGGTCGGGCTCGGGATCGAGGACGTGCGGCTGACGGGCGGAGAGCCCCTGGTGCGCCGCGGCTTCCCGAGCCTCGTGGGAATGCTGTCGCGAAACGAGGGGATCCGCGACCTCTCGCTGACCACCAACGGCTTCCTGCTCGAGCGCGACGCGGCGGCCCTCGTCGCGGCCGGGATCCGGCGAGTGAACGTCTCGATCGACTCGCTCGCCCGGGACCGCTTCTTCGACATGACCCGCCGCGACGCGCTCGCTCGCGTGCTCCGCGGGCTCGATGCGATCGCGGCGCATCCCGAGGTTCGCCCGGTGAAGGTCAACGCGGTCGCGATGCGCGACTTCACCGAGGACGAGGTGATGTCGTTCTGCGAGCTCGCCCGGTCCACTGGGTACCAGGTGCGCTTCATCGAGTTCATGCCGCTCGACGGGGACCGCGCGTGGGCCCCCGACGCCGTGCTCGCCGGTGGCGAGATCCGGGCGATGATCGAGGCCGTTCACCCGCTCGAGGAGGTTCCGCGCGAGCCGCACGCGACCGCGAGGGTGTTCCGCTTCGTGGACGGCCAGGGGCGGATCGGGTTCATCAACCCGGTATCGGAGCCGTTCTGCGCCGATTGCAACCGGATCCGCCTGACCGCGGACGGAAAGCTTCGGACCTGTCTCTTCTCCGCTCACGAGACCGATCTGCTCTCCCCCATGCGTGCCGGCGCGACCGACGGGGACCTCGAGCGCATCGTCCGCGACGCGGTGTGGCGAAAGGAGCTCAAGCACCGCGTGAACTCGCCGGGCTTCGTACCACCGCCCCGCACCATGAGCGCGATCGGTGGCTGAGACGCCGGCGGCGGAGCGCGAGCGGCCTCGCACGGGCGCCACCCCCCGGGCTCGATACGACCTCGCGGAGCTCGCGGGCGGGCTCGGCGACGCCGGGCTCTTCCTGCCGATCGCGGTCGCGCTGATCGCGCTCTGCGGCCTGAACGCGACGGCGGTGTTCTGCGGCGTCGGCCTCGCCTACGTCGCGACCGCGAACTACTTCCGCGTCCCGGTCCCCGTGCAGCCTCTGAAGGCCTTCGCCGCCGCGGCGATCGCCCTCCACCTGGACGCCACCACCCTCGCGGCGGGCGCGCTCCTGATGTCCGCCGCGATGGCGCTGCTCGCCACGAGCGGCCTCGGCGAACGGCTCGCGCGGCGCTTCCCGGTGGTGCTGGTACGTGGGATCCAGGCGAGCGTCGCCCTGCTCCTCGCCAAGGCGGCCGTCGAGCTCGCGGAGAAGGGGAACTGGCAGGGCCTGCCGTCGATCGACCCCGCCGTGAGCGTCGCCGCGGCGGCCGGCGTCTGCGCCCTGCTCTTCCTGACCACCGGCCGCCGCCGGCTCCCGGTCAGCCTCGTGGTGCTGGGGGTCGCCGCCGTGGTGGGGCTTGCGGTGGATGGCCCGCCGAGCCATCTCGGGTTCGGTCCCCAGCCGCTCGTGATCTCCATCCCCGATGGCCCGGCGTTCGCCACCGCTCTCACGGCGCTGGTCCTCGCGCAGATCCCGCTCACGTTCGGTAACTCGATCGTCGCCACCGCGGACGCCGAGCGCGAGTACTTCGGAGCACTCGCGCGCCGCGTTCGGCCGGGTGCGCTCGCCGCGTCGATCGCCGGCGCGAACCTCTTCGCCGGGCTCACCTCCGGCCTCCCCGTCTGCCACGGCGCCGGCGGCGTCACCGCGCACTACCGGATGGGCGCCCGCACCGCCGGGGCCACCCTGATGGTGGGGGCGCTGTACGTCGCGCTCGCTCTCGGGCTGGGGGGCTCGCTGCCGGTGGTCGTCTCGCTCCTTCCCCCCGGCGTTCTCGCCGGGATGCTCGGGTTCGTCGCGATCCAGCATGGGATGCTTGCCTCGCGTCTGGAGCGGCTCGACGACCGCGTGCTCGCCGCCGGCATCGGGCTCGTGACGCTCGTAAGCGGAAATCTGGCAATCGGGGCCGGGGCGGGGATCGTTGCGCTCGCGGTGCGCGGCGCGGCGCGGCGGGCCCCGTTAGGGGTAACGTCGCCCGCTAGGAGGTGGAGATGACCGCCGAAGAATGGGTGCGGCGCTTCGCCGCGGAGCTCGGGGCCGAGGCGCCGAGCTCGGAGGAGCTCGACGAGATCCTGAAGGTCGCCGCGATCGCCGCGCACGCCTCCGAGCGCACCGCGGCGCCGGTGGCGTGCTGGATCGGGGGGCGCAGCGGGCGCTCCGCGGAGTCGCTTCGCGAGATCGCGAAGGGAATCAACCCGGGCGCGGCTGGCTGACGCGCTCGGGGTGTGTGTACACGTTCACGCGCCCAGCGCGGGCGAAGCCGCCGAGGGTCATCCCGCGGTCCGCCGCGAGCTCGACGGCGAGCGAGCTCGGGGCCCCCACGCCGACGAGGATCGGCGCCCCCGCCACCGCCGCCTTCTGCACCAGCTCGAACGACAGCCGCCCGCTCACGCACAGGACCCGGTCGGAGAGCGGGAGCGCCCCGTCCAGGAGCGCCGCGCCGATCACCTTGTCCATCGCGTTGTGGCGCCCCACGTCCTCGCGGGCGGCGACCAGCTGTCCGGAGGCGTCGAACAGGCCGGTCGCGTGGAGGCCGCCGGTGCGCTCGAACGTGGGCTGGCGAAGGCGCTCGGGCAGGTCTGCGAGCAGTTGTCGGCCGATCTCGAAGCCCCGACCGAGCGAAGCCGCGTGAACCGCCACCTCCTCCAGCGCCCCCTTCCCGCACACGCCACACGAGGAGGTCGTGTAGAAGCGGCGCTCACCGGGCTTGCGAAGGAGCGGCCCGGCGACCTCCACCACGTTCGCCGCCAGGTCATCGGACGGGCCCGCCGTGCGAGGCCCGTCGATCAGCCCCTCGCCGTAGAGGAAACCGAGCGCCAACTCCTCGTCGTGGCCCGGCGTGCGCATCGTCACCGCGAGCGCGCGTCCATCGACCCGGATCTCGAGCGGCTCCTCGACGGCGACCTGATCCGCGATGCCGTCGTGCTCGACGACCGCGTACGTGCGGGCGGAGAACGTCCCGGGGTCCGGCGCGGGCTCCCTCACGGCAGCGCCCGCTCGCTGGGTTGGAGCCCGGCCTCGGCGAGCCGTAGGTCGCCCGACGTGTTGACGTTGAGGAGGATGCGTCGCGGATCCCCGAACCGTCCTAGCTCGGCCTCGTCCACCACCGCCGGGTCGAGCGAGCCGATCGCCTCGCGGAGCGGCTCCTCGCGATGAAGGGCGCGGCGAAGTGCCGCCGCCGCGGACACTTCGAAGCGCGCCACTCCCGGCTCGAGCCTCCCGTCCAGCATGGGGACCGCCACGTGCGCTTCGAGCAACGCCAGGTGGGCGAGCAAGGCCGGCGGGACGAACGGCATGTCGCAGGCCAGGGCGACGATGGGCCTGCCCCGGGCGGCATCGAGTGCGGTGAGGATGCCCGCGATCGGGTGGATGGGCAGGGGCCGTTCGCGCACGACCTCGCACGCGAGTGGCGGAAGCTCCGATCCGGGCTTGGCGACCACGACCGCCTCGAGCCCGGCCTCTCGGAGCGCGGCAACGGCGTGGCCGACCAACGGCCGGCTATCGAGCTCGACGAGCGCCTTGGCTCCCCCGATCCGCGATCCCCGCCCGCCGGCCAGCACCGCGCCGAGAGCGGCGCTGGTCGAAGCTGGCGCCCGGATCGGCATGCCCGCAGTCTGGCAGCGATGATTCGGGGGCGCCCATGTCCCAGGAGCTGATCGACGTCGAGACCGCGCGGGCCATCGTGCTCGAGGCGGCGAGCTTTCTGGGCGCGGAGGACGTGCCCCTGCGCCGGTCGCTGGGGCGAGTGCTGGCCGAGGACATCCAAAGCTCCAACGCCATCCCGCCCTTCGACAACTCCGCGATGGACGGCTTCGCCGTGCGCTCGCGGGACACTCGAGAGGCGTCCCCGGCAGCGCCGCGTCGCCTGCGGGTCGTCGACGAATCGCGGGCCGGGAGCCCCGCGGCGACCGCGGCCGCGGAGGGCGAGGCGATCGAGATCTCGACCGGCGCCGCGATGCCGCCGAGTTGCGACGCCGTGGTCCGCCTCGAGGAGGCGAGGCACGAGGGAGACGCGATCGAGATCGCCGCCCCCGTGAGCCCGGGCCGCGACGTTCGCCGCGCCGGCGACGACGTCCAGCCCGAGGAGCTCGTCCTGGCTCGCGGCACGGCGTTGGGCGCGGCGGAGCTCGGTGTGCTCGCGTCCCTGGACCGCTCGGTCGTGGCGTGTGGGCGGGTCCCGCGAGTTGCGGTCCTCACGACCGGCGACGAGCTGGTTGAGCCCGGATCGCGGCTCGAGCCGGGTCAGATCCGCGACTCCAACGCCTACTCGGTGCCTGCCCTGGCGACCGCCGCTGGGGCGGAGGTGATGGCGATCGAGCACGCCGCGGACGAGGCCGAGGAGACTCAGGAGGCGATCCGCGACCTGATGGGAGCGGATGTGCTCGTGGTCTGCGGCGGCGTCTCGGTCGGCGAGCACGACCACGTCCGTCCCGCTTTCGAACGCCTCGGGATCGCGGAGCGGTTCTGGGGTGTCGCCCTGCGCCCCGGGCGGCCCACGTGGTTCGGCGTCGTGCCGGCGGGCGGGCTCGTCTTCGGGCTGCCAGGCAACCCGGTGTCGGCGATCGTCACCTTCCTGTTGTTCGTACGTCCCGCGCTCCTCGCCCAGGCGGGGAGCGATCCCGCCACGACGTCCGCGACCGCCGTGCTGGACGAGCGCTACGAGAAGCGTCCCGGTCGCGCCCACGCGGTCCGCGTGGGGCTGGAGACAGGCGAGGACGGCTGGCACGCCCGCCTCACCAAGGATCAGGGCTCCCACATCCTCACCTCGATGCTCGGCGCCGACGGCCTCGCGTTCATCCCCGCGGAGTCAGGCAACGTCCCGGCCGGCGAGCGCGTCCGGGTCGAGCTCTTGCCGCACTAGCATCTGGCCGATGACCGTGCGAGTGCGGCTCTTTGCCGCGTTGAGGGAACGCGCCGGGCGCGGTGAGATCCAGCTCGTGCTCGATGACGGCGCAACGGTCGCCGACGCGATGTCCGAGCTCGAGCGCCGCCCCGAGCTTGCGGAGGCGCTCGACCGGATCTCGGTGAGAATCGCGGTCAATCGCGACTATGCCGCGCCCGAGACGGCACTGCACGCCGGCGACGAGTTGGCCCTGGTCCCGCCCGTGAGCGGCGGCGAGGACGTCCATGTGCGGGTTGGATCGGAGCCGATCTCACTCGATGCGCTCAGCCGGATGGTCCTGCGGCCGAGCGCCGGGGCGGTGGTCACCTTCCAGGGCACCCCACGCGACGTCGCCGCGCTCGACTACGAGGCCTATGTGGAGATGTCCGAGGAGCGGATCGCGGCGATCCTCCGCGAGTGCGTCAAGCGCCACGGGCTTGCCGCCGCCGCAGCCGAGCATCGGGTGGGCCCGGTCCCGCTCGGCGACGCGAGCGTCCTGGTCGCGGTGTCGGCGCCCCACCGCGCCGAGGCCTTCGCCGGCGCCCGCGAGGCGATCGACCGCATCAAGGAGGAGGCGCCGATCTGGAAGCGGGTGGTGGAGGGCCGGGCGTGACGGAGGATCGGCTCACGCATATCGACCGCGCGGGCACCGCCCGGATGGTCGATGTCGGGGCCAAGGAGGCCACCGAGCGACGCGCCCTGGCCGAAGCGAGGGTCGCGATGTCGCCCGGCACCCTGAGCGCCATCGAGCGCGGCGACGCCCCGAAGGGGGACGTCCTCGGGACCGCGCGGATCGCGGGCATCCAGGCGGCCAAGCGCGCGGCCGAGCTCATCCCGCTCGCCCACCCCCTGCGGCTGACCCACGTGGACCTCGAGCTCAGCCTCGACCGAGACGCCGGCTCCGTGGCGATCCGGTGCGAGGCCCGAGCCGTGGACCGCACCGGTGTGGAAATCGAGGCGATGACGGGCTGCGCAGTCGCGGCGCTGACCGTCTACGACATGGTCAAGGGCGTGGAGCGTGGCGTAAGCGTCGAGCGGATCGCGCTGGTCGAGAAGAGCGGCGGCAAGGGTGACTGGAACCGTCGCCGGCCGCGGTGAGGGTGCGCGCCGCGATCGTCACCGTGAGCACGTCGAAGGCGGGCGGCGACGGCGCCGACGAGAGCGGTGAGCGGCTGGCCGCCCTCGCGGCTGAGCTCGGAGCGGAGATCGTCGGGCGCGACCTGATCCCCGACGACGGGCAGCTGATCGCTACCCGGTTGCGACATTGGGCGGACGAGGCGCGGTGCGACCTCGTGCTGACCACGGGCGGGACGGGGTTCGCGCCGACGGACGTGACCCCCGAGGCGACCCGGCAGGTGCTGGAGCGCGAGGCCCCCGGGATTGCGGAGGCGATGCGCGCGGCCTCCCGCGACCATACCCCCCACTGGATGCTCTCCAGGGGGGTGGCGGGGCTCAGGGGCTCGGCGCTGATCGTCAACTTCCCGGGCAGCCCGGCGAGCATCGACCAGGCGGGCGCGGCGATCGCCGGTGCCCTCCCCCACGCCCTGGACCTCGCGGCGGGACGACCGGCCAGGCACTAGCGCGAGGTTTTCGCTCACGTCCGGCGGGTACGCCGAGGGGCGTGGCGCAGCAATCCCAGGCCGAGGATTCCGAGTCGCTCCATGACGGCTACCGGCCCGCCGAGGAGCTGATCCCGCCGCGCCCCTCGGCGGCGAAGCTGCGTCGCGCGGCGGCGGATTGCCGCGCCTGTCCGCTGTGGCGGACGGGGACCCAGACGGTTTTCGGCGCCGGGCCCGAGTCCGCGACCGTGATGCTCGTCGGCGAGCAGCCGGGCGACCGCGAGGACCTGGCGGGGGAGCCCTTCGTCGGACCCGCGGGAGCGATCCTCGACCAGGCGCTTCAGGAGGCGGGGATCGCTCGCGACGAGGCCTACGTCACGAATGTCGTCAAGCACTTCAAGTGGCGCCAGGGTCGGGGCAAGCGCCGTCTTCACCAGCGCCCCAACAGCGAGGAGATCCGGGCCTGCCGGCCGTGGCTCGAGGCGGAGCTGGCCCAGGTCAAGCCGCAGGTGCTGGTGTGCCTCGGTGCCACAGCGGCGAAGGCGCTCCTGGGAAGCAAGGTTCGGGTGACCAAGGATCGCGGACGGTTCGTCGAGGCCGACTTCGCACCCTCGGTCACGGTGACGGTGCATCCCTCCTCGATCCTGCGGATCGACGACGACGACGAGCGCCGCCTGGCGCGTGAGGAGTTCACGGCTGACCTGCGCGGCGTTGCGCGGCGACTCGACTCGACCTGAGCTGCGGAGCCGCCCTAGGCCACGCGCTCGGTGGTGAAGCCGGGCAGGTACCCGACCTCGACCAGCCTCTCCCCCAGCTCCTCGTACATGGCTCGTTGCTCGGCGGCGCTCATGTGCCGGCGCCAGCTCCCCGGCTCGGCCGAACGTATCGCCTTGTCGGCGCCCTTTTCATCGCTCGGCACGCTGGAGTAGGCGTGCACTCGGCCGATCTCCTCGAGCTGTGCGGAGGAAACCTCGAGCGCGAGTGATTCGCACACCCTCCCGACCTCCCGCGCCGGATCGCGGAGCATGCTCTCGTAGCGCACCATCACCCGGCGGCTCGGGTGGTGCCGGCGGTAGGCGTCTTGGACCACCCCCGTCCGATACGCCCAGACGCTCGACTGCCAGCGGATCAGCGCTTCGCGACCGTGCGGGGCGACGGCGAACGCCCCCTCGTCCTGCGCCCACGCGCCATGCCGGTGCGCGGCGACCCACGAATCGACGACGTCGCGGCCGTCCCGGAGCAGGAAGATCATCCGCGACCTCGGA
>DATGAF010000075.1:0-5706 GCA_035313645.1 Solirubrobacterales bacterium
GTCGAACGCGACCCGGGCGATCCGCTCGATCTCGCCGACGGAGTACTCGCAGGTGTCGTGAGCGCGGTCCGCGGCGCGGCCACGCTCGCCGAAGTAGATCCCACCCGTGAGCTCGCGGACGACGAGGAGGTCGGTGCCGGAGATCCGCTCGACGCGCAGCGGGCTCGACTCGAGCAGGGCCGGGCTCGGGCGGACCGGACGCAGGTTCGCGTACAGGCCGAGGCCCTTGCGGAGCCCGAGCAGGCCCTGCTCGGGCCGCGGGGCATCCGGATCCGTGCTCTCCCACCTCGGCCCGCCCACCGCCCCGAGGAGTACGCCGTCTGCGTTCCGGCACGCGTCGAGCACCTCCTCGGTGAGCGCCGCGCCGTGGGCGTCGATCGAGGCGCCGCCGATCGCCTCCTCGGTGAGCTCGAAGCCGTCGATCGCCTCGAGCAGGCGGCCGGCTGCCGCGACGATCTCGGGACCGATTCCGTCGCCGGGCAGGAGGACGATTCGGGGGGCGCCCATCCGCCCCACGCTACCTGCCGCCCACGCGGGGAAGCGGCAGGTGCTGGTCCGGGTAGGTGTCGCCCGCCGAGGCGTTTGGACCGGCGGGTGGCGGCACCGCGTGCTGGCCGTGGACGTACTTCCAGAGGATCCGGTCGAGCTCGCGTTGCGGAATCTGGTCCGGCGAATTGAGCGGCAGCTTTGCCGAGAGCTTCGCCGCCGGCGTCGAGGTCGTGTTGGTCTGGGTCATGTCGATCCCCGGCATGATCGCGTCGTAGGGGGCGCCGTTGCCCGGCTGTGCCGTGAAGGCTCGATACAGCGGGACGGCCAGATGCTCGGCGAGGTTGACCGGGCGCAGTCCGATGACGCGCTCGGCCGTCCTCAGGAACGAGAGCTGGTCATAGCGGTCTTGGATCACGGCCCCCCGCTTGGCGTACGGGCTGATCGCGAGCGCCGGAATTCGGTGCGCGTCGACGTGGTCGGCGCCGTCTTGAGAGTCGTCCTCCATCACCAGGATCAACGAGCTGTCCCAGATCGAGGAGTGCGAGACGAGGTCGACGATCTGTCCGAGGCCCCAATCGTTCGAGGCGATCTGGGCGGCCGGCGTGCGGCGGCCGGGCGTCGTGCCCTCGGTGTGATCGTTCGGCAACACCAGGTAGTTGAAGGCCGGGACGCTGTTCGCGGCCAGCTGGAGGTTGAAGCGGTCCTTGAAGCACTCGAAGCGTGAGTGAGCAGTTGGCGGAGCCCCGGGAGGCAGCGAGGAGTCATAGACCTGTACCTGCCCCTGGCTGAGGACGGTGCTGTTGGAGAGGTCCGAGTCGTAGCAGCCGGGCTCCGGCGCGCCGATGTCGGAGTTCGCCAGCACAGCGCTGTTCCTCTGCGCGTCGGCCGGCGTGCGGTCCTTGTCGTTCGGGAGCGGGCTCAATCCCGCCAGCGCCTCGCCGTAGTTGAAGAACGGGATGCCCGCATCGAGCATGCGTTCGAAGATGTACCCGCGCGGCGGGTCGCTGACCTCGTAGCTGCCGAAGTCGTATGGGCGTCCGCGGCCGGCGTAGTTCTGGGGCCAGTTCTTGACCACGTAGTCGGAGACGGCTCCGGCCGCCGTCCAGTAGTGCCCGTCGATCGAGGCCTCGGAGTCCGCATACACGTGGTCGAGGAGCGGGAACCGCTGCGCGAGCGCATGAAGGTTGGGGGTGATGTCCCTCCCGAACAGGGTCAGTCCCGGATCGCCGTCCCCCCGGGGGTCGTCACCCAGGAGCTGGTCGTAGGTGCGGTTCTCCTTGACGACGTAGAAGACGTGTTGGATCGGCCCATGGGGACGGATCGGCGTATCCGGCGGCGGGCGTCGTCGGTTGGTCGGGCGGATTTCGCGATCGGCGAGCGGCGTCAGCCTTCGGATCCGCCGCTGGCTCGGGAACCGGAGGATGCCGGATTCGCCGCGGACGATCGACGGCAGGTACTGGAAGCTGTTGATGAAGTCGTCCGAGTCGTTGGGGGAGTTCGGGTTCGGGCCGTTGGGGTTCGGGCCGACGCCCAGGCCCTTGGACGCGACCCAGGCGAGCTTCCCGCGGCGCGGCGTCGCGGCGGCGGCCACCGGATAGGCGGCCGTCGGGATGCGACCGATGAGCGACCACGGTCGCGGTCTGCCGGGACCCCGGTCGCGGCAGGTCCTTCCCCGCCGCTTCGGAAGCGCGAACACCGCCAGGGCGTCCTCTCCGGCGTCGGCGGAGACCAGGTAGCAGCCGTCCCCGGTGACCGACACCTGCGTCGGGGTGGTCCCGGTTCCCTGCGGGCGGGCCACCGAGAGCGTGCGCGCGACGGTCATCGAACGCGTGTCGACGACCGCGATCTGGTCGTCGTTGGCGATCGTCACGTAGGCGCGCGCTCGCCCCGGATCGACGGCCATGCCCTCGGGATGCGAGAGGCGCGGGGCGACCTGGATCTCCTTCGTCTTCGTCGCGGAGGCGAGGTCGATGACCGAGACGGTCCCCTGCGACTCGTTGGACACCAGGCCCTTCCCGTGACGGGTGATCGCCGCCCCATAGGGGTAGTGGCCGACGCCGACGTAGCGAACGGCGCGGGTCGCGGTGTCGATCACCGCGGCGGAGTCCGCGAGGTTGAGCGCGACGAGCAGCGTCTTCCCGTTAGGGCTGATCGCCAGGTCGCGTGGCCAGGAGAGCCGGTCGCTCTGCTGGGGCGGAAACGTCTGGTAGGGCGGCGCGCTCGGGGGCGGCGGCACCGGGATCACGCCCCGACGCCGCGCGTGGCCGGTGGCGGGCCGGTAGGCGAACATGTGGATGACGTCGCCCCCCTTGCCGGGAACGCCGGTCGGCACCCGCTCATCGGTATGCGGCGACTCGGCGAGGCCCGAGACGTAGGCCCTGTTGCGGGACGGGTCCATCACGATTCCGCCCGAGAGCCCGGGCATCGGGATCCGCTGCACCACCTTTCCCACCAACCTGCGCTTTCGCTTCCTGCATCGCGGCCCGTGGCAGCGCATGGGGGGCCGAACCTCGACGATCCGGATGTCGTTGCGCCCTCGGCCCGCCGACAGCGTCCACAGGTAGCGGCCGTTGCTGGTGAGCGCGCCGCCCGCCGGCGCGTTGCCAAGCCTGGTCAGCCTGCCGCTCGGGTCGAGCTTGCGACCGGTCGGCTGGACCCGGTTCTTCGGGCCGATCACCCCGGTCGGGGAGGTGGCCGCCGACGCCAGCGTCGCCGCCACGGCGAGGACGCCGAATCCCACCGCGACCCGCACGAGCCCCCGCCGGGTGCGATTCACCGTCCCCACCCGGCCGAGGATATTGTCGATGCCCGAGCCGGGTCGCAATCCGGGCCCGGGACGCCTACGGCCGGCGGGCCGAGATGTTGAGGCGCACGTAGTCGAGCGTGAGCGGCCGCGGGATGACCTCGAGCACCGCGTCCACGTACGGCGCCCGCAGCTGCTCCGGGAGCCGGTCGAGGTGGACGCCCAGGCAGACGGCCTCGAGGAAGCCGCGGGGATCGCTGGGCGTCGCCCGCCGCTCGTCGAGCCAGCACCCCGCGACCTCGAAGCCGGCCCTTCGCAGCCGGATCTCGGTGTCGCCCGGGGAGGCGAAGTTCCACGTGCTGGCGATGCCGCGCAGGTAGGGGGCGAAGCGCTCGTCGCCGTTCACCGACTCGAGCGAGTTGAGGAAGTCCTCGACGTTGCCGATCCCGCCGCATTGCGCCTCGAGCGCGCCGCCGGGTCGAAGGATCGCGTGGAGCCGCTCGAACAGGCGGCGGTGGTCGAGGATCCAGTGGAAGGTCGCGTTGGAGAAGACCACGTCGACCGGCTCGTCCAGCTCGAGCTCCAGCAGGTCGGAGACGATCAGCTGGACCTCGTCGCCCAGGCTCTCGCGCGCCTTGTCGATCATCGAGGGCGAGGAGTCGACGCCGATCACGCGCCCGCGCGGGAGACGCTCGACCAGGAGCCTCGTCACCCGGCCGCTGCCGCACCCGGCGTCGAGCAGGGTCTCATCGCCGCGCAGCTCGAGGCGCTCGATGACCTCGCGTGCCCACCCCTCCTGGATGTCGGCGACGCGGTCATACGTGGCCGCGTCCCAGTCGCGCGGGGTCACAACGAGGTGGTCACCGGGCCGCGGTCGGCGGCGCCGGAGGCCTCGAACGCCGTGATCGAGTCCTCGTGCTCGAGCGTCAGCCCGATGTCGTCGAGGCCGTGAAGCAGGCGGTGCTTCACCTCCTCGTCGATCTCGAACCGGGCGACGCCTCCGGCGAAGGTGACCGTCTGGTCGTCGACGTCGATTCGCGCCTCGCCCGCCTCGGCGAGCTCCCGGCAGCGCTCCGCCTCGAGGATCACCGGGAGGAGCCCGACCTTGGTGCAGTTGATGTAGAAGATGTCGGCGAAGGACGGGGCGACGATCGCCTCGAAGCCGAAGTCCTGGAGGGCCCACGGGGCGTGCTCCCGCGAGGACCCGCAGCCGAAGTTCCGCCCGGTGACGAGGATCGGGTTTGGCTCGAGCTCGATCTCCCCTGATCGAACCCAGTCGTAGAACAGGAACTCGCCGAACCCCGTGCGCTCGACCCGCTTCAGGAACTGCTTCGGGATGATCTGATCGGTGTCGACGTCGGCCCGGTCGATGACCGAGACGCCGCCCTCGATCAGCCTGACAGGCCTCATTCCCAGTTCCTGATGTCGACGAAGCGGCCCTCGAGCGCCGCCGCGGCGGCCATTCTCGGGCTCACCAGGTGCGTCCGCCCGCCCTTTCCCTGGCGACCCTCGAAGTTGCGGTTCGAGGTCGAGGCGCACCGCTCGCCCTCGGCGAGGATGTCGGGGTTCATCCCCAGGCACATCGAGCATCCCGCGGTCCGCCACTCGAACCCGGCGGCCCGGAAGGTCTCGTCCAGCCCCTCCTCCTCGGCCTGTGCCTTGACCCGCTGCGATCCCGGGACGACCATCGCCCGCACCGAGCTCGACACCCGGCGCCCCTCGACGATCGCCGCCGCCTCGCGCAGGTCCTGGACCCGCGAGTTCGTGCACGAGCCGATGAACACCCGGTCGAGCTCGATCTCCTCCATCGGGATGCCGGGCTCGAGGCCCATGTAGTGAAGGGCCCGCTCGGCCGCCTCCCGGTCGGCGAGGCCCTCGCCCCACTCCGCCGGGTCGGGCACCGGATCGGTGACCTGGACGACCATGCCCGGCGTCGTCCCCCAGGTGACCATCGGAGAGATCTCGGTCGCGTCGACCGCGACCTCCGAGTCGAACTCGGCTCCGTCGTCGCTCGGCAGTCGCCGCCACCCCTCGACCGCGGCGTCGAAGTCGCGCGGCGCTCCCGGCCTGCCCTCGACCCACTCGAAGGTGGTCTCGTCCGGGGCGATCGTGCCGGCGCGCCCCCCGCCCTCGATCGTCATGTTGCAGATCGTCATCCGGTTCTCCATCGAGAGGCCGCGAATCGTCTCCCCCGCGTACTCCACCACGTGACCGACCATGCCGCCGACCCCCAGCCTGCCGATCGTGGCGAGGATCAGGTCCTTCGCGGTGACCCCTGCGCCGAGCCCCCCCGAGTAGTCGATCCGCATCGTCTTCGGGCGCCTCTGGACCAGGCACTGGGTTGCGAGCACGTGCTCGACCTCGGAGGTGCCGATCCCGAAGGCGAGCGCCCCGAAGGCTCCGTGGGTGGCGGTGTGACTGTCGCCGCAGGCGATCACGAGGCCGGGCTGGGTCAGCCCGAGCTCGGGCCCGAT
>DATGAF010000076.1:0-29397 GCA_035313645.1 Solirubrobacterales bacterium
TCCTCGAGCACCTCGAGCGGCGCCCCCAGCTCCTTCGCCTCGGCTGCACGCTGCTCGCGGCCGAGAGTCCCGAGCCGCTTGATCCCGCCGACGATCCCGCGCAGATGACGAACCGCCTCCACGATGTTCCCGGTGCCCGCCTCGCCCTTGGAGCGAATCATCGCCGCGCCCTCGCCGATCCGCCGCAGGGCCTCGCCGAGGTTGGTCGCTCCGCAGACGAACGGGACCTCGAAGGCGTGCTTGTCGATGTGATGCGCCTCGTCAGCCGGCGTCAGGACCTCGGACTCGTCGATGTAGTCCACCTCGAGCGACTCCAGGACCTGCGCTTCCGCGAAGTGGCCGATTCGGGCCTTCGCCATCACCGGGATCGTCACGACCTCCTGGATCTCCTTGATCACCCGCGGGCTCGCCATCCGGGCGACGCCGCCCGCCGCGCGGATGTCGGCCGGCACGCGCTCGAGCGCCATCACCGCCACCGCGCCCGCGTCCTCGGAGATTCTCGCCTGATCCGCGGTGGTCACATCCATGATCACCCCGCCCTTGAGCATCTCGGCCAGGCCGCGCTTGACCCTGAACGTCGCTCGCTCAGCCATCCGACCTTCAATATAGAGAGGGCTCGGGCTAGCGACGCAGTCGCGGCAGGGACGCATCAGCTTGCCGCCCGGCCCGTGGGTGGCCCGGCGACACCGGAGCCGAAGGCGAGGATGTCGCCGGAGTTATTCCTACTTCAGCTTGAAGGCGCGGATTCGGTCCCGGAACGCGGCCTTGTCGCGCGCGTAGACCCCGTACGCCAGCGCCTGGACGATGCCGAGCAGGGCCGCGTTGGAGCGCGTGAACGAGGGGCTGTTGGATGAGTAGTAGAGGGTCAGCTCGGCGTGCTCCCCGACCTCGGACAGCGTCGCGTCCGAGATCGAGAGCGTCCGGGCTCGCCGGTGGCGCGCGAGCTTCATTGCTCGGACGACGAGCGGATGAGCTCGACCGGCCGAGAACGCGATCACGAGCGTGGACTCATCGACACGGCTCAGGCGGGTGATCGAGTCCTGCCGCGGGCTGGCGACCACCTCGGCGCGCATGTCGAGTAGCGCCAGGAGGTGACGGAGGTAGCTGGCGAAGAACGCCATCTGGTCGACGCCGACGATCATCACCCGCTGCGCCGACGCGAGCGCCGAAACGCAGGCCTCGACCTGCTCGCGGGTGAGGCTGCGGGCCGTCTCCTCGACGTTCGCGTGATCGGCTCCCAGCGAGGACTCGAACTCGGAGTGATCGAAGTCGAATAGCTGGCCGCCGCCGTTTTGGTCGTCGGCGCGGTTGCGGTACTCCTCGATCGCCGCCTGCTGAAGCTCCGGATAGCCCTCGAAGCCGAGCGCCTGTGAGAAGCGAACGACCGTCGAGGACGAGGTGCTGGCGCGCCGCGCGAGCTCCTCGGCGGTCTGGAACGCGGCCTCGTCGAGGTGGTCGACGATGTAGCGGGCGACGTCCTTCTGGGAGCGCGAGAACTCCTCGAAGCGCTCGGTTATGTAGGTCGAAAGCGTTTTGCCGTTCGATCGCACAGGAGGCCCGTTGCGGCGGGCTCGGGACTGGCTGCTTCGGGCGCGCGAGGCGGTCGGACGAGACTTCGTAGCCGTCTTGCTCACGGCGCCATGTTTCGCGCCGCCGGGTGTTTTCCCTGCTCGCCTGGGTGAATGTGGTTGGATCGACCACCCATGGACGTCGAGCGGGCCCTGCGGCTGACCAATCGAAACATGATCGCCTTCGATCTCGCTCTGGGGTCGGGCGCGCTGCTCGCCCCCAGGGCGACGCTCGGGGTGCTCGGGCACGACCGGCCGTCGGTGGACGCCGAGCACCTGTTCAGGCGCTGCGGCCCGGTCTGGCTCACGTTCGCCGCCGCACACGCAGTCGCCGAGGCGCGCGGCCGGCGAGAGGACTGGTGGGCGCTCGCCTGGCTTCGCGGAACCGAGCTCTTCACGGATGTGCTGTGGTCGCGTTCGTCGGCCTTCTCGAGGCGCCGCGCGCGGGGCGGCCTGTGGCTCGCCGGCGCGGGCAACCTCGCGATGGCGCTCGGGTTCGGCTGGCTGGCCCGCCGGGATGAGGCCAGGAGCCCGCTGCGCCGCCGAATGCACCGGCGCTAGCGCCGGCTGCATCCAGCCCGCTCGCGACCTAGCCGCCGGACGGCGAGGCCGATGCGGCGGGCACGCTGCACTGCGTGAATCCCACCGCCTGGGCGAGCTTCAGTCGCTTCACCTGCCCCTTGGCGGTCTGCGCCTGGGCCGCCGCGTAGCCGCTCGCGTCGTTGTTCTCCGCCGCCTGGAGGCCCTTCCTGAGCACCGCGATCCCCTGCTCTCGCGCCTTCAGGTAGCGGTCCAGGGCGGGCTTCACCTCAGAGGGCGCGTTCAGATCGCGAAGCTGCGAGAGCTCCGAGTCGGAGATCGCGATCAGCTTCTGCGTAAGCGCGGCGGCTTCCGGAGCGGTGTTGGGCGGGGTCTTTTGGAGCTGCGCGTACTGGTCGTGCGCCTGCTTGCAGATCGCGTCGCCCTGGGCGATGAAGTCCGCCTTGCTGAGCGTGGTGGTGCTTCCGCCTCCGCCGCAGCCGGCGAGCAGCAAGGCGGCGAGGAGCATCGTGCAGGGAAGTCCGAGTCCGCGGAGGAACGGCACGGCGGCAGGGTAGCGGGGGTCAGGCGGCCCGAAGCTCGACCGGCTCCGGCGGAGAGGCCGGACTACTTCGAGAGCCGCGGCAGGGTGACGTGGAGCTTCGAGACGTCGACCGAGAACATGCTGTTGCTCGCCTGGTAGTAGGGGGCGTCCCTCCCGAGGAGCTGCAGCTCGACCTTGTGCCCCTTGCCGAACCGGTAGCCGTTGCCGTGGAGCTGGAACTTGATCCGGCCCGTCTGGTCGTTCTTCAGTGCGTAGACGCCGCGGCTGATCAGGCGCTGCTCGCCATTCGGCATCACGTCCCACAGCCGCCCGGCGATCTCGCCGAAATCGCCGGTCGTGTGGACGTGGGCCCGGATCGTCGGCAGGCCGAGCATCGTGAAGCCGCGCTTGAAGGGGTGGGTGTATGTCGCGTCGTTGGGCTCGTCCTCGGTCGCGATCGTCTTGCAGGCGTCAGAGGTGCCGCCGATCGGGTCGAAGCCCGATGCCACCGAGGTGTCGCCGCCGCTTTGGTCGAAGGTCTGGGTCGCATCGGAGCCGAACCCGATGCTTCGGGGGTGGATCGCCCGCCAGCTCGGGGCCTTGAACGGTCCGCCTTCGGGCGTCGTCTGGGGGCAGGTCTGGGTGAACGTTGCCACGGACCCGGGGGCGGGCCCGTGTCCGGTGTGCTCGACCCGCGCGTTGAAGAACCGGGCGGCCTGGCCGTTGAAGTAGTGGTTCACTCCGGGCTTGTCCGAGCCGCGGCTGTGGCCGAGGTCGCCGAACTGCAGGCTGATCGGGAAGTTCCGGTAGCGGTGGCGAAGGTAGTTGTAGGGCCGCAGCGCCTGCTCCGGCGGGAAGAGGTCGTCGGTCCAGCCGTTCTCGATCACGAGCGGCGCGGGCCGCGAGGCGCCGGGCACGAACCGCAGGGCGTACGCGTCGTGGTACTTGTAGGTCCGCTTCAGCTCGGCGAGGGCGTCGGCGGAAAGCGGCTGGCCCGTCTGGATCTCGGCGTAGCTTTGCGGCAGGTCGGCATCGCGATCGGGACACGGGGTCGACGCGAGTGCGGTGCCGCAGTAGTAGCCGGTCGAAGCGCCGAGCGCGAACAGCCCGGTGATGTAGCTCTGAATCGGCACGCCCACCGGCTTGAGGCTCTGCTGGACGGACGCCACCTGGGTGTCCAGGAACCTGCCGTTCGGGAGCAGCGCGTCGACGAGGTCGGACCAAGGCCAGCGCGGATACGCAGCGGCGATACTGAGCCGGCGGCCATTGGGGCTCTTCCATGGCGAAAGGTTGCCGTTTTGCTTCCGGATCTTGTTGCGAAGGAAGGCGAGCTCCATGCTCTGCCCGCCCCCGTAGGAGATGCCCGTGACCCCGATCGCGTGGGGCTTGACGAGGCCCTGATCGACGAGCTCGCCGAGCAGGAACTGCGTGTCGCGAGCCTCGAACCGCGTGTCGCCGAGGTGGATGTACCCCTGGCCGCAGGCGCCGGTGTGCGGATCGCCGCCCCCGCACGAGTTGCCGAAGCCGCGAGCGGTGTAGTTGAGGACCGCGTACCCGTGGCGCGCGTAGAAGACGTTGTTGTAGTGGAAGGTGGTCGAGCCGTTGCCCGTCGGAGAGCTGCTCTCGAAATCCGTCTTGCTGCCGCCCCAGCCGTGGAGCATGACGATCGTCGGGAACGGTCCGGAGCCCTTCGCCGGCAGCGTGACATCGACGTCCAGCGGGACGCCGTCGAACGTCGGCACCCGGCCGCCGCTGCCGGTGGTCGGGCAGAAGCGGACGCCGTTCTGCGCCTGACACGCGTGCCCGAACGGCTGCGGCGCCCCCGCGACGGCCTGCCCGCTGAAGATCAAAAAGGCGCCGGCAACCGTGAGCGCGGCGGCGATCCACCGCGCTCGAATCGAGCCGTCACGTCCCCAGGCACGTCCCTGCACTGCGGTCCAGAATAGCGAGCAACCCCTCTCCGCTCGCCGGTTGGCAAGACCTGGAGCTCGTGAGCGGCTGGCACGCGCCGGACTTCGCGTCGGGCAGTGAACCTTTGGCGTGGGTCCGCCGTAGACCCACCAAATGGAGGCCGCTTCCTCTCTTCGCGTCACGGCATTCAACCCGCAGAGCCCGCAGGAGAACACCGCGATCGTTCGGTCGATGTACGCGGCGTTCAGCTCACTCGCCCACGGTGGCGGGATCGATACCTACGTCGACGCGTACTTCGACGCCGATTGCGAGTACCAGCCGGTCGAGGAGGCGAGCACGATTCGTGGGCGCGAGGCGCTCATCCGATGGGTCGAGCGGTGGCTCGAAGCGTGGGACGACGCGTGGGACGAGATCGACGAGATCGTCGAGGCCGGTGGGAGGGTCGTCGCCGCGATCAGGGCGCATGGCCGCGGTCGAAGGAGCGGAATGGAGATCAGTCAGCCGCTGTTCGACGTCTTCGACCTGCGCGATGGAAGGGTCCTGCGGATCAGGGAGTACCTGGAGTTCGATCAAGCCCTACGGGCCGCTGGGCTTCCGCGCTAGGCGAGCGAGATACTGAGCGGACGATCTCGGGTCGAACCGCGACGCTCACCGGCTGCTTCATAGCCCAGCTCGCGCCGGACGGCCGGTGCTCACGAGTTCGCGAGTACTGGGTCGAGATCGACGAGCGCGCCAGCCCGTACGAGGGGTGGGGGGAGTAACCGGAGGGCGATGCGGCTAAGGCACTAGCCGCTGACGGGTTCCTTATCGGCCCGATGGGGCCCGGTGCGGCGCCGGATCTGGTTGCTAGCTATTCGGTCTCGCGAAGCGACACCAGCGCTCGCGTCGCGGAGTTGTGGGTGGGCAGCCCCTGGGTGGCGTCGGCCTCGAGCCTTCGGTCAAGCGTCGAGTGTGGATACGTCACGAGTCCCACACCACCGCCGCCGCGCGCCTTGAGCGTCGAGGAGGTTGCCAGCAATGCCGAAAGGCAGATGGGACCGATGGCAGGGCACCCGCGAAGATCGACGGCGATCCCCGTTGTCCCATCCGAAATTGCCGTCCGGAGCACCCCGCTCCAGCGCGTGACCGCCGCGTCATCCAATTCCCCCTGGACTTCCAGGAGCTTCAGACCTCGTTCGGAGCTTGTCCAGTGGAATACCGCCGAACGAGGGAAGGCTTGATCGACAGAGGCATCGCTGGCTACCTGGAAGGTGGGGGGCTGCGTCATTGGAACTCCTTGCTCGGGAATCGCGACAAGAAGTCCGCGGGCCAGACCGTGAGCGACGGGCTCGGGAGTGAGCCGGTGCTTCCAGTACAACCACTATACGGGAAGTGGATCGGGCGACTTGGCTGGTCGGGTTAGCGGGGCGTTGCTGCAGCGCGCGAACTACGCCCGAAGCCCGGCGGCTTTGAGGGCTTCGGCGCGCCGGACGAACTCGACCATGCGGATGATCTTGCCGTTGCCCACCGAGTAGACCTGAAAGAAACGCTGGTCGACCTCCATTCCGCTGCCCGCTCCACGACCGGTGAGGTGGATGACCGCGACAACCCGGTCCCCCGCCGCCGTGAACTCCTCCGCCTCGATGTGATGCTCCTCCCACGGCTCAAGCCACTCCGCGAGGCTGCTCACGACGCCCTCAACCCCCTGGAACGTGCCTTCCGTCGGAGACCACTCGACTTCGGGATCAAAGCATCCGAGTGCGGCCTCCCAGTCCTGGCTGTCGAGCGCCGTGAACAGTCTCTGCACCACCTTCACGTTCTCCTGCGACATCGCCCTACTCCTGCAGCTTGGCGGCCTCGAGGGCTTCGCGGCGCTCGACGTACTCGTCTATCCGGGCGATCAAGCGGTCCTGGAATCTGACGACGGCGAAGATTTTTGCGTCTACGTGTATCCCACTGGCCCTACCTTCGAGACTGACCGCAAACACAATGAGCACGCGATCGTTTTCCAGGTCGGTGGTTTCCAGGAGCTCGCTGTTGTAGTTCTCCGCCGCCTCACGGAGCTCATCCCAGCCCCTTGCGATGGCGGGATGGCCTTCATAGGTCTCGCCGGAGAAGAGGGGATTCCACGCCGCGTCAGGGGTCAGATAGCCGAGGGCCTCCTTGGCCTCGGGGGGTAGATCGCTTGCATTCATGGCGTCCAGAAGCGAACGCGAGGTCTCCGAGACCTGGAGGAGTCGCTCGATCGCGCCGAAGAACCGCTGCACGATCTCGACGTTCTCCTGCGACATCACCTGCGCAGTATCTCGCCAGCGGGGAGGCTGCGGCGGATGGGATATTCGCGCCCTGACGCCGACCGAGAAAGAGCGATACAAGACGTTAAAGGACCTCGCTCGAATCTAGGCCGTTTCTCGCGGTGTGCGAACATGTGTTCGTGCGGTGCGATTTCTGCGGCAGCCTCCGACCCAGCTGGGCCTATCCGGTCCGAGGCGGGAAGCGCCGAGCCGCATGCGATGAATGCCGAACGGCGATCCAGAGCGACGATCGAGAGGCGCTACTTGAGCGCGCCTTGCTCATCCCGGTCCCGAGGACGGTTCCCGATCGCTACGCGCCTCGGTTTCGCGACGAGGCCAGGCGACTCCACACCGAATTCTGGGAGAAGCGGGCCGGCAATGCGGAGCCGCTCACCCGCCGCTGAACCCGGACGACCAGCCGCCTCGACGCCGCGTTGTACCTGGGGGCCAGGCCGGGCATCGGGCACGTTTTGGCGACTCCCGGTGGTACCCAGTTGGTACCCGGTGGTCGGCCGCCCTCGAGCCCGAGGACGCAGGATTCGCGCTCCTGAAACGGCTCGGGCTCGGACCGTTACTCCTGGTTGCGCTCCGATTTCCTCCGTTTTGCACCCAGTTTGGTACCCGCTACTCCGGGTGCTAGGACCTGACGCGTCGCGTCCTTGCTGCCGAATAACCCCGATTGACGCACGGGGGTACCGTTTATCTCACGAATGACCGCCGTAGGGGCACAGGACTGGCATGAGCGGCGGGTATCCGCCGATGAAGCCGTCTCCGTGGTGCGACCTGGCGACAAGGTCTTCGTCGGCAGCGCGTGCGCGACTCCCCAGGCCCTCGTGGGCGCCCTCGAGGAGCTGAGGCGGCCGGGGGTGGTGCTAGTCCATTTCCTCATCAGCCGCGCGGACATCAGTGGTCCGCCGGAGACCGCCTATCGCCATCGCGTCTTCTACGTCGGGACCAGCGAGCGGGACCTGCTCGGGCCGACTCGGAAGGTGGAGTATCTGCCGCTCTCGCTCGCCGACGTTCCGCGCCTGTTCGAGAACGGGCAGCTCCCGCTCGACGTCGCGATGGTGCAGGTCGCGCCACCGGATCCCGACGGTACCTGCAGCCTCGGGGTATCGGTGGACGTGACGAAGGCCGCGGCGCTCTCGGCGCGCACCGTCATCGCTGAGGTCAACGCTGCCATGCCTCGCACCTCGGGCGACAGCCGGATCCCGGCGGATCGGATTGCCAGCTTCGTACCGGTTGAGACACCCGTCGTGGAGTACCTGCACGAGCCCGCCAGCGAGGTGGCTGAGCAGATCGCCCGGTACGTCGCCAGGCTCATCGAGGATCGATCCACCCTTCAGGTGGGTCTGGGCCGGGTACCGAATCAGATGCTGGCCCACCTGACCAATCGGCGAGACCTGGCGATTCACTCCGACGTGATCTGCGAGCCGATCGTCGACCTCGTCGCCGCCGGCGTCATAACGGGTCGCGTCGACGCGAGCTGGGCGATGGGGACGAGGCGCCTCTACGACCTCGTGGACGACGATCCCCGCTTCGCTTTCCATCCGATCGACTACATCTGCGACCCGGCGGTCATCGGGAGCCGAGAGCGGATGGTCTCGGTGACGCAGGCATTCACGATCGATCTCACAGGCCAGGTGTCTACGGAGAGCCTCGATGGGGTGCTCTACGGGGGGGTGTCCACCGGCCCCGCCTTCCACCGGGGGGCACTTGCGGCCCCCGGCGGGATAGCCATCGTCTGCCTGGCCTCACGGACGCCCGCGGGCCATTCCGCGATCTCCCCCACGCTAGCTCCCGAGCAGGCAATCGCCATTCCGCGAGCCGACGTGCGTTGGGTGATCACGGAGTACGGCACGGCGTACCTTTTCGGCCGCTCTCTGGCCGAGCGAGCGGTGGCGTTGATCGATATCGCTCATCCAGACTTCCGCCACGAGCTGCTGGACGCAGCCAAGGCCAGCGGCCTCGTCGGGCGCAGGCAGGAGCTGCGCAGCCGCAGGGCGTATCCCGTGGCGGAGGTGCGCGAGGTGCGGCTTCGCGACGGACGTGACGTGCTGATACGACCCACGCGGACGAGCGACACCGGCGCGATGCAGGAACTCTTCTATCGGCTGAGCGAGGAGGACGTCCGGACCCGGTTCTTCCAGCAGCTGAGCTCGCTCACCGACAGTGCTGCCCAACACCTGTGCGGCGTCGACTACGACGAGGAGATGGCCTTCGCGGCCGTGCTCGGGCCCTCAGAGCACGAGCGCATCGTCGGCGCCAGCACGTATTACCTCAGCCCCGCCAGCGGCCTCGCAGAGGTCGCGTACATGATCGACCCGGACTGGCAGGGTGTGGGCCTGGGCAAGACGTTGCACGCGGGACTCGTCGGGTATGCCCGCGAGCACGGCGCACGCGGGTTGAAGGCGGACGTGCTGTCCGGCAACTCGCGCATGATGCGCGTCTTCGAGCGCGGCGATCATTCGCTCAGCGTGACGACCGAGGCGGGAGTCGCCGAGCTCAGGATGCTCTTCTAGCGGCCCTGGGGTCCCCGTCTGAAGGTCGTCGCGGCCGGTACGGTACCCGCGGCGTGGGGCTCTACGTCCATCACCCGTCCTCCTACGACCACGACACCGGCGCCTACCCCGAGAACGCGTCCCGCCTGCGGGCGATCGAGGCCGAGCTGGAGGCAAACGGCTGGCTCGGCCTCGACCGGCGCGAGGCGCCGGCGGCCACCCGCGAGCAGCTCCTCCGCGTGCATTCGCTCGACTACCTGCGCGCGATCGAGGCCTTCTGCGTCAAGGGCGGGGGGATGCTCGACGCCGACACGGTTGTGAGCCAGTGGTCGTGGGAGGCGGCCCTCCATGCCGCCGGAGGCGCCGCCTGGGCGGCTGAGGCGCTCCTCGGGGGCGAGGATCGGTTCGCCGTCTGTGCTCTACGCCCCCCGGGTCACCACGCCGAGCGCGCCCGAGCGATGGGTTTCTGCCTTGTCAACAACGTCGCGGTCGCGACGGCGCACGCGATGGAGGCGTGCGGGGCGCGGCGGGTCCTCGTCATCGACTGGGACGTCCACCACGGCAATGGCACCGAGGCGACCTTCGCCGCTTCGCCCGAGGTGCTCTACGCGAGCATTCATCAGTGGCCGCTCTATCCGGGGACCGGCGAGGCCGGCTACGAGGGCGAGGCCGACGGCGCCGGGTTCACCTTCAACATGCCGGTGCCCCCCGGGAGCGGGAACGACGTGTTCACGGCGCTGGTCGAGCACGTTGTCGCGCCGGTCGCCCGCGCCTACCGGCCCGACCTGGTGGCCGTCTCCGCCGGCTTCGACGCCCACCGCGAGGACCCCCTGGCCGACTGCCTCGTCGACGAGTCGGGGTACGCGTGCATGGCGGCGAGTGTCCGGCTCGTCGCCGGCGACCTCTCCGCGCCGGTGCTGGTCTGTCTCGAGGGCGGCTACGCGCTCGATGCGCTGGCGCGATCGCTACGCGCGACGGTCGAGGCGCTCGCCGGCGACTCGGTACCCGAACCGGCCCCTATCGAGGCGGCCGGCGCGTACGCGGAACGGGCACACCGCTTCGTCACGGAGGCCGGACCGGCGGCTGGAACTACCGGGCGAGCTGGCCCCTGACCACGGGCGAGCCGGCCCATGAAGTTCGTGCGTCTGCACGAGGCGGCGAAGGAATCGACCTTCCAAGCGTCGGGCTGCCCGCCCGGGTGGTCGAAGGACAACGCAGCAGGACGCTGACACTCCCTTGCCACCCTAAAGGGAAACGGCGCCCAGGACGCGCCCCAATGGCTTGGCCGTGGAATGGGCACTGGCGCCCGGAGCGTGCCTTTATCGGGCCCTGGTTACTCCCGCGGTCCCGTCTAAGTGATTCAGGCCGTCGCGTCAGTCGTGCGGCGGCGGGACGTGAACAGATAGATCCGCGACGTAGGTGACTGCCTCGCTCGCGACGTAGACCTCCATAGGGATAGCGGCCAGCGTGAAGTGAGTGAACTTCTTCGCCTTGGCGATCTGGTCGGTGACGTCTTTGGCATCCGCCGTGACGGTGATCGTCTCGCCGCTGGTGAGGTGGATCGCCGATGCCATCGACGGAACCGTATGCCACATCGGGGGCACATCACAGCCCGGCGGCTTCGAGGGCCTGCTCCTTCGCCCAGTACTCGCGGCCCCGTGCCACCTTCCCGTCTCAGATCGTGTACAGGGCGGCGTAAGTCAGGTCAGTCTCGACTCCGCTGAGCTTCGCACGACCGCTGATCCTCGTCACGGCGATGACCTTGTCCTCGCCTGCCTCGATCAGTTCGACGGGCTCGCTCCTGAAATTTCGAAGGTGCCGACCCAGTCCTGCAAGTAGACGCGCAGCGCGTCCTTGCCGTGAATCGGGCCGTGGTCATCGAGTGCACCCTCAACCGCCCGGTGGTCGATGTCGTTCGCCAAGTACTCCAGCCATGCATCCAAGTCCCCACGGTTGAAGGCCGCAGCCGCTTCGCGGACGATCTCCACGTTCTCCTGCGACATCGCCCGCGCAGTATCTCGCGGAAGGATGCCTTTCCCGCCTACGGAGAAGCAGTGTCGGAGATTGCGAGGTCGTCCATGGTGAGTGAGCCAACGCTCTCAAGCGCGACGGCGATCCCGATTCCGTTCGCGTCTGAGGGCAGGGCTGGCGTCGTCCAACTGCCCCGCTTCCAGGTCGTCGACTTCGAGAGCCGGGCACTTTGGCCGAGCACCCTCCATGTGCCGACGGCGTTGCGGACGAAGGCGACCAGGCGAGGCCGCGCGCTGCCCTTGTACCAGGCCGAGAGCTTGTAGCTGTGACCCGCTAGCGCTGTCGGCGCGCAGTAGCCGAGGTCTTGCTGCGAGAGCAGTCGGACCGCGCCCGAGGTGTAGCTGGTGACGTCGACGCGCTCGGCGAAGCCGCCACTGTGGGCGTCGGTCGTCCGGCTCCAGTTCGAGGTGTTGACCCGCCACGAGTTCGGCTGCCAGCAGTCGGCGAAGCCATCGCCTTTGGCGTCGGTCTCGAGCGAGGGATTGAGGAGCACGTTGCCGCTGCGAACTGGCGGCGGTGGTGGACCGGGGACGGCGGGGTTGACATCCCCGCCGATCACGTCGTGGACGGTCTTCACCGAGGTGCCCGCCGCGCCGCGCGGAGCGAGCCAGTCGAGGAAGCTCGCGAGGGTGGACGGGCTCACAGCCAGGGTGCTGCAGCCGTCGCAAACGTTGTGGAAGACAAAGGTGACCCAACCACCCCCCGCCTGCTCCGCTTGGGTGACGGCGCCCTCGAGGTCGGCGAGGGTGGTCGAGGCCGTGACCCCACCGACGGTCTTGATCGCGAACGGATCGGCCGGGGGAACGGTCTCCGCGGCGCCGCCGCTTTCGGTGAGCCCACCGTAGTCGCGGGCCGAGTTGTAGCCGCAGTTCTGGACGATTTGCTCGAGGGCGGGACCATCGCTACCGAATGGGTAGGCGAAATCGCTGACGGCAAATCCCCAGCCGAGCAGGCTGCTGCGATCGTCACAGATCTGGCGCTTTTGCTCGTCGGTGTCAACGGTCGAGAGGTCGAGGTGATTCACCGTGTGCCCGGCGATCTCGCTGCCTTGAGACTGCAGGTCAAGGAGCTGTGCCTTGGTCATGTAGCCGGCCTGGCCCACGCGGCTGCTGTTGACGTAGTAGCTGGCATGCATGTTCCGCGCCGCGAGCATCGAGCCCGTCTGGTACTGGTTGCTCAGGGTGTCGTCGAAGGTAAGCGATACGACCGTCGGGCTTGCCGCGGCCTGCGCAGGGAGGGCGAGCAACGCCCAGCTTGCGGCGACAATGCCGAACATAAGGCGGGGACGGAATCGACGCAGCACGAGCTTCCTCCTCGTCATGGGCTCGACGGCTCGTGCAGTCCCCCTCGGCGGCTACTCTCGTTCGGCCCGCTTCTCTTCTAAGCCGACCCTAGAGGGAGTTGGCGCCGGTGTCTATCGGAACATGTGTTCGCACGGTGCGACTTTTGCGGCAGCCTTCGGCCACGCTGGTCCTATCCGATCGAAGGGGCCAGAGGCGGACGGCGTGCGATTAGTGCCGAACCGCTATCGAGAAGGACGACCGAGAGCTCTGCTCGACCGGGCCTTGCTAATCCCAGTTCCCAGGACTGTGCCGGACCGCTATGCGCCGCGAGTTCGGGAACAGGCCGAGCGGTTCCACATCGAATTCTGGGAGGCGTGAGCAGGAGAAGCGGAACCGCTTAGTCGCGCCTAGCGATAAGCAGCTCGACTCCGCCCAGGGAAGGGTGATCGCGTCATCGTCGTGGACAAGGGACCTCCGAACACCTCCCGGTCCAAGCTGAGAGCAGCGGTCTCGCTTCCGGCGTTCAGGCGAATGAAGATGGCCTCGGTGTCGCTCGGATCGCCGCCGGTCATGGAGTAACCAGCCTGGAGTCGGCCTCCAAACGTGGCCACAAGGTGCGGGGGTCACTGCTGCAGGATCGCGGAAGTCACTTCCTTGTGGCGATGGTCCTCCATGCGCCGAAACTGGTACCCAGTTGGCACCCGGTGATCGGCATCCGTGAGCCCGACGAGGCGGCAATCGGCCTGGTTGCTGGGCTTTTGGAGTGGGCCGGGGAGGATTCGAACCTCCGACCAACGGATTATGAGTCCGCTGCTCTGACCACCTGAGCTACCGGCCCTGAGGGCGCGAGCGTAGCGCGCCCGATGGAGGCGATCGTGGCTATGCGGCGCGCGTGGCGGGCGGCGATAGGGTCCGGCTCTCCTACGGCTACGAGAGGAGATTGGGTGACGGAGCGAGCGGCGCTGGTGACGGGTGGGTCGAGCGGCATCGGGCTGGCGATCGCGCGGGCGCTGGGCGAGGACGGGTACGGGGTGACGATCGCCGCGCGCCGCGCCGAGAAGCTGGAGGCGGCCGCCCAGGAGCTGCGGAACGCCGGGATCGAGGTGAACGCGGAGACGGCGAACATGACCGGAGAGGACGCGGTGACCGAGATCGTGAGCTCCCACCGCGAGCGGTTCGATCGCCTCGACGTGATGGTCAACAATGCGGGGGTCGGGATCGGCGAGGCGATGGACGAGATCACGACGAAGTACCTCGACATGCAGCTCGGGGTGAATCTGCGTGCCGTGATCATTGGTACGCGGGAGGCGCTGCCGATGCTGCGCGAGGCGGGGGCGGAGCACGGCAAGGCGCTGATCGTCAACACGGCGTCGATCGCCGGCAAGTCGGGGCAGCCGTGGCTGTCGGTGTACTCGGCGACGAAGGCGGCGGTGATCGGGTTCAGCGAGGCGACGCAGAAGGAGGTGGCGCGGGACGGCATTCAGGTCAGCGCGCTGTGTCCCGGGTTCGTCGATACGCCGATGACCGATTACGTCCGCGACCACGTGGATGCGAGGGAGATGATCCGGCCCGAGGACATCGCGGAGTCGGTGCGGTTCCTGCTGCGCACCTCGCCGGCGTGCCTGGTGCCGGAGATCGTCTTCGCGCGGCCGGACGAGCTGCCGGGCGCGGTGGCGTGAGCGACTAGCGCGTGTGAGGGGCGGCGCGCTCTGTGTCCACGCGGGGCACTCGCTGGTCGGCGAGCTGCTCCTCGGCGGCGGCGACGAGGTCCCGGTACTCCTCGTAGCGACGGGCGGGGCGCATCCAGGACCAGCGCAGTCGGTCGCGAAGCTCGGTGGCGCGGTGCCGCTCGCCGGTGTCGTGGCGGCGACGGATGCGGATCGACGTCTCGATCGATTCCTCCGCGTTCGCGGTCGCCGCGGCCTCGCGTGCCGCGAGCAGCGCGCGGTCGGCGCGAATCCGGGCGGCGGCTTCGGCGATCGACCCGGGCTCCGCGTGGTGGTCGGTGGCCAGCGTTGTCTCGAGCAGGGAGCGGAGTGTTCGCAGCTCGCGGCGAGTGGCGAGGCGAGGGCGTTTGGCGCCCGTGTAGCGGTCCCAGGCACGGGCGAAGCTGGCGAGGCTGGTTCGACCGCCGTTACGGTGAGCGGCGAGCATCGGGCAGATGCCGCCGGAGGCGCGGTCGACGTAGGCGCCGACGACGATCGGATTGGAGGAGATTCCGCGGAGCATCGCCTCTCGCGTTCGCTCGGGGAGCGCCTCGACGGCGAAGCGAAGGCGCTCGGCGGGGTTTCGGTCGCGACGGCGCATCGAGGGATGAATACCGCGGGGCGGGCATGGCGGTGGGGTCCGGGATGGCGAGCGCAACGGGGGTTGCATTGACCGCGCGGCGGTTCCTCGTCGCCGCGTTCGGCGACGCGGGGCACGCGTTTCCGGCGATCGCGCTGGCGCGGGCGCTGCGGCGGCGCGGGCACGAGGTGATGGTCGAGAGTTGGGAGCGCTGGCGCGACGCGGTGGAGGCCGAGGGGCTGGGGTTCACCGCTGCCGAGGAGTACACGACTTTCCCGCCGGCCGACTCCGGAGCGGTGGGCTGGCGCTCGGCGGCCGAGGCGGCGCTCGTGCTGGCACCGCTGATGGAGGACTTCGCGCCGGACGTGGTGGTGAGCGACATCCTCACGCTCGCCCCCGCGCTCGCGGCCGAGCGGGCGCGGGTGCCGCGGGCGACGCTGATTCCGCACGTCTATCCGGTGCACGATCCGGGGATGCCGTTCTTCGCGTTCGGGCTCCAGCCGCCGCGAACGCCGGTGGGGAGGGCGATGTGGAAGGCGGCGTTGCCGGTGCTCGAGGAGGGACTGCGGCGCGGGAGGCGGGAGATGAACGAGACGCGGGCGGCGGTGGGGCTCCCGCCGATCGACGAGTTTCACGGCGGGATCAGCCGGGAGCTGGCGCTGGTGGCGACCTTCCCGCAGCTCGAGTACCCGCGGCGGTGGCCGGCGAGTGTGCACGTCACGGGGCCGATGGAGTTCGAGCTGCCGTATCCCGAGATCGAGCTGCCAGAGGGCGATGAGCCGCTCGTGCTGGTCGCGCCGAGCACGGCGCAAGACGCCGAGATGCGGCTTCTCCAGGTGGCGCTCGAGGGCCTCGCGGACGAGCCCGTGCGGGTGGTGGCGACGACGAATCGGCGCGACGGCGATGGCAGGCGCCCAGATGCGCCGCCGAATGCCGTGGTGGTCGACTGGCTCTCCTACTCGCAGGTGATGCCGCAGGCGGCGCTGGTCCTCTGCCACGGCGGGCACGGCACCGTAGCTCGGGCGCTCGGTTCCGGCGTCCCGGTCCTGTGCTGCCCGCACGTTGGCGACATGGCGGAGAACGGCGCGCGCGTAGCGTGGGCGGGCGCGGGGTTGATGGTGCCGTGGCGACTCATGTCCCCCGCCCCCCTTCGCTGGTCAGTTCGGCGACTCCTCAGCGATTCAAGGTTCGGCCTCCGAGCACGAGACATTGCCGCGTGGGCTGGAGAGCGCGATGGAGCGGAAGAAGGCGCCGAACTGGTGGGGACGGTCGGGCTCGATGCCTCGGTCGCGTGACACTCGAACCTACGTCACGCCGAGCTGGCGGAGCTCCGGGGGTGGGATTCGAACCCACATGGGACGCCTTAACAGGGCGCTGCATTGCCAGTCTGCCACCCCGGATTACACGATCGCGTAACCCGGAAATTGCTAACCCGGGACGATCGTCTGCGCGAACTGTAGCGGCACCGTCGTCGCTCCAGCCTCGATCTCGGCGTGGCAGTTCGCGCACACCAAAAGGCACTTCTCGGCCTCCCGACGGACCTCTTCGATCGACCTGGTGATGCCGCGTTGGGCCAGTCCGAACGACTTCTCTTTCGGATCCAGATGGTGGAACTCCAAGGCGGCGAGGCATCTCTCGTACCCACATAGCTGGCATCGGCCGCCGGCTTGCTTGACGAGGAGCTGCTTGACCTTCCGCCGGCGCCGCGCCACGGCCTCGGATCGGCAGCGCTTGCAGCGGTAGGAGCCGCATCCCTCCAAGACGAACTCGGTCTCGCCATGGCGGGGACAAAGCCCGGCGCTGACCGGGAGCCTCCGTCCCGTGATCCGGCTCCGCCGCCCGACGCCGTTCTTCGTCTTCAACCGGAACTTCTTGAGCCAGTGCTGGACCGTGCTCTGACTCACATCGAGCTCAACGGCCATTTCTCGCATCGTCGCGCCGGTTTCGATGAGCGCCTCGAGCCGATCGCGCGAGATCCCCCCCTTGGCGGCGTGCTTCGCTCGGCCGTTCGACGTCAGGCCATGTTTTGCGACCCAATATCCGACGGTCGACCGGTCCCGACCGGCGAGCCTCGCGATCTGACCTAGGGAGAGCCCCTGCTCAAGCCATTGCTCGAGGAGATCGCGATCCATGGGCGGGATTCTGCCAGTCGGGCCAGACGGAAAGCGAACGTATGTTCCCCATGAATATGGCTTGACGAAGCCGTGAGTGGGGTTTCAGGCGCGTGCGGTGGTCTCCCAGTGGGCGATGCGCTCTGCGAGCTCGGCGCGTTGGCGCTGGAGGTCGACCGGGGGGTCTCCCCCCTCCCGCCGGGCGCTCTCGATCCGCCCCTCGACCGCGAACTGCTCGAGCTGGAGGAAGTTGAGCTCCATCGCCTCGCGCGCCCCCGGCTCGCGCTCGGCGCTCATCACGAGCTGGGTGACCAGAGAGACGAGCTGCTCGTCCTCTCGCGGAAGCCCCGCCAGCGGATCGTCCATGTGCCCCGCGAGCCAATCGCGCGCCCGCACCGCCGCCGGCGAGGAGAGGTGCTCCTCCCCGAGCCGCTGGAGAAACTCCCGCCCCTCCTCCGGCGCGGCGATGCACATCGAAAGCAGCGCCCGCTCCCGCCGCTCGCGGGCACTGAGCGCCCGCGGCGGCTCCGCCCCGCCGTCCCCCACGGGCGCCGCCGCCGGAGATCGCGCCACCCCCGCACGCTCACCTCGCCTCTCCCCCGTCACCCGCCGCGTCACCAGCCCCGGATCCGCATCGAGCCGGTCGGCGATCAGCCGCGCCAGCTCGTCGCGGCTGATCGACTCCCCCATCGCCGCCAGCACCGGCACTACCTCGTCGAGCGCCCGGTCGCGCCCCGCCGGCGAGGACAGGTCCGCCTCGTCGAGCGCCAGGCGCACGTGGAACTCCGGCAGCTCGACCGCTCCCTCGAGCAGCTCCCTCACCCGCCGGGCGTCGCCGCCCTCCAGCATCTGCGCCGGGTCCTCGCCGACCGGCATCGTCGCCACCCGCAGCCGCAGCTTCCGGCTCCCGGCAACGCGCTGCGCCCGCAGCATCGCCGCCCGCCCCGCCCGATCCGCGTCCAACGCGAGCACCACCTCCTCGGTGTACCGAGAGAGCTGCTGGAGCTGATCCGGGGTGATCGCCGTCCCCATCACCGCCACCGTCTCCTCGATCCCCGCCTGGTGCGCGGCGAGCACATCCGTGTATCCCTCGACCACCACGGCTCGCTCAGTCTTCGCGATCGCGCCGCGCGCCCGATCGATCCCGTACAGCGTGCGGCCCTTCCGGTAGAGCTCGCCCTCCGGCGAGTTCAAGTACTTCGGCTTCGAGTCGGCTCGGAGCGCGCGTGCGCCGAACCCCTGCACCCGCCCGCGCCCATCGCGCACCGGGAAGATGATCCGCGCCCGGAACCGGTCGTAGTGCCCTCCCTTACGCCCCTTCTGCGCCAGGCCCGCCGCGAGCAGCTCCGCCACCGAGTACCCCGCCGTCTGCCCCCGCGTCAGCACCTGATCCCACGCGCTTGGCGCGTACCCCACCCCGAATCCTCGCAGGACTTCCTCGCCCAGCCCCCGTCCCGCCAGGTACTCCCGCGCCTTCGCCGCCTCCTCCGACTCCCACAGATAGTGCGCGTAGAACTGGGCCGTTCGCTCGAGCACCTCGCTGAGCCTGATCCGCCGCCGGCGCGCCTCCTCCGCGCGCGGGTCGTCCCTCTCGCGCTCCACCTCGACCCCGTAACGGTCGCCGAGCGCCTCCACCGCCTCCGGGAACGACAGCCCTTCCTTCTCCTCGACGAACTTGATCACGTCGCCCCCCACGCCGCACCCGAAGCAGTGGTAGAGCTTCTCCCGCGGATCGACCGAGAACGACGGTGTCCGCTCCTCGTGGAACGGGCACAGCCCCATGAAGCGCTCGCCCGCGCGCCGCAGGTCGGTGTACGCGGAGACGATCTCGACGACGTCGGCGGCCTCCTTGACGCGATCCACCGTCTCCGGCGTGAACTTGCTCACACCCGGCTCTCCTCCGGGAGCGCGATCCGCTTGAACGTGGCGATGCAGAACCGATCCGTCATCCCCGCCACGTAGTCGGTGATCCGCTGGACCTCGTCGGCCCCGCCGGCCCCCTCCGGCACCTCCTCGGGACGCTCGACGTAGTGGTCGAAGAGCCCCCGCACCGTGCGGTGGACCCGCTCGTGCTCGCTGCGGGCCTCCGCCCCCAAATACACGCGCTCGAACATGAACTCCCTCAGCACCCGCATCGCCAGCCCGATCTCCTCGCTCTGCACGATGTCCCCGGCCTCGTGCGAGCGCTCGACGATGTCCCTCGCGAGGGTGTCGATCCGGCTCGCCCCCGTCGTGCCCAGCAGCTCGATCTCGCCGGCCGGCAGGTCGTCGGGCGCGACGATCCCAGCGCGCAGCGCGTCGTCCAAGTCGTGGTTGATGTAGGCGACGCGGTCGACGAGCCGGACCACCTTCCCCTCGAGCGTGAGCGGCTCCGCGGGCCCCGTGTGATTGAGGATCCCGTCGCGCACAGCTTCGGTGAGGTTGAGCCCCCGCCCATCGCGCTCCAGCACGTCGACGACGCGAAGCGACTGCCGGTTGTGGCGAAAGCTCCGCCCGGCGTGCTCGCGGAGCGCCTCGTCGAGAGCCTCCTCGCCGATGTGGCCGAACGGCGGGTGCCCGAGGTCGTGGCCGAGGCAGATCGCCTCCGCCAGGTCCTCGTTCAGGCCCAGCGCGCGGGCGACGCTTCGCGCGATCCCGCACGTCTCCAGCGTGTGCGTGAGCCGGGTGCGGTAGTGATCCCCCTCCGGGGCGATGAACACCTGCGTCTTGTGCTTGAGGCGCCTGAACGCCTTCGAGTGGACGATCCGATCGCGGTCGCGCTGAAACGGCGTGCGCATCGGGCTGTCGGCCTCCGGCTCACGGCGGATCGCCGGATACGACGGGGTCCCCCTCTCCCACAGGTACTCCCGCTCCCACGCGCGCACGCGATCCTCGAGGGACCTCGCCGCGACCGCTTGTGACTTGCTCGAGACCGCCGACACCTCGAAGGAGAGAATAGGGTCCACCCATGCCCGAAACAGCACTCGTGACCGGCGCTTCCTCGGGAATTGGCGAACAATTCGCGCGCCAGCTCGCCGCCCGTGGCCATGACCTGGTGCTCGTCGCCCGCCGCGCCGACCGCCTCGAGCGGCTCGCCTCCGAGCTGCCGACCACCGCGCACCCGATCCCGTGCGACCTCGCGCGCGAGGCGGCATCGCTCCGCGAGCACGTGGACGCCCTCGGCGCGGAGGTCGACCTGCTCGTCAACAACGCCGGCTTCGGGACCTCGGGACCGTTCCTCGAGCACGATCCCGACCGCGACGCCGAGCAGGTCCGGCTCAACTGCGAGGCGATCGTCACCCTCACCCACGCCTTCCTTCCGGGGATGGTCGAGCGCCGCAGCGGCGGCATCATCAACGTCGCCTCCTCCGCCGGCATGCAGCCGATCCCCTACGAATCCGTCTACGCCGCGACCAAGGCCTTCGCGATCAGCCTGACCGACGCGCTCCACACCGAGCTGCGGGGCACCGGCGTCCGCGTCCTGTGCGTGAACCCCGGGCCCGTGCCGACGGAATGGCAGGGAGTCGCCGGATACGACTCGTCGCGAACCGGCGTCGTGCCGGGGCAGATCTCGGCGGAGGAGGTCGTGCGGGAGGCGCTCGAGGCCTACGACCGAGGGCGGCGCTCGATCATCCCCGGCCGCGCCATTCGCTGGTTCATCCGCGCCACCCAGCCCGCGCCGCGGGCGATCCAGCTTCGGGTCACCGAGCGGCTCTACCGGCCGAAGGACTGACCGCGGCCGACCGCTCAGGCGGCCGCGCGCAGATGCACGTGCGCGTGGTACTCAAGCGTCTCGGTGACCGCCCGCGCCACCTGGAGCAGGGCGCGCTCGGAGGCGGCGGGGGCGGCGGCGATCGGGCGACCGAGCGCCTCGACCATGAACCAGTGCGCCTCCGGCGAGAGAGCGAAGGCGCCCCGCTCACACGCCGCGCAGACGACTCCGCCCGCCGCCCCGGAGAACGCGCTGAGCCCATCCCGCTCCCCGCAGCGCGCGCAGGACGCGAGCTCGGGGCTGAAGCCCGCGGCGAGCGCCAGCTTCAGCCGGAAGGCGAGCGCGGTGGCGGGCCCCGCCGCGCCGTCCCCCGCCCCGTCGCCCCCCACCGACTCCTGGCCGTCGAGCAGCGCCAGGTAGCGGCAGAGCAGGTTGTACGCGGGCGGATTGGCCTCAACGGAGTCGAGGAGGCGCAGCACGACGTCGCAGGCGCGGGCCGCCGCCATCAGCGCCGGGCCGCTGGAGCGAAGGCGGGGATGGGCGTCGACGGTCGCGGCAGCCGTTACCGTCGCCAGCTCGCCCCGCCCCTCGTGGAGCACGAGGTCGAGGCGAAAGAACGGCTCCAACCGGCCGCCGAACCGCGAGCGTGGGCGTCGCGATCCCTTCGCGATCGCGCTGATCCTTCCGCGCGACGAGCTGTAGAGGTGAAGGACGCGATCCGCCTCCCCGTAGCGGATCGAGCGCAGGACCACCGCCTCGGTCTTGTACGTCCCCGGCATGCGGGCGAACGATGACGCCGCAACCGGACGTACGGCCGGCGATTCCAGTGCGACCTGCCGCCCGCCGGCGCTCTACCCCGGTGACGCCGGAGGCGGACCCGAGGAGGTCGCCGGAGCGACCGCGTCGCGCACCGCCGCGGCGGTGATCGTCGCGGCGATCGTCCCGATCGAGATCGGACCGAAGCGGTCGGTGTCGCCGGCCCCCGACGCGAGACAGAACGCCACGTCCCCGTCGACGTCGGAGTGGACCGGATCGACGGCGCGGGCGACACCGCCGCTCGCCATCCGGGCGACGCGGGAGCAGGCGGCCTTGTCGAGCGCCGCGTCGGTCATCACGCAGGCGAGCGTCGTGTTCCGCTCCTCGAGCCGCGACCAGTCCGGCGGCCCCTCCATCGCCGCGACCAGGGCCGCCGTAGAGAGCGCCCCGGCCTCCTCGCCCCTCGGCCCCGCGAGCACCTGTCCGTCCTCGCCGATCACGTCGCCGAACGCGTTCACGACCGCGAGCACGGCCACCGTCTCGCCGCGCCCGCTCATCGCCGCGGCGTAGCCGACGCCCCCCGGCGTGGCGCGCTCGCGGCCGAGGATCTTGCCGACGGCGGCACCGGTCCCGGCTCCCACGCGACCGCGCTCCGGGATCCCCGGCACCGCGGAGGCGCATGCCGCATACCCGGCCTCGGGGCCGGGGCGCGCCCGGGGATCTCCCTCCGCGAGGTCGTAGACGACCGCCGCCGGGACGATCGGGACGATGCCGCCGGGCGTCGCGTAGCCGATCCCGCTCTCCTCCAGCCAATGGACCACCCCGTCGGCCGCCGCCAGCCCGAACGCGCTCCCCCCGGTCAGGAGGACGGCGGTCACCTCGCTCGTCCCCGCAAACGGGCCGATCACGTCCGTCTCCCGCGTGCCGGGGCCGCCGCCGCGCACGTCCACGCCGCCGCGACTCCCCGGCGGCGGGATCACCACGCTGCACCCGGTGGCGCCGTCGGCGTCGGTCCAATGGCCGACCGCGAAGCCCGCGGGCGGGGAAACCGGCGCGCTCACCGGACGACTCGGGGCGCGGCGCGACGCCGCCGACGCCGCAGGCGCCGCTGGCAGGACGGGCAGAAGTACGTCGATCGCCCGGCGACGACGATCCGGCGGATCTCCGCGCCGCAGCGCGGACACGGCGCACCCTCTCGGGCGTGCACCAGGAACTCGTCCTGCATCGTCCCGCGCGCGCCGCGCGCGTCGCGGTAGTCGTCCACCGAGGCGCCGCCCCTTCGAAGCCCCGCCTCGAGCGCCTCGACGATCCCGCGCCGCAGACGCTCGCAGTCCTGCGGCTTCATGGAACCCGCCGGAGAGAGCGGATGAAGGGCCGCCCGGTGGAGCGCTTCGTCGGCGTAGATGTTCCCGATCCCCGCGATTCCGAGCTGGTTCAAGAGGAACGACTTGAGCGGCGCCCGCCTTCCCGCCGCCAGGCGACACAGCTCGTCCGCGGTGAGCGCGTCGGAGAGCGGCTCGACCCCGAGCCGCGAGCCGAGATAGCGATCGAGCTCCGCGTCGCCGAGGACCACGCCGTGGCCGAATCGGCGCGGGTCGGTGAAGAGGAGGCGCGTCCCGCCTTCGAGCCGAAGCACCGCCCGCAGATGCCGCGGGGCGATGCTCGCCTCGTCCGCCACCGCCCCGGCCCTCACCGCCCCCTCACCGCCCGCGACCTCCGGCTCGCCGCCGGCGAGGAGCACGTTGCCGGTCATCCTGAGGTGCATTGCCAGCGTCCGTCCCCCGTCGAGCCCGAGCAGCAGGTACTTGCCGCGCCGCTCGACGCGCTCGATCCGCCGCCCGGCGAGCGCGAGCTCGATCTCCCGCGGCGCAACCGGCCGGCTCCAGCGCGGATCGAGCACCTCCGCCGACTCGATCCGCCGCCCGCGGAGCGCGGGCTCGAGTTGGCGTCGAATCGTCTCGACCTCGGGCAGCTCGGGCATGCCCGAGTTGTTCTACTAAACCCGCAGCGCGTAGACGGCGGCTTCCCGGTCGCCGGCGTCGGACTGGACGCCGTACTTCGCCCCGAGCTCGGATTCGAAGCGCGCCAGCATCGTGGGCTCCGTCACCAGGCTCGCGCTCCCCTCCATCAGCGTCATTCGCTCCCCGTCCTCGAGCTGGACGATCGCGGCCGGAGCTCCCGCCGGCTCGGCGCCGGCAAGCCGCTCGTCGCCGGCCCGAAAGACGAGTGCCCCGTCCAGCCAGATGCCCCGCACCGGCGTGGTCCGATATCGCCCGTCCTCGCCTCTCGTGCACACCCAGCGGCGCACGCCCGTGGACTCGGCGCGGCGCTCCCGCGAACCCGGCCGGCTCTCGCCGGAGTCGCCGACAGGCCCCGCCGGGGAAGCGTCGGATGAGGAGCCTCGGGCGGCGCCGGTCGGAGGAACCACGGTGAGCGACGGCGACATCCAGACCTCCCTCGGCTAGCGCCCGACGGCGCGCGGGTGGGCCTTGAAGTAGACCTCCTTGATCCGCTCGCCGGACAGGTGGGTGTAGAGCTGAGTCGTCGCGACGTCCGCGTGCCCGAGCATCTCCTGGACCGAGCGCAGGTCGCAGCCGCCCGACAGTAGGTGGGTGGCGAACGAGTGCCGCAGCGTGTGGGGGCTCATCCTTCCGTCAAGCCCCATCTCCCTCGCGTGGCGCTGGATGATCTTGTAGAGGCCCTGCCGGGTGAGGGGGCCGCCCCGGAAGTTCACGAAGAGCCTCGATTGGGGGCGCGAGCCGATCAGCTCCGGACGGCCGGCGCGCAGGTACCGCGTGACCGCTCCGCCGGCCTCGCGGCCGATCGGGACGATGCGCTCCTTGTTGCCCTTGCCGTGCGGGCGGACGAAGGCCCGGCGCAGGTCGACGTCGTTCACGTCGAGGCCCACCGCCTCCGAAGCCCGCAGGCCGCACCCGTACATCACCTCCAGCAGCGCCCGGTCGCGAAGCGCGATCGCGTCTCCGCCCCCGACGCTCTCGATCAGCCGCTTCACCTCCGCGTAGCTCAGGACGCGGGGAAGCTTCCGGCTCTTCGCCGGTGGGCTCAGCGCCGCGGTGGGATCGTCGGTGACCAGCTCCTCGCGTCGCAGGTGGCGGTAGAAGGAGCGAAGGCATGCCGCCTTGCGGTTGATCGTCGCGGCCGAGCATGCGGGCTGGCCCTTACCGGTGGCGAGGTCGGCGAGGAAGTCGGCTACATCGCCTCGATCGGCCTCGGTGGCCGCCCGGTGCCGCTTGGCGAGAAAGGCGCCGTACTGGAGGAGGTCGGTCCGGTAGGCCGCGAGGGTGTTCATGGCCAGGCCGCGCTCGAACTCCAGGTGCGCCAGGAAGTCGAGCACCAGGGCCTCGAAGGGCGCCTCGACGGCGCCCGCGCCCTGGTCTCGATCACGCTCTGGAACGGCGATCGCCATGCGCGGAGGTTCGCCCCCTCGTGGGAGCTCCCCTTCCGGTGCAACCGCCTATGCGGCGCCGGCTCGACGGAGATCGCGTAACAGGAGCATCCCGATCAGCGACTTCGAATCGCGGCACTCCTCGATCGCGGCGTCGAGCCGATCGAGCTCCCAGGGGACGATCTCCAGCCGCTCCTCCTCGCCCGGGTCGGCCCGCACGTCGTCGAGCCCGGCGGCCAGGTACAGGATCACCTGCTCCTCGGCGAAGCCCGGGCTGGTGTAGAAGCGCTTGAGCTCACGCCACTCGGAGGCCGCCTTCCCGATCTCCTCGGCCAGCTCGCGCTTCGCGCAGTCAAGCGGCTCCTCGCCCTCGACGTCGAGCTTCCCCGCGGGGAGCTCGAGCAGCGCCTCCTCGTCGACCGCCTCGCGCGGCTGGCGAACCAGATACAGGTGGCGCTCGTCGACTGCGAGCATCGCCACGGCGCCGGGATGCCCCACGACCTCGCGCTCGGAGGTCGATCCGTCGCGGTAGCGGAACTCGTCGATCCGAACCCTGGCGATCTTGCCCTCATACACCGCCCTCGAGCCGATCCGCTCCATGGGCGTCCCTATACCCCGATCGCGCCCGCCAGCGCCGCGCCGGCCGCGAGCGGAGCCGCGAAGAAGAGGGGGTCGTCGACGAGCGTCCGGCCCATCGTGCGCGCCGGCAGTCCGCTGGTCGCGTAGCCGTCGAGGTCGACCGGCGCGACCGCCACGTCGTGGCGCTCGTCGCAGACGCGATGAAGGGCGTCGAGGACGCTCGGCAGGTCGACCGGATCGCTTCCCTCGTCGCCGGTTGGCCAGCCCTCGAGCTCGAGCTCGGGCACCGGGACGCGAACCGACCCGAGCAGGAGGTCGAGCACCGCCTCGGTGTGATGGGAGAGGCCCCGGTGGCGGGAGCGGGGATCCGATCCCGAGAGCCGCGGCGACAGGAGCGTGGGCAGGCCGAGCGCCAGCGCCGCGTGGGCGTTCTCGAGGGCCGCGATCCCGCCGTGGCCGTAGGCGGTCGCCGAGCCGAGTATCCCCGGGCCCGGGCCGCAGACGATCGCCTCCCACCCCAACCGGCGTGCCGCCGCGTCGAGACCGCCGAGCACGGTGATCGCCTCGTGCTCGCCTCCGTAGGCGGGCCCTGCGGTGAGGTGCCCGGCGAGCAGGCCGCGGCGGCGAAGCTCCGCGGCGTCGCGCGAGAGCGACCCGGGGAGAGCGCCCCCGGCCGTCTGCACGTAGCCGATTCCGACCCCGGGCCGTGCCTGGGCGGCGGCCCAGGTCGCCGGGGCGAGGTGGCCGTGGAGAGGCAGGACCAGCACCGGCGGCGAGGGACCATCCGCGCTGGGGGCCTCCTGATCCCGGTTCTGCTCGGCAGCCGCCGGATGAACGCCCTCGCCCTCTCCTTCCAGGGGCACCTCCGCTGGCTCGACGGGGTGCTGGAGCGAGGTGTAGTTCAGCTTCATGACGTGGGCGCCCGGACGCGCCTCGTCGCCCGCCTCCAGCCCGCGCGTGAGGTTCGCGTGGACGACGTCGAAGCCGCCCGATCCCAGGCCCAGATCGAGCGCCGCCGTGTTGACGATCACCTCGTCGCCCTCGGCGACCTCGCCGACCAGCGAGGCGTCCGCCCACGCCGCCCGGCGCTCGCCGCCGACGTCGACCGTGAGTGGATCGGTCGAGATCACGCGTCCACGGCGCAGGCTCAGCACCGCGCGGCGGCCTCTCGAACGATCGCCTCGCAGACCTCGAGCATCTGCCCGATGCGCTCGGCGGCCACGCTCTCGTCAGGGGTGTGGTTGGCCTCGGTGCCGTTTGCGAGGAGCACGCATTCGAAGCCCGCCGCCGCCAGCGCGTTCGCGTCGCTGCCTCCTCCGGTGGCGGCCTCGCGCGGCTCGACCCCACAGCGCTCGAGCGCCGTCCGCGCAACCGACACGGGCGCAGAGCGCGAGGAGAGCCGGTAGCCGCGAAACATCTCGGTGACCTCGACGTCGACGTCGCACTCGTGCTCGCCGGCGGCCCACGTGCACGCGTCCACCATCGCGCCGATCGCCGTGCTCGCCTTCTCCTCGTCGAGGCTGCGGGCCTCGCCCTCCACGCGGCAGCGGCGCGGGACCACGTTCGACGCCGTGCCCCCCGCGATCACGCCCACGTTCGCGGTCGTCTCGTCGTCGATGCGTCCGAGCTCCATCTGGGCGATCGCGCTCGCCGCGGCGCGAATGGCGTTCCGTCCCTCCTCCGGCCGGATCCCCGCGTGCGCCTCGTGACCCTCGAACTCGGCGTCGAGGCGCTTGTAGGTGGGCGCGGCGCTGATCACCTCGCCGATCGGGCTCGCGTGGTCGATGACGAAGCCGAACGACGACCGCAGCGACGCGAGGTCGAGCTCCTTCGCGCCGCGCAGGCCGTCCTCCTCCGCCACCGTGAACACGAGCTCCAGCCCGATCGGGGGCGGGCTGACCGAATGGCGCGCCGCGAGCTCGACCAGCACCGTGACCGCCGCCTTGTTGTCCGCGCCGAGGATCGTCTCGCCGCGGCTTCGGAATACCCCGTTGTCGAGGATCACCTCGACCGCCCCCGGGTGGGGGACGGTGTCGAGGTGGCAGGCGAACATGACCCACGCCTCCCGCTGGCCGGGGATCCTGCCGATCAGGTTCCCGGCACCGGCCCGCGCCGGGCCCGCGGCCCCGTCCTCGGTCGCCTCGACGCCCAGGTCGCGGAGCTCCGCCAGCACCGCGTTGGCGACCGCGCGCTCGGCTCCGGTCGGGCTGGGGATCTCGCAGAGCCGCACGAACCGATCGAGGATCCGCTCGTCGTCGGGCACTCGCCAAGGCTATGAGCTGACGCCTTGACGCGCTGCTTGACGACACCGGCGCCGCAATCTAGGGTGTCCTCGGCGGGCACCCAACGGAAGGAGATTCGATGTCTTGGCGCATCTCGGGGACCTACCTGGCGGCCTGTTCCTGCCACCTGCTCTGTCCCTGCCCCACCGACAACCCGCCGACCAGCGATGACGGCCATTGCCGCGGGGTTGGCGTCTTCCACGTCGCTGACGGCAATCTCGACGAGACCGACCTCTCCGGCGTCAGCATCTGCCTCGTCAACTACTTCCCATCGAACCTCACGGCGGGGGGCTGGCAGCTTGGGATCGTCGTCGACGAGGGTGCCTCCGACGAGCAGGCGAATGCGCTGGAGCGAATCCTGAAGGGCGAGGAGGGAGGCCCGTTCGCCGACTTCGCGGCGCTCACGGACGAATGGCTCGGAATGGAGCGAGGCGCCGTGTCGTTCTCCGACGGCGACCGGCCGTCGGCCTCCGTCACCGGAGTCGACTTCGGCTTCGAGCCGCTGGCGGGCCCGCCGGGATCGAACAGCGAGACGACCGTGCGAAACGCGGCCTTCGGCTTCGCCCCCGAGTTCCGCGTCGGCAAGTCGGGCGGCCACTTCAACGTCCTCGGGCAGGAGTTCGAGGCGATCTACGGCGAGACGGCCGACTACGAGTTCGCAAGCGAGATGGGCGAGGGCGCGGCCCCCGGGCGCGGCTAGGCCCGACTCGCTCGAGCAACCCGGATGGAATCCGCGTCAATCCGGCGCGCGCCGCCCCTTCCCGGGCTGATCCAGCTCGGGCTCATCGGCCTGCTCGTCGCGCTGGCGGCGATCGCCTGGGCGCTGACCAGCGACCAGATGAGCGGCATGGACGCCGGACCGGGCACGGACCCCGGAACGCTCGGCTTCTTCATCGGCGTCTGGGTGGCGATGATGGCGGCGATGATGTTCCCGTCGATCGCGCCGATGGTGGTCATGCACGTCCGGATCCAGGAGGGGCGGCGCGAGCGCGGGCAGGCGGTGCCGGTCGGCGCCACCACCCTGTTCATCGGGGGGTACCTGATCACGTGGGCGTCGGCGGGGCTCCTGGGCTACGGCATCTTCCAGCTCGGGAAGGCCGCGACCGGCGACGCGTTCTCGTGGGACAACGCGGGCCCCTACCTGGCGGGCGGCGTGATCCTCGCCGCGGCCGTCTACCAGCTCACCCCGCTCAAGGACGTGTGCCTGCGGCACTGCCGCAGCCCGTTCATGTTCCTGATGACGCATTGGCGGCCGGGGCGGCTCGGCGCCCTTCGGATGGGCCTCATCCACGGAGGGTGGTGCGTCGGCTGCTGCTGGGCGCTGATGGCGGCCCTGTTCGCGCTCGGCGCCATGAGCCTCGGCTGGATGGCGTTCATCGCCGCCCTGATCGCCGTGGAGAAGCTTCTGCCGTGGAAGGCAGTCGCCAACCGCGGCATCACCCTGTTGCTGCTGGTACTCGGGCTCGGCGTCGCGTTCTCCGCCGAGAGCGTCCCCGGGTTGACGATCCCCGGCTCGCCCAAGGCGGTCGAGGCCATGCAGTCGATGGGCATGGACGGCGGCTCGATGAACGGCTCGTCGATGGGCGATCAGTCGATGAAGGGCGGCGGCTCGGGCGGCAGTATGCAGAACGAGTCAAGGGGGTCGGGCGGCGGCGA
>DATGAF010000077.1:0-5926 GCA_035313645.1 Solirubrobacterales bacterium
AGAGCTCGCCGAGCATCACGTCGAGAGCCCGAGCGAGGTCGTCTCGCCCGGTGACCAGGTATGGGTGAGGATCCTCGAGATCGACGAGAGTCGCCGCCGGATCTCCCTCAGCGTCAAGCGCGCCGAGTCCCAGAACCTCCCCCTTCGAGACCTGATGCCCCCGGAGCTCACCGGGGAGTCGGAGGCGGAGGCGGCGCCCGACGAGGTGCCCGATCTCGATGTCTCCGAGGAGGTCTTCCCGGCGCAGCCGCCGGCGTCCGAGTCCGCGCCGGGGACGGGCGACGAGCCCATCGAAGACGCCGAGGGGTGATGCGAGACTTAGGACGGTGTCACCGCCGCCCAAGCATCAGCCCTCGCCGCCGAAGGACCAGCGTCGCGCCTCGGAGCCGCCGTTCGTCGGCCTGACGGGCGGCGTCGCGGCGGGCAAGTCCGAGGCGATGGCGGCGTTTGCGCGGTTCGGCGCCGCCACCCTGTCCAGCGACGCGGTCGTCCACGAGCTGCTCGAGGACCCGGCGGTGCGATCCCGCCTCGTCGAGCGATGGGGACCGGACGTGCTCGCGAACGGCCGCCTGGACCGCGAGCGGATCGGCGCGGTCGTCTTCGAGCGCCCGGAGGAGCTCGCCTGGCTCGAGTCGACGCTCCACCCGCTCGTCGCCCGGCGGATCGTCGACTGGCGTCGCTCCCTCGCTTCCGGGACGAGCCTCGCGGTGGTCGAGGTGCCGCTGCTGTTCGAGGCCGGGATGGAGCCGGCGTTCGACGCGACGGTCGCGGTGGTCGCCGCGGACGAGGCCCGGGCCGGGCGGGCGACGGCCCGCGGCACCAGCTTGCTGGCGGGCCGAAACGAGCGCCAGCTCGCGCAGGGCGAGAAGGCGCGGCGGGCCACCCACGTGATCCCGAATGACGGCTCGCTGATCGAGCTCGAGGGAGAAGTCGAACGGGTCTTCTCGCTGCTCGCGGCGAACTCGCGGGAGGACCGATGAGCCCCACGCGCACCGCCACGCGAGGATTGCGATCGCGGCTTCCGACCTCGCAGCGGGCCCGCTCGCGACGGAGGCGCTGGACCCTGCTCCTAGTCGCGGCGCTGCTCGGCGGCGGGGTGGCGATCGCGATCACCCAGATCGACTTCGAGAAGGCGATCCGTGAGCTGACCCTCCCGCTTCGCCACGACGACATCATTCGCCAGCAGGCGGCGCAGAAGGATCTCGACCCCGCGCTGATCGCCGCGGTGATCTACGAGGAATCGAAGTTCCGCGAGGACCAGAGATCGAGCGCCGGCGCGCTCGGCCTGATGCAGATCACGCCGAGGACGGCGCACGTGATCGCGCACCTCAGCGGAGGGACCCAATTCGTCACCGGCGACCTCTCCGACCCGGAGATCAACATCAGCTATGGGTCCTACTACCTGCGCTATCTGCTGCAGCGCTACGGCGGCAACGAGGTCGCCGCGCTGGCCGCCTACAACGCGGGGACGGGCAACGTCGACGAGTGGGGTGGGTCCGACCTCGACCTCGACTCGATCCGCTTCCCCGAGACGCGGAGCTACGTCGAAGACGTGCTCGCCAAGCGCCCGGAATACGCGGACAAGTACGCCCAGGACCTCGGACTTCGAGGCTGAGGCAGCGCCGAGCTAGCGCGAGAGCGAGAATCCCCCGGTGCTCACCTCGTGGGCGCTCTTTCCGCTGCTGCTGCTCGCGCTCTGCGCGGGGTGGGGCCTGCTCGTTGAGGCGGTCGTCGGGATCTCAATCCCGCGGGTCTTGCTGCCCGGGCTCGGACTCTGCGCGATCATCGCGGTGGGTGAGCCGACCCTTCTGCTGGGGTCCGCCTCCGCGGTGGCGCTGCCGCTCGCGATCGCGGCCGGGGCCGGCGGTTGGGCGTTGGCCGCGGCGCGGGCCCGTCGACGCGATCCGCGAAAGGGCGAAGGCGAGCGCTGGGCGCTGCTCGCAGCGCTCGTCGTGTTCGCCGCCTTCGGGGCGCCGATCGTGCTCTCGGGCCAGGCGACGTTCGCGGGGTTCATCAAGCTCGACGACACGGCCACCTGGCTCGCGATCACGGATCGGCTCGCCGAGCACGGACGCGGCGTCGGCCATCTGCCGCCCTCCACGTACGAAGCGACGCTCTCGTTCACGCTCGGGAAGGGCTATCCGGTCGGCGCGATGGTGCCGCTCGCGATCGGGTCGCGAATCGTGGGAGTCGATCCCGCCTGGCTCGTCGCTCCCTACATGGCCGTGCTCGCCGCCATGGGTGCGCTCGCGCTTTGGGCGCTCGCCCGCCCGCTCGTCCCCGAGCCGTGGGTTCGGGCGCTGATCGCGGCGATCGCCGCGCAGTCGGCGATCCTCTACGGCGACGTCCTCTGGGGCGGGATGAAGGAGGTCCTGGCCGCGGCGGCGGTGGCGACGGGGTTCGCCTTGGTCGCTGGGGTCCGGCGGGGCGCGACCCTCAAGCTCGCGATTCCACCCCTGATCGTCGCGATCGCGCTGGCCGACGTGCTCAGCCTCGCCGGGATCGTCTGGCTCGTGCCGGCGCTTGCTCTGCTGTGCGTCCGGCTCTGGACCAGGATGCCGACCCCCTCGAGGCGCGGCGTCCTCGGCGTTGCCGTGGCCATCGTGGTGGCGGCCACCCCGGCGCTCGCGCTGGCGGGATTCGTGTCGCCATTCCGGCATGCGTTCACGAGCGACGCGCAGCTCGGGAACCTGATCGCGCCGCTCAGCCCGGCGCATCTGGCCGGGATCTGGCCGGCCGGAGACTTTCGGTTCGACCCGGAGCTCGTGCCGCTCTCCACGACCCTGATCGTGCTCGTCGTGATCGCAGCCGGGGCCGGCGTCGCCCTCGCGGTGGCGAGGCGGGCGCTCGGCATTGCCCTCTACGTCGGCGGGTCCGTCGCGGTGGCCGTGGCGACCTGGCTCCTGGGCTCGCCGTGGCTGGCGGCGAAGGGATTCGCGATCGCGGCGTCGTGCCTGCCGTTCGCCGCGATGATCGCCGCAGGCCGGTTGCGGGGGCGCACCAGGCTCGGGTCGGCGGCCCTGTTCACGGCGATCACGGTCGGGGTCTTGTGGTCGAACGCCCTCGCGTACCGCGACGTCAACCTAGCTCCCCGGGATCAGCTCGCGGAGCTCCAGACGATCGGTCATGTGATCGCGGGACAGGGTCCGACATTGATGACCGAGTACGAGCCCTACGGCGCGCGCCACTTTCTCCGTGACGCAGCGCCCGAGGGGGCATCGGAGCTGCGCCGGCGGGTCGTGCCGCTGATCGGCGGGGGCACCCTGGGCAAGGGGATGACGGCCGACACCGACCGGTTCCGGCTGAGCGGCTTGCTCGTCTACCGGACCCTGGTGTTGCGTCGCTCGCCCGCCCAGAGCCGGCCGCCGTCCCCGTACCGGCTGATCTGGCGGGGCGAGTTCTACGAGGTGTGGCAGCGCCACGCCGCATACCGGCGACGGTTGATCGAGCACCGTGGCCTGGGCACCGCGACGGACCCCGGGGGGATCGCGGGGTGCCGGATGGTGCGCCGGCTGGCCCGAGAAGCCGGGCCCGGCGGGGAGCTGGCGGCGGTTCGCCGCGCGCCGGTGCGCATCGCCCGCCCCCGCGGAACGGCTCACCCCAGCGCCTGGCAGTGGACCGGGCATCCGCGGAGCCTGCTGCCGGTCACCGCCGGCGCGTTGCGGGCCTCGGTTCGGGTCGCGAAGCCGGGCACCTACGAGCTCTGGTTACGCGGCTCGGTGCGCCCAGAGGTCGACCTTCAGGTCGACGGCCGGCCGGTCGATGACATACGGCATGAGCTCAACAACGAAGGCGAGTACGTCTCGCTCGGTCGAGTTCGCCTCGATCGCGGCGAACACGAAGTCGCGGTCGACTTTCACCCGCCCGATCTCCATCCCGGAAGCGGCGGCGAACCGAGCCCCGTCGGCCCTCTCGTGCTCAGCCGGCAGGACGTCGCCGCGACACGCATCTCCCGATATCGGGTTGCGCGGGCGCGGCGTTTGTGCGGAAGGCGCTGGGACTGGGTCGAGGCGCTCGCGCCGCGCCCCCGCACCCGCTAGATACCCAGGGCCCGAGTACCATGGGCGAAGTCAGGGACGCGCCAGGAGGCTTTCGGCGCGATGCCGCAACCTCTGTTCGTGCCCAACGGCAGAAGCGATGCAGGGCTAGCGAAAAATGCGCAGATCGGCGACCATAGGGCTACGTTCATGTCGACCTTGTTGGGCTTGAGAATGCGATCCCCGTACCCGGAGACCACCACCGAGGCCGAATCGCGGCCCGCCAAGCCGGACGAAGGGAACCTGGCCCCCGACAGCGAGCGCCCGCGAGGGGTTCGCCCTCACGAGCGCGACTTCGTGGTCGACGCGGTGATGCTCGCCGTGGCCAGCGCGGCGCAGCTGCTGACCGCCGGAGCCGCGGGGGTCCCGGTGGGAGGGGCCGGCTGGCTGATCGCCTACCCGCCGCTCGTGCTGCTGCTCCTGGGCTTCCGTGGCATGTACCGGCCGCGCGCTCACCCGGGCTTCCTCGACGACGTCCGCACCGTCGTCTCGGCGGCGGCGGTCGCTGCGATGGCGCTCACCTTCTTCCGCGTGCTGGTCACCGACAACGCCTTCGCCGGTTCCCAGGCGGTTCGCGAATGGCTGTTCGCGGTGGCCTACATGACGGCTGGCCGCGGAGGCGTCCAGATCGCCGAGCGGATGTCGCGAAGGCGCGGGCTGGAGGGCCGTCCGACGCTCATCGTCGGCGCCGGCCGGGTGGGACACGTGATCGCCCAGCGGCTGGTCGAGAAGCCCGCGATCGGCCTCGTGCCGATCGGGTTCGTCGACGACAACCCGTACCCGATCGAGGGCGGCTCACCGGTCCCGGTGCTTGCCTCGACGGCGGAGGTGGAGCGGGTAGTGGCGGAGCACGGGGTGCAGCACGCGATCATCAGCTTCTCCACGGCGCCGCACGACGTCGACCTGGCGATCTCCGAACGGCTGCGCAAGCTGGGGGTGGCGGTCTCGATCGTGCCGCGGATGTTCGAGGGCATCCCCGATCGGATGGTGCTCGATCGGATCGGCGGGCTGCCGCTCTTGAGCATCTATCCCACGAACCCCCGCGGATGGCAGTTCGCGGTCAAGTACGCGGTCGATCGGGTGCTCGCGCTGCTCACGATCATGATCATGTCGCCGCTCCTCATCTTCGGCGTTTTGAGCGTCCTGATCACGATCGGCCGGCCGATCCTGTTCCGCCAGCGCCGCGTCGGCCTCGACGGCAGGGAGTTCGACATGCTCAAGCTCCGCACGATGAACCTCAACCCCGAGGAGCACGGGGAGGCGGACGCCGGCTGGGCGGCGCGGACGATCGGCGGCATGGGAGGCGCCAGCGACGCCACCGAGGCCCCGACGAACTCGTCGGGCGGCGACTCGGCCCGCGGGGAGCGAACGAGCCGACTCACCTCGGTGCTGCGGAACTGGGGGATCGACGAGCTTCCGCAGCTCTTCAACGTGCTGAAGGGGGACATGTCGATGGTCGGCCCGCGTCCCGAGCGCGAGTCGTACGTGCGTCTGTTCGCCCACCGGGTCCATCGCTATCCGGAGCGCCACCGGGTCAAGTGCGGGATCACGGGATGGGCACAGGTCCACGGCCTGCGCGGCGACACCTCGCTCGTCGATCGCGTCGAGTGGGACAACTACTACATCGAGAACTGGTCGCTGTGGCTCGACGCCAAGATCCTGCTGATGACGCTGTTCGCCGTGGTGCCGGCGCGCGGAGAGCCCCAAAGGTGACGACGCGGGCGGGCGACCCGCCCGCGTAGGTCGAGCCCGCGTATTCCTGCCTAAACCGTGCCCCGCCGCGACCGCAGGCGGCCCAATAGAACGCCCGAGCCGAGCAGCAGCGCCCCGCCACCGAGAAGCATGGTGGCGTCGAGGCCTGAGAACGGCAGTCCGGCGGAGTCCGCCGT
>DATGAF010000078.1:0-13295 GCA_035313645.1 Solirubrobacterales bacterium
CGCCTCCTCGTCCAGCTCGAGCTCCTCGACGGCCTCGTTCAGATCCGAGAGCTCGATGCACCCCTCCCGCGCTCCCCTGGCCATCAGCGCGCGAAGCTGGGGCTGCTCGAGCTCGGGGTGCCCGGTCTCGATCACGAGCGCGCCTCGCGCGTCACGAAGACGTCAACCCGTCCCTGATTCCTCTCTTTAGCCCGCCCCTCGGCCAAGGTCCACCTCCTCGAAAGCCGGGTCGAGCGCCGAAGCGGCGCCCGTTTGCGGCTACCCATCCCGCCGAGGCGAAAAACGCCCGGAGCGGACCGGGGGCCCGGGCCTCGCGGGCACGGAGGCCCCGGATCCGCGTTGCCTGACACGGGAGGCTCAGGCGGCCGCGAGCAGCTCGCGCGCGTGCCGCCCCGCCGCCTCGTCCGCTCCCCCGCCGCCGAGCATCCGGACGATCTCGGCGACCAGCTCCTCGCCGGCGACTCGCTCGACGATCGCCCGTGCCTGGCCCCCGTCCACGCGCTTCTCGATCCTGAAGTTCGACTCGGCCAGCGCCGCCACCTGCGGGAGATGGGTGATGCAGATCACCTGCCGCTCGGAGGCGATGCGTCTGAGCCTCTCCCCCACCGCCCGCGCGGTCTTCCCCCCGATCCCGGCGTCGATCTCGTCGAACGCCAGGGTGGCCGCCCCTGCGGCGGGCCCCAGGCTGATGAGCGCGAGCATCACCCGCGAGAGCTCGCCGCCGGAGGCGGCGTCGCGAATCGGCGACGGGGGGATGCCGGGATTGGTCGCGAGGCGGAGCTCGACCGTCTCGGAGCCGTTCGGGCCGAAGCCGTCCGGGTGGGGGTCGAGCGAGACCTCGAGCGAGGCGCCGTCCATGGCGAGCTCGGCCAGCTCGGCGGCGACGCGCTTCTCCAGTCGGCGCGCGGCCTTGGCGCGCCGCGCGCCCAGCTCCCCTGCGAGGCTTGCCCGGGCCTCGGCTGCCCCTGCGAGCCGCCGCTCGACATCGAGCGCGGCCCGATCGGCGTTCTCGAGCCGATCGATCGCGAGTCGGCACCCATCCGCGTGGGCGAGCACGGCCTCCAGCGATCCGCCGTGCTTTCGCTTCAAGCGGTCGAGGGCGTGGAGGCGGTCCTCGACCTCGTCCAACCGGCCGGGCTCGCCGTCCAGCCCGTCGAGGTAGGCGCGCAGGGCGCTGGTCACGTCGTCGAGCTCCACGGTGATCGCGCTCACCTTCTCGCCGAGCTCGTCGAGGCCGCCGTCGACTCCCGACGCCGAGGCGAGCTGCGCCTCGCCGGCGCCGAGAAGCCCGCGAGCGCCGTCTGCGTCTCCCCCGTCTCCGACCCCGGAGATGGCAGCCAGGGCGCCGCCGGCCGCATCGCGCAGTCGCTCGGCGTGGCGCAGGCGCTCTCGCTCGGCCTCGAGCTCGCGCTCCTCCTGGGGATCGGGGGCGGCGGCCTCGATCTCGGCGAGCTCGTAGCGGTGGAGGTCGAGCTCGCGCTCGCTGCTTCCCTCGCGATCGCGGAGCTCACCGAGCTCGGCATCCAGCGCGAGGACCTCGGCATGGGCGGCGCGGTAGCGCGCTCGCAGCTCGAGCTGGTCGCCGCCCGCGAAGCCGTCGAGCACCTCGAGCTGGGCGCTCCCCAGCGCCAGCCTGCGATGCTCGTGCTGACCGTAGAAGCCGAGCAGGCGGGACCCTAGGGCGCGCAGGTCGGCGGCGGTGGCGCTGCGGCCCTGGACGAAGGCGCTGGTTCGACCCGACGATCCGATCCGGCGCCCGAGGACGATCTCGTCGGAGCCCTCGGGAAGGCGCTCCCGGAGGTCCGCCAGCTCGGGGTCCTCGAGCAGGCCGGGGGGAAGCTCGAACGCCCCCTCGACGTAGGCCTCCTCGGCGCCGGGGCGAACGATCTGCAGCCGCGCCCTACCTCCCATAAGCAGGTCGAGCGAATGCGCGAGGATCGTCTTCCCGGCACCCGTCTCCCCGGTGATCGCATTCAGCCCCCGTGCGAGGCGGAGCTCGGCGCGCTCGATCAGCAGCAGGTTCTCGATCCGAAGCTCGTGGAGCACCCGTCCCTTACTAGCAGCGTCCAGGGACGGATTCGTCCCGTCAGACGGTGGCGGGCTCGCTCGCCGGCTCCCGTGCCGGCTCGACAAGGAAGTCCCGTGAGCGAATCAGGACGAAGGCGCAGATCGAGCCCACCAAGAGCGTCGCCGCGCCCACCAGGAGGATGTCGTTGAGACTGCCGATGAACGCCGCGCGGGACGCCGCCAGCACCTGCGCCCGGTTTCCGGGTGGAGATGCCGCAACCGCGGCCTGGGTGCCGCCGGACGACACCGCGTCGGCGAGCGTGCTGCTCGAACCGGGCAACAGCTCCGCAAGCTTGGACTCGATCCGGGACTGGAAGATCGCCCCCAGTGCGGCGATCCCCGTCGCCACCCCGGCGAGGCGGAAGGTGTTGTTGATCCCAGAGGCCATCCCGCTGCGCGTCGCCGGAACGACGCCGAGTGCAGTCGACGCGATCGAGGGATTCGACACCCCGATCCCGGCCCCGGCGACTAGGAATCCCGCGAGCAGCGTCGTCCAACTCGAGTCGACGCTGATGCCGTGCATGAGCACCAACCCGAGAGCCACCAGCGCGAGTCCGATGCCGAGCAGCATTCGGGTCTGGACTCGCGACAGGAGCCTGCCGGCGATCGGAGAGGCAAAGAAGGCAACGACGGTCAGCGGCAAGAACCGCAGACCGGCCTGAAGCGGCGAGTAGCCGACGATGTCTTGGATGTAAAGCGTCAGGTACAGGAACATCGCGAACATCCCCGCGCCGATCGCGAAGGTGCCGATCGATACCCCCGCGAAGGCGGGCTTGCGGAACAGCGTCAGGTCGAACATCGGTCGCTCCTGCCGCGCCTCGACGGCGATGAACGCCACGAGGAGCAGGGCGCCGCCCACCAGCGAGACGAGGATGGGGGCGCTCGACCAGCCCTCGTCGTTGCCGCGAAGGAGGCCGAAGTTGATCCCGAAAAGGGCACCCGAGAATGTGATCAGCCCCGCCAGGTCGAGCCGTCGCGCCTCAGGATCGCGTGATTCTCCCGAGCGGGTCAGGCCGAGGAAGATCGCGGCGGCGCCGATCGGAACGTTGACGAAGAAGATCCACTGCCAGCCGAGGGTGTCGGTGAGCGCGCCGCCGACCAGAGGTCCGATCGCGACTGCGGCACCGATCGTCGCACCCCAGAGCCCGATCGCCGTGCCTCGCTCCCGTCCCTGGAACTCCTGGGCGATCAACGCCAGCGAGGTGGCGAACATCCCCGCCCCCCCGACTCCCTGCAGAGCCCGAGCGAGATTGAGGAAGAGCGGGCTGGTGGCGATGCCGCAGAGAAAGGAGCCGAGGCTGAACACAGCGAGGCCGAGGACGAAGATCCGCCGGCGCCCGTAGCGGTCGGCGAGTGCCCCCATCGTGAGGATCAGTCCCGCAAGGCTGAGCGTGTAGGCGTCCACCACCCACTGCAAGTCGGTGAAGCTCGCGTTCAGGTCGCTCTGGATCCGCGGCAGCGCGACGTTGACGACCGTGATGTCGAGCAGCAGCATGAACGTCGCCACGCAGACGGCGATCAAGGTCCACCACTTGCGCTCCATCAGCACCTCCGGAGTCGTCGACAACGGGCCCCTCGACCGTAGCAAGCGCCCCGTCGCGAAACGGCGCAGGCCCGGCGCGGTCAGCGAGACGCCCCCAGCGTCCCGCGGAGTCGCGGTAGAGGCTCGGGAGCGCTAGTGAGCGAGGCGGCCGAACTTCTCGCGGATTCGGCGGTAGAAGCTCGATCCAGGCAGCTGGGCGAGGCTCCCGAGCGCGTCGCGAAAGCCGACCGCCATCTCCTCGCCCCCTCCGAGCTCGCCGACCGGCTCCCCGTCGAGCACCACGTCGACGGCGTCGCGGCCGGCCTGGTTCACGACGTGGAGGAGGTCGTCGGGCGCAACGACGAGCGGGCGGGCCGTGAGCGTGTGCGGGGCGATGAAGCTGACCACGTAGCCCTTCACTCCCCAGGCGAGGATCGGGCCTTGGTTGGCCAGGTTGTAGCCGGTGGACCCGGACGGCGTGGCGGCGACCAGGCCGTCGCAGCGCACGTGCCCGACCTCCTCGCCCGCGAGCCTGTACGAGAGCTCGGCGACCCGGCTGTGCGGGCGGCGGATGAACGAGACGTCGTTGAGCGCGACGGGTCGGACGTGATCGACCTCGGCGTGGAGGCCTGGGAGCCTGAGGACCTCGAAGTCGCCGGCGAAGGCGCGTGCGAGGCCGGTCTCGATCTCCTCGCGCTCCGCCGCCGCGAGGAAGCCCACGGTTCCGAAGTTGAACCCGAACACGGGCACGCCCGTCCCCGCGTAGATCCGAAGCGCCTTGAGGATCGTGCCGTCACCTCCGAGGACGACGCACAGGTCGGGGCGCCCGGAGACCTCCTCCGCGGCTTCGAGGTCGGCGGCGCTCTCAGCGTGCTTTTCGATCTCCTCGGGCCAGGCCACCAGCGTGCAGGACGCCTTCGCCGCCGCCGCGATCGTCTCCCGAAGCGCGAGTCGAGTCTGGTCCGGATGAGTGTGGGTGAAGACCACAACGGTGCGGATCGCCGCCGGAGCCCTCACGGCCTCAATGCTCACGGCTCCACCTCGAGCGCCGCCGCCTCGAGGTCTGCGATCCCCGCGCCGCCCGTCCCCAGCCACGCGAACGTCTCGCGGTTCCCCTTCGGCCCCGGAAGGCCGGAGGGGGCGAACGCGCGAACTGCGAGGCCGAGCTCGCGGGCGGCGTCGGCGACGGCGAGGAGGGCCTCGCGGCGCTCGGCGACGGTGCGGACGACGCCGCCGCGCACCCGTCCCTTCCCCAACTCGAACTGCGGCTTGATCAGGGCGAGGATGTCGCCATCGGCGGTGAGGCAGGCGCCGACGGCCGGCAGCACCTTGGTCAGCGAGATGAACGAGACGTCGATCGTCGCCAGGTCGGGTCGGTACGGCAGGTCTTCCGGGCGAAGGTGCCGCGCGTTGGTGCGCTCGAGCACCGTCACTCGGGAGTCGTTGCGAAGCCGCCAGTCGAGCTGGCCGTAGCCGACGTCGACGGCGACGACGCGCGCGGCGCCGCGGCGCAGCAGGCAGTCGGTGAAGCCCCCCGTCGAGGCCCCGATGTCGACGCACGCGCGGCCCGAGACGTCGAACGCGAGCGAGTCGAGAGCGCTCTCCAGCTTGATGCCGCCCCGCGACGCGTAGCGCCGCTCCTCGAGGACGAGGAGCTCGGCGTCGTCCGGGACGAGCTCGCCGGGCTTCGTCGCCAACGGCCCGTCGCGGCCGATCCGCACCATGCCGGCGCGCACCGAGACCGCCGCGCTCGTCCGCGAGCGGGCAAGTCCGCGGTCGGCGAGCAGGCTGTCGATCCGTCGACGCTCCATGTCGCCAACGGTACATGGAGACACCGCGAGTCGCGGGAGCCGGGTTGTGTGATCGCGCTCACACACAGAACGCACATACGTTCGTATCTTGGAGAGCGTCATGAGTGGAGCTCGCGCGATACCGCTTTCGGTGCACGCGGCGATCGAGACGGTCGCGGCGCCGGCGATCATGGCCGCCCCGTTCCTGCTCGGATTCGGTGAGACGAGCGCCGTGGTCGCGTTCGCAATCGGCGTGATCCTGCTCGGTCTGGCCCTCCAGGCGGTCGGCCCCGGTCGCACCATCCCCCTCTCTGCCCACGCCCCGTTCGATTACCTGCTGTCGATCGCGGCGGCGCTCGGCGGCCTCGGCGTCGGCCTGGCCACCGGCGAGTGGGGCGAAGGAATCTTTTTGGTCGGCATCGGCGTCGCATTGGCGTCGCTGACCGCTTCAACGCGGTTCAGCGTCCCCGCCGGCGCCTAGCAGCCGACCTCCCTCCCAAAAACGACACATACATATCTCTCCTCCCTGTACCCCTGAGAACCCCCCGCTTCGGCGGGGGGTTCTCTTTAGCTTTGAACACGCCGAGAGCTGGTGGTCGACACGGCGCCGTCCTCGATCTGGGCGACGGGCGCGTCGTCGCATGCAGGGATACATGGACCGTGCCGAAGCGCTCAAAGCCGCCAGGCTGCGGGAGTAGCGCGCATTCCACCTCGCCCCGGACGACGAGCTGATCCAGGTGACGAGGAGGCGCTTCGGGCGTCCACACCGCCGCAAGGTCTGCGCCGCCGTCACGGAGACGGCTTCGCCCTCCGTCGAGCGGCCCGCGGCGGCGGGTCACTCCCCCGAGCGCAGCCCCTTGCCGCCCGCCACGAGGAGCGGCGTGATCTCGGGCTCACCGGCGACCAGCGACGGCATCTCGGCAGCCCAGGCCTGGACCTCGGCGCTTTGCCGCGCCCGCTCGTGGTCCTCGGCGGTGCGCCAGACCTCCGTGAGGAAGACGACCTCGTCGTCCTGCGGCGAGGAGCTCACGATCGTCACCTCGCAGGCCGGATTGTCGCGCTGCATGTCGGCGACCTCGAGGAACTTCGCGAGCAACTCGTTGCGCTTCCCGGCGCGGGCTCGCAGCTGCGTGTGTTGAGCGAAGCGAGCGATGCGGGCGGCATCGTAGCCCGTGACGCTCGCTCGTCCCCAATCGGCTGGCTTGCGCATGATCCGGAGCGCTTGACTCGCGACGGGCCTCCGTGAGAGGGTCGGGCGGACCGGCGATCGAGGGGGATCGCGCTGATTCGAACCGAGAGGAGCACATGGCAAGCATCGAGATAAAGAGCTTCGACTCTCCCGACGAGACCCGTCCGTTCGAGGGCAAGGGCGAGGCGAAGGTCGTACAGGTCGCCGGCCAGACGATCGGCAGAGGGACCTTCGAGCCGGGCTGGAGATGGTCCGAAAACGTGAAGCCGATCGCCGGCACGGACTCGTGCGAGGTCTCCCACCTCGGCTACGTCCTCTCCGGCCGGATGACGGTGGAGATGGACGATGGCTCGACCGCCGATGTCGGCCCCGGCGACGTGTTCGCGATTCCCCCCGGCCACGACGCCGAGGTGGTGGGCGACGAGCCGTGCGAGATGGTGGACTTCGGCGAGTTCGGGGAGTACGCCAAGCGCGGGTAGCCCGGTGAGCGTTGTGCTCTGAGGGCATCTTTTCTCCCAAGGAGCGCGGTTTTTCTGCAGATCGTGGCCTGCCGGTCCGAGGATCGGTCCTGGCCGGCGGCTACGATCGCCCGCGTATGGTGCTCGCGATCAGTGACGAGGTGCTCAGCGCCGGTGGACCGGCTCTCGGCGCGCTCGCCCTCGGCGCGGTCACGTTCGCCGTCGAGCGCGCGCGCGCCGAGCGTCGCAGGCCCCTGCAGCCAGGAACGCCGGGGCACCCGCGCCACGGTGTCGTCGCCACGGCCCCGTCAGGAGGAACGGAGCTCTCCTCGACCGTTCTCTCGCTTCGCTACCTCAACGAGGGGATCCGCAGAGCGGCGCCGCCTCCGGGGGCGGGTCCCTCCACCGCCACAGCCGATGTGGGCAAGGTCGCCTCGGACGTGGAGGTCGCGTTCGGCTCGCTTTCCTCGACCGCCTGGGTGCGCGAGGTCGGCGCGACCCGCACGCCCGCGTCCTCGCGGGCCTAGCGCGCCGATCTGACTGCGGCACGCTGGCGCGGGGCGCCATTGGCTACGCTCGCCGTGTGCCGGGCACGGATGGACTGCGACGCGGCATCGAACGAGGGGTGCCCGATCGCCCGTTCACCATCGAGCTCTGGGACGGGTCTCGCGTCCCCTCGACCCGTCACGGGCCGACGATCAGGCTCAACTCGCCGCGGGCGATCGGGCATCTCGTTCGCGCGCCGGGCGAGCTCGGGCTGGGCCGCGCGTACGTCTGCGGCGAGATCGACGTCGACGACCTGGACGGGATCGTCGCCCTCCTCGGTCGCTGGCAGGCGCCCCCGCTGGGGTTGCGCGGCCGTCTTGGCCTGACCGCCGGAGCGCTCAGGGCGGCGGGACTTCACCGCCTGCCGAAACCGCCGGCGGCGGAGCTTCGTCCATCGCGGCGCCGGCACACGAAGCGCCGCGACGCCGCCGCTGTCCGCCACCACTACGACGTCTCGAACGAGTTCTTCGCCCTCTTCCTCGACGAGTCGATGACCTACTCGTGCGCACTGTTCGAGGAGGGGACCCAGACGCTCGAGGAGGCCCAGCGGGCGAAGCTCGAGCTGATCTGCCGCAAGCTGGAGCTCCAGCCGGGAATGAGGATGCTCGACATCGGGTGCGGGTGGGGAAGCCTCGCGATCCACGCGGCACGCGAGCACGGCGCCTCGGTGTGGGGCATCACGCTCTCGGAGCCGCAGGCCGAGCTCGCGCGGGCGCGAGCGCGTGACGCCGGGGTCGAGGACCGGGTCGAGATCCGGGTGATGGACTACCGCGACCTTCGCGAGGAGCGCTTCGACGCCGTGGCCAGCATCGGCATGGTCGAGCACGTCGGCGAGTCACAGATCGACGAGTACGCCGCGCGGATCGCGAGCGTGCTGGAGCCGGACGGGCGGGTCCTGAACCACGGGATCACCAAGGTCCCGCCGCAGAAGGGCGGCGCCTACGTCGGAGGCGATTTCTCGGATCGCTATGTCTTTCCGGACGGCGAGCTGCTGAACCTCTCACGGATGCTGCTCGCGTTCGAGCGCGCCGGCTTCGAGGCGCTGAACGTCGAGAACCTCCATACCGACTATGCCGAGACTCTCAGGCACTGGACGTCCCGCCTCGATCGAAGCCTCGAGGAGGCAGAGCGGCTCGCCGGCCCCGAGCGCCTCCGCGTGTGGCGCCTCTACCTGCGCGCCGCGCGTAACTCCTTCGAGACGGCTGGCAACGCCGTGTACCAGCTCCTTTGCAGCCGGCCCCTCACCGAGGGCGCCAGCGCGACGCCGACAGGTGCCCGCCACGAGCCTGCGCGCCGGCGTGTGCCGCCTGAGCGCGTGCCCGCCTGAACGCGATCGCGCACCGCTGTAGCTCGTTCCCACCTGGGCCGCATCGCGCACCGCTGGAGCGCGTGCCCACCTGAGCCGCATCGCGCACCGCTGTCCCCCGGTAGCGTGCTCTCGATGGCCAAGCCGGTCCACGTCGGCTGCTCGGGGTGGAACTACCGCGACTGGCGCGGGGTCCTCTACCCCGAGGGCCTGCCGGCGAAGCGCTGGCTCGCCCGCTACGCGGAGCTCTTCGACACCGTGGAGGTGAACAACACCTTCTATCGCCTGCCGTCGGAGTCGGCCGTCGCCGGTTGGGTGGACCAGACGCCGCCGGGGTTTCGGTTCGCGGTCAAGGCGAGCCGCTATCTCACTCACGTGAAGCGGCTCCGCGAGATGGCCCAGGGGGTGCGCCGCTACTTCGAAGCGATCAAGCCGCTGGCCGACTCGCCGAAGCTGGGCCCCGTCCTGTGGCAGCTCCCGGCGAACTTTCGCCGCGACGATGACCGTCTGGCCGAGGCCCTCGCCGAGCTCCCCACGGGTCGTCACTGCTTCGAGTTCCGCCACGAGAGCTGGTTCGTGCCCGAGGTCTACGAGCTTCTTCGCCGCCACCAGGTCGCGCTCGTGATCGGCGACGACCCAGAGCGCCCATTCCAGACCCATGAGCGAACCGCGAGCTGGACGTACATCCGGTTTCACCGCGGAAACCGCGGGCGGCGCGGCAACTACTCCGAGCGCGAGCTCGAGCAGTGGAAGCGGCGGATCGCGGCCTGGCGACGCGAGGTCGAGGTCTACGCTTACTTCAACAACGACTGGGAGGGCTTCGCGCCCCAGAACGCCCGCTGGCTCGCCGAGCGCCTCAACTGAGCAGGGCCGCGACCGGCTGGACGGGGGCGAATCCAAGACCCTGAAGGCTTTTGCGGTCCATGGACCCAAAACCCTTCAACCCTGCCCGGATCGCAGCCCTCAGCCGGCGCGGTCCCTACCTGCCACCTGGCCCACCCGCCCGACTTCTCGGTGCTGGGCGGGGCGCCACCCGCCGACGAGCTCGGCCCGGCGAGCGGTGCTAACCGGCGACGGGCTCGCCCGTCCGCAGGGCCTCGAGCACGCGGTCGGCGACCGCCTCGCCGGTGAACCCGACCTCCTCGCGCAGGAGCGCCGGCTTGCCGTGCGTGACGTAGCGATCGGGCAGGCCAATCCGGACCACGCGGGCCCGTGACTGCGGTGGGGCGAAGGAGTCCTCCAGGTGCTCCAGGACCGCGGCGCCGAAGCCGCCGGGAAGTACGTTCTCATCGATCGTCACCAGGAGCTCGTGCTCGCGGGCGAGGCGCTGTATGAGCTCGGCGTCGAGCGGCTTCGCGAACCTGCCGTCGGCGACCGTGACGCGGAGGTCGTGCTCGCCGAGGATTCCGGCCGCGCGCAGCGCCACCTGGACGCCGTACCCGTAGCCGAGGAGGGCCACTCGCTCGCCCTCGGCGAGGAGCTCCCCGCGGCCGATCGGGATGGCCTGCGGGCTGTCCGGGATCGCCGCCCCCTCCGCCGCCCCGCGGGGATAGCGGAAGGCGATCGGGCCGCCGTCGTACGCGAGGGCGGTGCGCAGCATGTGCACGAGCATCGCCTCGTCGCGCGGCGCCATCAGGACGACATTCGGGAGGGGGCGGAAGTAGGAGATGTCGAAGGCCCCGTGGTGGGTGGGCCCGTCGTCGCCCACCAGCCCGGCGCGGTCCATCGCGAAGACGACGTTCAGCTTCTGCAGGCAGACGTCGTGGACGATCTGGTCGAAGCCGCGCTGGAGGAACGTGGAGTAGATCGCGCAGACCGGTTTCGCCCCCTGGAGCGAGAGCCCGGCGGCGAACAGCACCGCGTCCTGCTCGGCGATCCCGACGTCGTAGTACTGCTCCGGCACCTCCTTGCAGAGCTTGTTGAGCCCGGTCCCCCCCGCCATCGCCGCGGTGATCCCGATCACCCGCCGGTCGCGCTTCGCCTCGGCGACCAGGGCATCGGCGAACACCGCCGTGTACTGCGGGGGCGAGGGCGGCGCCGGCTTCTCGAGCTTCTCGATCCCCTCCGGCGAGTCAGACTCGCGGACTGGGACCGGCTTCTTGTCGGCCGGTCGACGATCGACGATCGACTTGGGCTTCGCCGCGTGCCACTTCTCCATCCCCTCCAGGCCGCCCTCCTCGGCGGGGGCGAACCCCTTTCCCTTGACGGTGTGGATGTGAACGACCACCGGGCGCTCGGCCCTCAGCGCCTTCCCGATCTCCCGCCGCAGCGCTCCGACGTCGTGGCCATCGATCACCCCGACGTAGGCCAGGTCGAGCTCCTCGAACAGCAGCCCGGGCGCCGCGTAGGCCTTGATCGCCGACTTGATCTCCGGTCCGACCCGCTCGAGCCTCTCGCCGAGGCCCAGCGGCAGGCGGGTTAGGACCTCCTCAACGTCCTCGCGGGCGTGGTAGAGCCGTGGATTGAGGCGGAACTGCTGGAAGTAGCGCGCCAGCGCGCCGACGTTCGGTGAGATCGACATCCCGTTGTCGTTGAGGACGATCACGATCGGCGTCTCGAGCCCGCCCGCGTTGTGGAGCGCCTCGTAGGCGACCCCGCCCGTCAACGCCCCGTCGCCGATCACGGCGACCACGTTGCCCTCTTGGCCGATGCCCTTTCGCATCGCCTCCTTGAGTCCCACCGCGTAGCCGATCGAGGTGGAGGCGTGGCCGGCGCCCATGATGTCGTGCTCGGACTCGAACACCGAGCAGAAGGGCGCGAGGCCCTCGTACTGACGGATCGTTCCGAGCCGATCGCGACGCCCGGTCAGGACCTTGTGCGGGTAGGCCTGGTGACCGACGTCCCAGAGGATCTTGTCGCGCGGCGAGTCCAGCAGGCTGTGGAGGGCGACGGCGAGCTCGCAGGTGCCCAGGTTGGCGCCGAAGTGCCCGCCGATCTCCCCGATGACGTCGATGATCAGCTCGCGAACCTCCTGGGCGAGCTTCTGGAGCTGGTCGTCGCTCAGGTCCCTCAGGTCCTTTGGCCCGTCGACCCGCTCCAGGAGCGGCTGCTCGTCGGTCGTCTGCGTTCGCTCTTCGCTCATGCGTGGCGGGTGTAGATGAAGTCGGCGATCTGGCTCAGGTCACCGGGGTCGCCGCCCACGTCGGACAGCGCCTCGTGCGCGTTGCGGTGGGACTCGGCCGCGAGCTCACGCGCGCGGTCGAGCCCGAACAGGCTGACATAGGTGAGCTTGCCGTGACGCTCGTCGCTGCCGTGTGGCTTTCCGAGCTCCTCATCGCTTCCGGTCACATCGAGGATGTCGTCGACGATCTGGAACAGCACGCCCACCTCGTTGGCGAAGCGCCGGTAGGGGATTGTCTCAGGTTCGCTCACACGTTCCAGGGCCAGGACGACGCCGACGCTCGCCGCGATCAGGCGCCCGGTCTTCAGCCCGTGGAGGCGGCGAAGGCCGGACGCCGCGTCGGAGGTCGAATCGCCCGGGGTCATGGAAGTGGTGACGTCTATGTACTGGCCGCCCACCATCCCGTCGACGCCGACCGCCGCGAGCAGCTCGGAGAGGGCGGCCAGGACGGCGGCCGGATCGCCCGTCTGATGCTCGGCGAAGAGCCGCAGCGCCTCGGCGAACAGGCCGTCGCCCGCGAGGATCGCCACGTTCTCGCCGAACACCACGTGCGAAGTGGGCCGCCCACGGCGGAGCTCGTCGTCGTCCATCGCCGGGAGGTCATCGTGGATCAGCGAGTAGGTGTGAACCAGCTCCAGGGCCCCGGCGGCGGGAAGGATCGACTCCGGCGCCACCCCCAGCGAGCGCGCGGTCGCCAGCGCGAGGACGGGCCGGATGCGCTTGCCCCCGGCGAGCAGCGAGTAGCGCATCGCCTCGTCAAGCCCCTCCGTGTCGGCGACCGCGGAGAAGTGCAGGCCGCCCACGTATCCCTCGACCAGCTCGCGGAGATCGTCGGGATAGGCGTTGGTGGCGGTCGGCTCTCGGGCGCGGGCGGCGTCGCTCACGGGCCCTCTTCCACCCGTGAGCGGCGGATGGCCGTCTCGATCTCGGCGCTCGCCTCGCCCACCAGATCCGCGGCCTCGCGGGCCAGCGCCTCCGCCTGCTCTGGGCCGAGATCCGGGTCGCGAAGCCGCTCCGCGATCTCGCGAAGCCGCTCCGAGAGCTGGTCTGGGTCGCTCACCGGCGCAAACCGTACAGCCAGCGGCACGCCGGGCGCCCGGCTGTGCTCACACGGTCCCGGACTTCACCGCCGCGCCGAGGATCCCGTTCACGAAGCCGGGCGCCTCGACGCCGCAATACCGCTTCGCCAGCGACACCGCCTCGTCGATCGCCACCTCCATCGGAACGTCGTCCCGGTGCCGAAGCTCGTAGAGCGAGACGCGCAGGATGCTCTTCTCGAGCGCCGCGATGCGGTCG
>DATGAF010000079.1:0-2174 GCA_035313645.1 Solirubrobacterales bacterium
CGAGGTGGCGGCCTGAACGGCCTGCAGCAGCTCGGTGTCGGGCGGGGCGCCGACCGCGGGTGCCGCCGCGGCTCCCGCCGGGAGGGGCGGTGCTGACGCCGAGGCCGGATAGGCCTTGGTGACGACGCTCGAAGCGATCCCCAGCGACTCCGCAACCGACTCGTAGAACTCATCCTCGCCCTGCAGCAGCTGGTCGATGCGGCGCAGGAACGACCCCGACTCGGCGCCCTGGATTATCCGGTGATCGTAGGTCGAGGTCATGGTCATGACCTTCGAGATGCCCAGCGCCTTGATCTTCTCCGCGGGGGCGTGCGCCCACTCGACCGGGTAGGCGATCGAGCCCGTGGCGACGATCGTCCCCTGGCCGGTCATCAGGCGCGGAACCGAGGCGACCGTGCCCAGGCCGCCCGGATTGGTGAGCGTGATGTTCGTTCCTTGGAAGTCATCGGCCGTGAGCTTGTTCTCGCGCGTCTTGGTGATCAGGTCCTCGTAGTAGGAGTGGAACTCGGCGAACCCGACGCCGTCCGCGGCCTTGATGCACGGGACCATCAGGCTGCGCGAGCCGTCCTTGCGCTCGACGTCGACCGCGATCCCCAGGTTGATCGAGCCCGGCTCGACCACCTGCGGCTTGCCGTCCTCCTCGACGTAGGAGCGCCCCATCACCTGCCACTCGGTAGCGGCCTGGACGATCGCCCACGCCACGAGGTGGGTGAAGGAGACCTTCATCCCGCGCTCCTTCAACACGTCGTTGAGGCCACGGCGCTTGGCATCGAGGACGTCCACCGGGAGGGTGCGGAACGAGGTCGCGGTGGGCACCGAGCGGCTCTCATTCATCGCCTGGGCGAGCATCCCGGCAGGACCGCGCAGGGGCTTCGCCTCGCCCGCGGTCGGCGCCCGCCTCGCGGGAGCAGCGGTCGCCCCGTCGCCGCCGTTTGCCGCCGCCAGGACGTCGGCCTTGGTCACCTTGCCGCCCGGGCCCGAGCCATGCACGGCCCCAAGGTCGACGCCGTTCTTGGCCGCGACGCGGCGCGCGACCGGCGACGCGCGGCCCCCGTTGCCGCCGTCGGCCGGCGGCGCCGTTGGGGCCGCCGCCGCGGCCTCGGCGGGCGCCGCCTCGGAATCGGTGGCCGCGGCGGTCGCACCTGCCGCCATCTCGGCCAGCGCCTGTCCCACCTGGACGGTGTCGTCGGGCGACACCAGCAGCTTCGTGATGACGCCGCTCGCCGGGGCGGGCACCTCCGCGTCGATCTTGTCGGTCGAGACCTCGATCACGGTGTCGCCCTCGCTGACGGCATCACCCTCGGCGACGTGCCACTCGAGCACGGTCCCCTCCGTTACGGACTCGCCCATCTCGGGCATCGCGATCTGAAGCGTCTCGCCGGTCGGCTCGGCTGGGGTGACCGTCTTCACGACCCCCGGCTCGGGTGTCGCGGAGGGCTCGCTCTCGTCGCCGAGATCCTGGTCGCCCTCGCCGGTGGCGCCCGCGGTAAGGCCCGGGCCGGGCTCGCGCTCCTCGCCGGCGCCGTCACCCGATGCGCCGTCCGCGGAGGGCTCAGCGGAGGGATCGAGCTCGGCGAGCACGCCACCCACCTCGATCGTCTCGTCAGGCGCCTTGAGGATTCGGGTGAGCACGCCGCTTGCGGGCGCTGGAACCTCGGCGTCGATCTTGTCGGTCGACACCTCGACGACCGTCTCGCCCTCGGATACGTACTCGCCCTCTTGCTTGTGCCACTCGAGGACGGTGCCCTCGGTCACCGATTCCCCCATTTGGGGCATCTCGATCTGGACCGTCTCAGCCATCCGACTGAGTCTATGCAGCGACCCGAGCCACGAGGTACACCTCGTTGGACACGGTGTCGAAGACGTCCCGGGCGAGGAAATCGCGGCCACGGCCCGCGTGCTGGCAGTAGCCGCAGACGAGCTCCAGGCCGGCCGAGAACGGCGCGCTCGCGGCGATCGGGAGCGCGCATTCCGGGCAGACCAGGGCGCCGTGGGCAAGGACCTGCGCCCCGTCGCGGACCAGCAGATGGTGGGCGCCCGCCCGGGCGCCGTCGACGCGGCCGATCCCGGTGTTCGGCTGGCCCGGATCGCCCGGATCAGCGGGGATCTCAAACGGCACTATCAACGCCCTTCATATGTGTTGGAGTGTAGGGTCGTCGGCGCAGGATTCGTGA
>DATGAF010000080.1:0-22443 GCA_035313645.1 Solirubrobacterales bacterium
TACCACGCCGATCGGGGGGAGGAGCGGCGCACCGTGCTGACGCCCGACACGGCGCACGGCACCAACCCCGCCTCGGTGACGATGGCTGGGTACGAGGTGGTGAAGGTCGCCACCGACGCCCGGGGCGGCGTCGATCTCGACGACCTGCGCTCGAAGATCGACGAGCGGGTCGCCTGCCTGATGCTCACGAATCCGAACACGCTCGGCCTCTTCGACGAGAACATCGCCGAGATCACGCGGCTGGTGCGCGACGCCGGGGGCACCCTCTACTACGACGGCGCCAACCTGAACGCGATCATGGGCCACACGAGGCCCGGTGACATGGGGTTCGACATCGTGCACGTCAACCTCCACAAGTCGTTCTCGCAGCCGCACGGGGGAGGAGGCCCCGGAGCCGGCCCGATCGCGGTCTCGGATCGGATCGAGCCGTTCCTCCCCGTCCCGCGGCTGACGCGGAGCGGGAATGGGGACGGCGCCGCGCCGGCCTTCGACCTCGAGTACGAGCGGCCGAAGTCCATCGGGAGGCTGCGCGGCTTCCAGGGGAACTTCGGCGTCTTCGTCCGCTCCTACGCATATATCCGCAGCCTCGGGGGCGACGGGCTCACCGAGGCCTCCGAGACCGCCGTCCTGAACGCGAACTACCTGCTGGCCCGGCTGCGGGAGGGCCGCACCGGAAGGCTGTTGCCGATCGCCTTCGACCGCCGCTGCATGCACGAGTTCGTCCTCTCCGGTGCGCCCGCGAAGCGGGAGCTCGGGGTGAAGACGCTGGACATCGCCAAGCGGCTGCTCGACTTCGGCTTCCACCCGCCGACGATCTACTTCCCGCTCCTGGTCGACGAGGCCCTCATGGTCGAGCCGACGGAGACCGAGACCCGGGAGGGCCTCGACGCGCTGGCGGACGCGTTCGAGGAGATCCTCGCCGAGGCGGAGCGCGATCCGGAGATCGCGCGCAGCGCGCCATATACGACACCCGTCCGTCGGCTCGACGAGGCAGCCGCGAGCCGCCGGCCGGTGGTTCGCCAGCCGGCCGCCGGCTGAGCGCTACTCCTCCGGCAGCTCCTGGCGAAGCTCGAGAACGGGGGCGAAGAGATCGCCGCGGTCGGCGATCCGCTCGACCACGTCGGACGCCTCGAAGGCGAGCGAGTCGGGGCTCTCGCGCTCGAGCGCGTCCTCGACCTCGTCCCATTCGAGCGGGGTCGAGACGGTCGGGCGCTCGCGCGCCCGCAGCGAGTACACGGCGACCGTCGTCTTGTGCTCGTCGTTCTGGCTCCAGTCGACGAGCACCTTGCCCTTGCGCAGCTTCTTCGCCATCCGGGAGACGACGAGATCCGGCTGGGTCCGCTCGAGCGCGCGGGCGACCGCCTGCGCGAACGGCTTCGTCCGCTCGTACGTCGCGTCCGCGTTCAGGGGAACGTAGACCTGGATGCCCTTGGAGCCGGAGGTCTTCGGAAAGCTCTCGAGGCCGATCCCCTCGAAGAGCTCGCGTAGCCACAGCGCGACGCGGCAGCAGTCGAGGATCGAGGCCGGGGGGCCGGGATCGAGGTCGAAGGCGAGCACCGTGGGCCGCTCGATGTGCTCGGCGAGCGACAGCGAGGGGTGGAGCTCGAGCGCCGCGAGCTGCGCGAGCCAGATCAGCGTCGCGCGGTCCTCGCAGACGCAGTAGTCGATCTCGCCCTCGTTCCTGCCGCTCCAGATCGGCGCCGTGCGCACCCACTTCGGCCGGTGTCCCGGGCATCGCTTCTCGTAGAAGAAGCTCTCTTCGACGCCGTTCGGATAGCGCTTCAGGGTCAGCGGCCGCCCGCGCAGATGGGGAAGGATGGCGTCGGCGACCCGCGCGTAGTAGTCGATCATCTGGCCCTTCGTGAACTCGGCCCCGGGCCAGAGCACCTTGTCGAGGTTGGTGAGCTCGACCCGGTGCCCGTCGACTTCTACTTCGCGGCTTTGGCTTTGCTTCGCGATCGGGACTTGCCCTGCGAGCTCTTCGAGCGGGATCCGGACTTGGAGCCGGAGCGCGAGCCGGACTTGGAACGCGAGCTCGAGCCGGATCGCGCGCCAGCGCGCTTCCGGGTGCCTCCGTCTTCCTTCGAGCCGGCCGCGAGCGGCTCTCCCTTGACCGCGGCGAGGCTCTCCTCGAGAGCCGCCATCAGGTCGGGCGCCTTGGTCGGCTTCGGCTCCTCGGAGACGGACTCGACGACCTCCTCGCCGCGCGCCTTCCGCTCGATCAGCGACAGGAGCTCCTCGCGGTACTCGTCGCGGTACTTCTCGGCGTCGAAGTCGCCACTGAGCGACTCGATCAGCTGCTTCGCCATCTCGATCTCACGCTTCTCGAGCTTGCGGCCGTCCTCGGGGATCACGTCCTCCCCGAGGTCCTCGGGGCTCACGACCTCGTCGGCGAACCGCATCGTGGCCATCGTCAAGACCTTGCCCATCGGGCGGATCGCCGCCAGGTTTTCGCGGTTTCGCAGCACGAACCGCGCCACGGCGACCTTCCGCGCTTCCGACATCGCCTTGACGAGCAGCGCGTAGGGCTTCTCGGCCCCCTTGTCCGGGCCGAGGTAGTAGGGGTGGTCGAAATAGATCGGATCGATCTCGTCGAGATCGACGAAGTCCTGGATCTCGATCGCCCTCGTCCTCTTCGGGTCGAGCTCCTCGAGCTCGTCGCGGGTCAGGACGACGTACTGCTCGGGCGATATCTCGTACCCCTTGACGATCTCCTCGTAGGGGACCTCCTCGCCGTCGGCCTCCGCCACGCGCTTGTGTCGGACGCGCGAGCCGTCGCTTCCCCGCAGCTCGCGGAAGCTCACCGACTTGCGCGACACCGCGCTGTACAGCTTCACGGGCACGTTCAGAAGCCCGAAGCTGATCGATCCACTCCAAATCGCTCGCGCCATGACTCTCTAGTACCCGAGATTAGCGCCGCTTCCCTGCTCGGATCCGGCGCGCGAACGCGATCTTGCGGCCGCCTCGAGCCGCCGAGTTTGGCGGCGGGGCTGCGGCCTCCGGGACGCGGCGGCCTGCAAGGGGCTCTTGGGCGACATTTGTCTCGGTAGGCGAGACAAATGCAGCCCACTGGGAGGTGGAGCCAGGGACGCCCGCGGCTCAATGGCGAACACTGACGCGGGATGACCTCACAGCCCCGGAGATCGGCCTTCCCAACGTCCGGATTCCGCCTCGCCGTAGCCCGCTAGGCCGATAATGACTCGATGCTCTTCGAGCTGGAGCGGGTGACGATGGAGCGGGACGGCAAGACCGTCCTTCAGGACGTCACCGCTTCGCTCCCGCGGGGAGCGAGTTGCATCGCCGGGCCGTCGGGAAGCGGCAAGTCGACCCTGCTGCGCCTCCTGAATCGCCTCGCGGACCCGGCCGAGGGGGTGGTCTCCTACCAGGGGTCGGACGTCCGCGAGCGCGACCCGCTCGAGCTGCGGCGCGAGGTCTGCCTGGTGCCGCAGCTCCCCGCGCTCCTGGAGGGGACCGTGGAGGACAACGTGGTGTTCGCGGCGAGCCTCGCCGGCCGCGACGCGGACGTCGCCCGGCTCCTCGACCTCGCCGGGCTCGACGCCTCGTTCGCCCCGCGCGACGCCGACAGGCTCTCGGTCGGCGAGCAGCAGCGGGCGATGCTGGCCCGGGCCCTGGCGCTGGAGCCGCGAGTGCTCCTCCTCGACGAGCCGACCTCGGCGCTCGACGAGGCCGCGCGGGGCGCCGTCGAGGCGACCCTGCTCCACCTCCGCGAGCGGGTCAGCGTGTCCACCGTGCTCGTGACCCACGACCTGGCCCAGGCCCGCCGGATGGCCGACTGGGTCGTGCGCCTCGACGAAGGTCACGTCGTGGCCCAGGGCCCGGTGCGGGAGCACCTCATCGCGTGACCGCCGCCACGACCTCGACCTCGATCCACGTCAGCGTCGGGGACGTCGCGGCAACGCTCGCGCTCGTCGCGGTCGCGGCGGGGGTCTCGTTCTGGCGCCGGGCCGAGCTGGAGGAGGACATCGCGATCGCGGTGTTCCGCTCCTTCATCCAGCTGACCGCGATCGGGTACGTGATCACCTTCATCTTCGACCAGGACAGCCTCTGGCTCGTGGCGGCGCTGATCGCGATCATGGTCCTGTTCGGCGCGTTCACCGCGCGACGCCGTGCGAGGCGGGTCCCCGACGCGTTCTGGCCCCTGCTCATCGCCCTGGCCGTCGCGGGCGGCGCGACGCTCGGGCTGGTCGTGGCCCTAGGCGTGTTCAACGCACAGCCCCGCTATCTCGTACCGGTCGGCGGGATGGTGGTCGGCAACTCGATGACGGCCGCGGCCGTCGCCCTCAACCGGCTCGGAGACGAGGTCGCCGCCCACGCTCGGGAGATCGAGGCCACCCTCGCCCTCGGGGCCACTTCCACGCAGGCCGCCGCGCCGATCGTCCGCCGCAGCCTGCGCTCGGGGATGATCGCCCTCGTCGACTCGACCAAGACCACCGGCCTGATCTTCTTCCCCGGGACGATGGTGGGCATGCTTTTAGCCGGGGCCGCGCCCACCGACGCCGTCCGGCTCCAGCTGATCCTCTTGTGGACGCTGCTCGGCAGCGTCGCGCTCGCCGGGCTGATCGCGATCACGCTGGCCTACCGCAACTTCTTTACCCCCGCGCACCAGCTCCGCGAGCAGCCTGAGCCCTAGCGGCCACCGACTCGCCCCTGACACACTGGGTTGGTGACCCGTCGCGAGCGCTGGACCATGATCGCCGCCGTCTCACCGGGTTCATGACCCGCCGCGAGCGACTGACCCTGATCGCCACGATCCTGGCGTCGACCGTGGTCTTCCTCGACGGGACCGTGGTCAATGTCGCGCTGCCCGCGATGGAACGCGATCTCGGCATGGGGCTGGCGGGGCAGCAGTGGGTCGTCGAGGCGTACATGCTGTCGCTCGTCTCGCTGATGCTCGTCGGCGGCTCGCTCGGCGACCACTTCGGCCGCCGGCTGATGTTCACGATCGGCCTCGCCGGGTTCGGCGTCACCTCGATTCTCTGCGCGCTGGCACCGAGCACCGGCCTGCTGATCGGGCTGCGGGCGCTCCAGGGCCTCGCCGGGGCCCTGCTCGTGCCCGGCTCGCTGGCGATCCTCACCGCGACCTTCGCCGGCGAGGCGAGGGGTCGCGCGATCGGCACCTGGACCGCCTGGAGCGGGATCTCGACGGTCGCGGGACCGGCGGCCGGCGGGTTTCTGACCCAGGCGCTGTCGTGGCGCTTCGTCTTCTGGATCAACGTGCCGCTGATCGTCGGCACCCTCCTGCTCACGCTGCACTCGGTCGCTGAGAGCCGCGATCCCGACGCGGTGAGGGGCTTCGACGTCCCGGGCGTCGTGCTCTCGGCGCTCGGCCTCGGCGGGCCGGTGTTCGCCCTGATCGAGCAGCCCACCTACGGGTGGGGCGATCCGGTGGTGGCGGCCCCGCTGCTCGCCGGGCTCGCGTGTCTGGCGGCATTCGTGGTCCGCGAGGCCACCGCGAGGGCCCCGATGCTTCCCCTCGCGCTGTTTCGGGTGCGCAACTTCGCGGTGGCGAACGCGGCGACGCTTCTCACCTACGGCGGGCTGATCGGCTCCTTGTTCTTCCTCACCCTCTACCTGCAGCAGGTCGGCGGCTACAGCCCGCTCGCCGCCGGGCTCGCGTCGGTGCCGATCTCGCTGCTCCTGTTCGTGCTCTCGCCCCGCTTCGGCGCCTTCACCGCGCGGGTCGGGCCGCGGCTGCCGATGAGCGCCGGCCCGATCGTGGGCGGGTTCGGCCTCCTCCTCCTGCTCCGGGTCGGCGTCCATCCCTCCTACGCGACCGAGGTGCTGCCGGCGCTGGTCATATTCGGGCTCGGCCTTTCCGCGACGGTGGCCCCGCTGACGACGACCGTCCTGAACGCGGTCGACGAGCACAACGCCGGGATCGCGTCGGGGGTCAACAACGCGGTCGCTCGCGTCGCCGGGCTGATCGCGATCGCCGTCCTCGGCGCCGTGGTCTCCGCGCATTTCGCCTCAACGCTTGACGACCAGCTCGCCGGAGCGCACCTCTCCGGCCAGGGGTCGCACGTGGTCTCGTCGGCGAAGTCCCGCCCCCTCGCCGGGGGCGACGAGGCGCAAACGCTCCCAGCCTCGGAGCGGTCCACCGTGGGGAGCGCGATTGAGACCTCCTCACGCGACGCGTTCCGGCTCGCCGCCGGGCTCGGCGCCGCCCTGATGTTCGCGGGCGGCCTCATCTCCGCGCTCGGGATCGAGAACCCGCGGCGGCGCCCCGGCGTCGTCTCGCCGACGCCCGCCGCGGCGGCTGCCGGCGAGTGCGCCCGCGTCGCGCGAGTCCGCGATCCGGAGCCGGTTCCGGGCGAGCTCGAGCCGACGCCAGGCCCGGTGGGAGCTCCGCTGTAGCCGGTCGTTCGGGCTGGTTCACGCCCGGGCCGGTGGGGTAGCCGAAGAGGGCTTTGGCCGAGGAGACCCCACGCCATCGGCTGCTTCCCTACGCAGCCTTGACCGGGACGTACGCCGCGGGCCTCTCGCTGTTCCTGCGCCGCTGGAGGAAGGACCTCCCGACCGAGACCAACGCCCTCGACGTCGCCCTGGTTGGGCTCGCTACCCACAAGGCCACCAGGCTGATCGCCAAGGATAAGATCACCACCGTCTTCCGGGCCCCATTCACCGAGTACCAGGGGCCGGGCGGGCCGAGCGAGGTCGAGGAATCGCCCCGTGGGTCCGGCCTTCGGCACGCCATCGGCGAGCTGATCGTCTGCCCCTACTGCCTTGGCCAGTGGGTGGCGACCGCCTTCGCGGGCGGGCTCGTGGCGGCCCCCAGGCAGACCCGCTTCCTCGCCGCCGTCATGTCGGCGCTGGCGATCTCGGACTTCCTCCAGATCGCCTACAAGGTCGGCGAGGAGCAGCTCTAGCGGCATCTATAGTCCGCGCCCGCAAATGGCGAGGCGAATCTTCTCCGGCATCCAGCCGACCGGGCGCAAGCACCTCGGCAACTACATCGGGGCGATCCGCCACTACGTCGAGGGACAGGATGCGGGCGAGGCGATCTACTGCATCGTCGACCTGCACGCACTGACCGTCCCGCAGGATCCCGCCGAGCTTCGCGAGCGCCTCTACGACACCACCGCGATCCTGATCGCCGCCGGCCTCGACCCGGGCCGGTGCATCCTGTTCCGCCAGTCCGACGTCGAGGAGCACACGGAGCTCGCCTGGCTGCTCGGCACCGTGACCGCGTGGGGCGACCTCAACCGCATGCACCAATTCAAGGAGAAGTCGGAGCAGCAGCGCGAGCTGGTCTCAGCGGGGCTCTTCTTCTACCCCGTCCTGATGGCGGCCGACGTGCTCGCCTACCGCGCGACCGACGTGCCGGTCGGAGACGACCAGCGCCAGCACATCGAGCTGATGCGTGACATCGCCGAGCGCTTCAACGCGCGGTTCGGGGACATCCTCGTGGTCCCGCAGGGCAGGTATCCGGAGGTCGGCGCCCGGATCATGAACCTTCAGGACCCGGGAACGCGGATGTCGACGACCTACGGCTCCGAGCAGGGGACGGTGTACATCCTCGACGACGCCGACGTGGTCCGTAAGAAGGTCCGCAGCGCGGTCACCGACTCGGGGACCGAGGTGCGGCGCGCGGACGAGAAGCCCGGGATCACCAACCTGATCGAGGTCCTGTCCGCCGCACGTGGAGTCGCTCCGGAGGAGGTCGAGCGGGAGTTCGCGGGGGCGGGGTACGGCGACTTCAAGGTCGCGGTCGCCGACGCGGTGGTCGAGTACCTGACCCCCGTCCGGGAGCGCTACGCGGAGCTGCGGGGGGACGAGGGAGGGCTCGAGGCCACGCTCGCCGCCGGCGCCGAGAAGGCCGGCGCGATCTCCTCCGAGGTGCTGGCCGACGTCCGCGAGGCGATGGGCGTCGGGCCGGGGCCCTAGCCACGACCGGGGCACGTTCTAGGCTGACGGAATGAGGGCTGCCGAGCTGGATCTGGACCTCGACGTCTTCGCCGGGCCCTTCGACCTCTTGATGGCGGTGGTGCTCCGCGAGGAGGTGAGTCTCGCGGAGATCTCCCTGGGCGAGATCGTCGTCGCCTACCTCGAGCACCTCGAGGGCGCCGGGGAGCTCGACCTCGACGCGGCAACCGAGTTCCTCCTCCTGATCGCCTCGCTGCTCGAGCTCAAGTCGCGACTCCTGCTGCCGAGCGCCGAGGAGGGACCGGCGGAGCTCGGACCGGCGGAGGCCGCTGACGAGCTCCTCGCCCGGATGCTCGAGTATCGCCGCTACCGGGACGCGGCGGCCCATCTCGACCGCCTGTTCGGCTCCGGCCGGCGCTATGTCTACCGCTCGGCGCCCCTGCCGCCGGAGCTGCGTCGCGCCTCGCTCGACGCGGCGACCCAGGCCTACGATCCGCTCCGGCTGGGCGTGGCGCTGGGCGATCTGCTCCGCGTGCCGCCGGAGCCGGACACGAGCCACATCCGGCCCACCGTGTCGCTCGAGCGGCGACTGGCGATCCTTCGCGAGCTGCTCACCGATCGCCGGAGCTTCGACTTCGATGACCTCTTCGCCGGCGACGATCGCCTCACCCAGGCCGTGACGCTGTTCGCGCTGCTCGAGATGCACAAGCGCGGCGAGGCGAGCTGGGAGCAGCGGAAGCTGTTCGGCCCGATCCAGGTCACGACCTCGGCGTCGCCGGAAGGCCGATGACCACCGAGCTTCAGAGGACCGTCGAGGCGCTCCTCTTCCTGGCGCCCGAGCCCGTGAGCGTGACCGAGCTCGCGGAGGCGTGCGAGGTGACCGAGGCCGAGGTCGACCGCGCCGTCGACGCGCTCGAGGCCGTGCTCCGCGACGGGGAGCGCGGGCTGGTCCTCCGCCACGTCGCGGGCGGCTACGCGCTCGCCGCGGACCCGGTGGCCGAGGACGCGGCCCGGCGCCTTCTGTCACGTCCCCGAACCCCGCCGCTCACCCAGGCCCAGGCGGAGACCCTGGCGATCGTCTCCTACCTTCAGCCGGTCTCGCGGCCGGAGATCGCCCGGATTCGTGGCGTCTCCTCGGAGTCGGCGGTCGCGACGCTCGGCGAGCGCGGCCTGATCGAGGAGTCGGGCCGCTCCCGCTTCGGCGCGGTGGTCTATCGCACAACGCCGTTGTTCGAGAAGCTCTTCGGGATCTCGGGGCTCGACGAGCTGCCGGATCCCTCGCGATTCGACCCGACGCCCGAGGACGAGCGCGAGCTCCGCGAACGCCTGCTGCGGGCCGGCGAGCAGCGGTCGAGCTAGATCTCAGGCGACGACGGAGGTGCCTGACCGCCGTGCGCCTCGCCAAGTACCTCGCCCGCTCGGGGGTCGCGTCGCGGCGGCGCGCAGAGACGCTCATCGCCGGGGGGCGGGTGACGGTCGGGGGGAGGGCGATCATGGATCCCGCGCGCGATGTGGACGAACGAAGTGCCGTGACCGTCGACGGACGGCCCGTCTCGCCGGAACCGACCGAGGTGTGGATCCTCAACAAGCCGGCCGGGGTGGTCTCCACCGCCCGGGAGCCGGGGCGACGCCGCGCGGTCGTCGAGCTCGTCGACTCGCGGCGCCGGCTCTATCCGGTGGGAAGGCTCGATGCCGAGTCCACCGGGTTGATCCTGCTGACTAATGACGGAGAGCTCGCCAACCGACTGACTCACCCGCGCTACGGGGTCGAGCGGACCTACCGGGTTCGCCTGCGGCACTCACCGAGCGAGTCCCAGCTTCGGCGCCTCGGAAGGGGGGTGGACCTGGACGACGGCACGACCCGGCCCGCCGCCGTCCGCAGGGTCTCACCGCGGGTCATCGAGCTGACGGTCGCCGAGGGTCGCAACCGCCAGGTGCGGCGGATGGCCGAGGCGGTCGGGAACGAGGTCGTCGCCCTGTCGCGAATCCGGTTCGGCTCGCTGAGCCTGGGAACGCTTCCCGAGGGCAGGGCACGGCGCCTGCGCCCCCCGGAGGTGAGGCGGCTCTGGAAGGATGCCGCCCGATGAGTGAGCGCCTGTACGCGGTCCGTGGCGCGATCAACGCGAAGAGCAACGACGTCGACGCCATCGTCGCCGCGACCGAGGAGCTGATGCGAGAGCTGATGTCGCGGAACGAGCTGGAGCCGCAGCGGATGGTGAGCTGCGTGTTCACCGCGACCGACGACCTCAACGCGGAGTTCCCAGCCGTTGCGGCGCGCCGCCTGGGCCTCGACTCCGTGCCGCTCCTGTGCACCCGCGAGCTCGACGTCCCGGGCGCGATGCGGAGCGTGATCCGGGTGCTGGTCCACTACTACGCCCCGGCTGGGCACGAGCCCAGCCACACTTACGTCGGCGAGGCGCAGGCGCTGAGGGCGGATCTGCACGCGGCTCAGTAGCCTGAGGCTCTTGAGCCCGGGCGGGCGGCGGCGATGAGTTTCAGCGGCCGATCCAGTCTCATTGATCCAGGATGACTAGAAGGCGGCAGAGGCGATGAACCCACTCGAGCGGCTCGGACACGTGATCGTTCGCCGCCGGCGCTGGGTGATCCTGGCGTGGGTGGGGCTGACGATCTTCGGCGTGATCGGCGCCGGCCAGGTCGGCAGCCGCTGGCAGCAGAACTTCTCGATCCCCGGCTACTCGGCCTACGAGGCGAACCAGCGGGCGCTCAAGACGTTCGGGACCGGAGAGCGAACGCCGCTGGTCGCCGTGTTCCAGTCGAAGGGAGACGTGACGAACGACGGGGGGATCGCGAAGGCGATCGCCGCCGCCAAGCGCGCGAACCCGGGCTCCCGGGTGAGCTCCTTCTACTCGACCGGAAGCGACGCGTTCGTCTCCTCCGACCGGCACACCACCTTCGCGGAGATCTATCCCCGGGGCCTGCCCGAGTTCAGCACCCCGAAGGACATCGCCACCACCCAGGCCGTCCTCCAGCGGAGCGCGCCGGCGGGCGTCACCACCCACCTGACCGGGATCGACCCCCTGTTCGCCGACCAAGGCGGATCCAGCGGGCCGAGCCTGGCCCTCGAGATCCTCATCGGAGGGGTGGGGGCGGTGCTGGTGCTGCTGCTCGTCTTCGGGACCCTGCCCGCCGTCCTGATGCCGCTCGTGGTCGCCGCGTCCTCGATCCTCACGACCTTCGGCGTCGTCTGGCTCGTCACCTATCTCACCGACGTCTCGATCATCGTCCAGTTCCTGATCGCGTTGGTCGGGCTCGGGGTGGCGATCGATTACTCCCTGCTCATGATCTTCCGTTTCCGCGAGGAGCTCGCGAAGGGGGAGGGGGTCGAGGACGCGATCGCCCTCACCATGGCGCGCGCGGGACGCTCGGTCGTCGTCTCGGGATCGACGGTCGCAATCGGACTTCTCAGCCTGCTGATCCTCCCGGTGCCGTTCATCCGCGCGATCGGGATTGGCGGGATGCTGATCCCGGCCGTCTCGGTCCTGGCGTCCATCACCCTGCTGCCCGCGGTTCTCTCCAAGCTTGGCCCCCGGATCAACAGCATCCGCCTGCTCCCGCGGCGATTCCACGCGGGCGAGTACGTGGACACCGGGTTTTGGGGGCGGTGGGCCTCGCTGGTGCTGCGGCGCCCGGGCGTGATCGCGACGATCGGCCTGGTGATCGTCGGCCTGCTCCTGATCCCGGCGTCGAAGCTCAACCCGGCCCAGGCGCAGGCGAAGGACATGCCCGGCAGCGGCGACGCGTTCGCCGGCCGCGACGCGCTGTCTGCCGCCGGAATCACCGCCGGCGTGCTCGAGCCCTACGTCGTGCTGGTGGAGAACGGCCCCGGCCAGAAGGACCTCCAGGTGCTCGTCACCCGGCTCGACCACGCGGGAGGGGTCACGGCAGCCGACGCCCCGAAGGGCACCGGATGGCGCCGCGGCGGCAGCGCGCTGGTCGAGACGTTCCCGTCCTCCGACGCCGAGAGCGAGGCCTCGCGGGGCACGATCGCCGACCTCAAGGACAGCGTCCTGCCCGGCGCGCAGGCGCAGGTCGACCACGGCATCAAGATGACCCTGGGCGGAGCGGCCCCCGAGAACCGCGACTTCGTCCACGCGGTGTACGGGAACTTCCCCTACGTACTCGCGTTCGTCGTCGCCCTCACCTTCCTCCTCCTCGCGCGGGCGTTCAGGTCGCTGCTCCTGCCGCTGAAGGCGGTGATCCTGAACCTGATCTCGCTCGCGGCGGCCTATGGGATCGTCGTCTTCATCTTCCAGGAGGGCCACGGGGCGCAGGCGATCTGGAACGTCGCGCCGACCCAGGCGATCATCTCCTGGATCCCGTTGATGATCTTCGCGTTCCTGTTCGGGCTCTCGATGGACTACGAGGTCTTCATGCTCACGCGGATGCGGGAGGTGTACGACTCGACCGGCTCGACCCCCGAGTCGATCCGGCTCGGGCTGATGAGGACCGGGAAGCTCGTGACGAGCGCCGCGCTCGTCCTGATGTTCGCGTTCTTCTCGCTGTCGACGGGGCCGGGCACCGACATCAAGCAGTTCGGGATCGGCCTCGCGGCGGGGATCATCTTCGACGCCACGGTGATCCGCGCCCTGCTGGTCCCGTCGCTGATGCGCCTCTTCGGGCGCTGGAACTGGTGGCTGCCGCAGGGCGTGGCGCGGGTGCTTCGCGTGGCGCCCTCGCGCCCGGTCCCCGAGTCCACCTGACGCCCGCACCCCCGCCGGCCCGCCGCGGCGGGCAAAATGGTCGTCGATGGCAGTCACCTTCGCCCAAAAGCTCGAGCGGATGCCGCACTATGAGGCGGGGCTCCACGCGGACGCGGCTCGACGCACGTTCGGCTCGGAGGACGTCGTCAAGCTCGCCTCCAACGAATCGCCCTGGGGCCCCCACCCCGCGGTGGTGGACGCCGTGGCGCGCGCCGCGAAGCGGCTCAACCGCTACCCGGATCAGCACGCCATCCGCCTCCGGCGGCGGATCGCCGAGCGCTTCGACGCGGATCCGGCGCGGGTGGCGGTCGGGAACGGGTCCTGCGAGATCCTCCTGGCCGCGGCCGAGGCCCTGTGCGAGCCCGGCGACGAGCTGCTCTTCGCCTGGCCGTCCTTTTCGATGTATCCGCACCTCGCCGCCCTCTCGGGCGCGCGCGAGATCCGAGTCCCGCTCGCGGACGGCTACGTCCACGACCTCGAGGCGATGCTCACGGAGATCACCGCCGCGACCCAGCTCGTCTGCGTCTGCAACCCGAACAACCCCACCGCCACCCATCTGCCCGCTGCCCGCATCGCCGACTTCTGCGCGCGGGTGCCGGACCACGTCACCGTGGCCCTCGACGAGGCCTACGTCGAGTTCCAGCTCGACGACGATCCCGACGCCACGGTCGACCTGCTTGGCGACTTCCCGAACCTGATGGTCGTGCGCACCTTCAGCAAGGTCTACGGGCTCGCCGGGCTTCGCTGCGGCTACGCGCTCTGCGGGGCCCGGCTTCGCGCCGCGCTCGACGCCGTCCGCCAGCCGTTCAGCGTCAATGAGCTCGCCCAGGTGGCGGCGGCGGAGGCGATCCTGCACGGCGACGACGTGGCCGAGCGAGTCGAGCGAACGATCGTCGAGCGCGTGTTCGTCGAGGAGGGCGTGCGTGAGGCGGGGCTCGAGCCACCCGACTCGCAGGCGAACTTCTCCTGGATCCCGCTGGGCGAGCGCGACGAGGGCGAGCTCGTCCGCGCGCTCGGCGAGGCGGGGATCGTCGTCCGCGGCGGCGAAGGCCTGGGCGCCCCCGGGCACGCCCGCGTCACCTACGGCACCCACGAGGAGAACCGGCGCTTCCTCGACGCGCTGCGCGCCGCGCTGGACTAAACCGCCTGCACCTGCTACAAACCCCCGCAATGGACCGCGCGAGCGCCTCGGCTTCCTCGATCGCCCCCCAGGGCGGGCACCCGCGCGCGTGGTTCTACTACTGGCGATTTAGCTAGGCGTCCGGCCCGGCCCCTTCGGCCCACCTAGCAGGAGAGCTCCGCCGGACGCCGTACCTGCGCCCGTACGCGGGCAGCTTGAACCGATTCGTCACCCTTACCGATAAGAGACTCTGAAAGGCTTAGCAAGACCATGATGATCGTGATGAAAGAGGGAGCGACCGAGGACCAGATCCAGGCGGTCGTCGACCGGGTCCAGGGCGTCGGCTGCTCGGCCCACATCTCCCAGGGCGAGGTCCTGACCGTGATCGGGGCGATCGGCGACCGTGACCGGGTCGCCGCCCTCGGCCTCGAGGGGGCACCCGGCGTCGACCACCTGGTGCCGATCCTGAAGCCCTACAAGCTCGCCTCGGCGCAGTTCCGCAAGGGCGAGCGATCGGTGGTCGACGTCGACGGTCGCAAGGTTGGCGGCGATCACTTCGCGCTGATCGCCGGCCCGTGCACCGTCGAAAGCCGCGAGCAGACGCTCGAGGTGGCGAGGACGGTCGCCGAGCACGGCGCCTCGATGCTTCGCGGCGGGGCCTACAAGCCGCGAACCTCCCCCTACTCGTTCCAGGGACTCGGCGCGGAGGGCCTGCGCTTCCTCCAGGAGGCGAAGGAGGAGACCGGCATGCCGGTCGTCACCGAGCTGATGGACGTCCGCGACCTCGACGACGTTGTCGAGGTGGCCGACGTGATCCAGATCGGGGCGCGGAACATGCAGAACTACGCCCTGCTCTCGGAGGCCGGGCGCACCGGGGTCCCGGTTCTCTTGAAGCGCGGGCTCTCGGCGACGCTCGAGGAGCTCCTGATGTCCGCCGAGTACGTCCTGAAGGAGGGCAACGAGCGGGTGATGCTGTGCGAGCGCGGCATCAGGACGTTCGAGACCGCGTATCGGTTCACGCTCGACCTGCTCGCGGTCCCCACCCTGCGCGAGCTCAGCCACCTGCCGGTGATCGTCGACCCGAGCCACGCCGCGGGGCGGCGTGACTGGGTCCAGCCGATGTCGCTGGCCGCCGCGGCGGCGGGCGCCGACGGGATCATCGTCGAGGTCCACAACGAGCCCGAGACGGCGATCTGCGACGGTCCGCAGGCGGTCCCGACGGACGCCTTCGGGGAGTACGCCGAGCAGCTTCAGCGGATCGCCGAGGTCGCCGGCAAGGTAGTTAGCACCGTCTGAGTGGTCCCCTAGGTGCGGGTAGCGGTCCTCGGCGTCGGGCTGATCGGCGGCTCGATCGGGCTCGCGGCGAGGCGGCGGCTCGAGGCGGACGTCTCCGGCTACGACCCCGACCCGGGCACCCGCGAGAGCGCGCTGGAGCTCGGTGCGATCGATCGCGCGGCGAGCTCGGTCGAGGATGCGCTCGACGGCGCGGAGCTGGCCTTCTGCGCCGCGCCCGTGAGCGCCCTGCCCGTGCTGGCCCGCGAGGCGCTCGCCGAGAGCGGGCCCGACGTGGTGGTCTCGGATGTCGGCTCGACGAAGCGGGAGTTGATCGCCCGGCTGCCCGATGACGGGCACGAGCGCTTCATCGGCGGTCATCCGCTCGCCGGCGCGGAGAGCGCCGGGGTAGCCAACGCGCGCGCCGACCTGTTCGAGGGCGCGCGGTGGTACCTGACCCCGACCGAGCGCTCCAGCGGAGTCCTCTACGACCGGCTCCAGCGCGCGCTTGCCGACCTCGGAGCGCGGCCCCAGGCGATCGACGCCGAGGCCCACGACCGGCTGATGGCGACGGTGAGCCACCTGCCCCACGTGATCGCGAACGTCCTCGTCCGTCAGGCCGCGACCGCCGCCGAGGAGGAGTCCGAGCGCCTGCCGGAGGTCGGTCCGAGCTTCCGGGACACGACTCGCGTCGCCGGGGCGAACCCGGCGATCTGGGGCGACATCTTCGCCAGCAACCGCGACGCGGTCGCGCGCGAGGTCGAGGCCGCGTCCGAGCGCCTTCGCGAGGCCGCCGCGGTGATCCGCTCCGGGGACGCCTCGAGGGTCGCCGCCTGGCACGGCGCGGCGCGAGACGACCGGCGCCGGCTTTTGGAGGCCGACCTCGCCGGCGGCGAGCTCCACCAGCTCCGGATCGCGGTCGAGAACCGGCCGGGCACGGTCGCCGAGATCGCGCTGGCGCTCGGCCGAGCCGGCGTGAACATCGAGGACATGGCGCTCTATCCGGCGCCGGACATGCGGACCGGCGCGGTCTCGCTGTGGGTCGCGGGCGGCGCCCGGGCGGAGCGGGCGGCCGAGATCGTCCGAGCTCTCGGCCACTCGGTCTCGCTGAGCGAATGACCCGGTTCGCGGCCGCCGGGCCCCTGCGTGGCACCCTCCGTTCGCCTCCCGACAAGTCGATCAGCCACCGTGCCGCGCTGGTCGGGGCGATGGCGCAGGAGACGACCCGGATCACGGGCTATCTCGACGCCGCGGACACGCGCGCGACATTGGCGGCGGTGCGGGAGCTCGGCGCGCAGGTGGCGACACGCGGCCCATCGAGAACCCATGGGGGGATCGACCTCGAGGTCACTGGGGTCGGTCTCCGCGGGGCGGGAGCCGCGGCGGGGGCGAGGGAGCGGAGCGAGCCCAGCGCGATCGACGTGCAGAACGCCGGCACCCTCCTGCGGATCCTCCCCGGTTGGCTCGCCGGGCAGGGGGCCGGCTCGTGGGTCCTCGACGGCGACGAGTCGATCCGCCGGCGCCCGGTGGACCGGGTGGCCGATCCGCTTCGGGCGATGGGCGCCACGGTCGAGTGCCGCGACGGACGCCTGCCCCCGCTCCGGGTGGAGGGGGGATCGCTTCGGGGGCGGCGCCACCGGCTTTCGGTCGCGAGCGCCCAGGTGAAGTCCTGCCTCTTGCTCGCGGGTCTCCTTGCCAGCGACGAGACCCAGGTGACCGAGCCCGCTCCGACGCGCGATCACACCGAGCGCATGCTCGAGGCGGCGGGCGCGGAGATCGAGGTCAGCGAGCTGCGGACCGTGCCGGTGGCCGGCGGGGCACCCGAGCGCCGGATAGCGGTCCGCGCGGCCGAGCGCCTCGCGCCCGCGCCGGTCGCGGTGCCCGGCGACTTCTCCTCGGCGGCCTTCTGGGCGGTGGCCGCGGCGATCGTTCCCGGCAGCCGGGTTCGCATCCAGGGTGTCGGCCTCAACCCCACCAGGGTGGGCCTGCTCGGGATCCTCAACCGGATGGGGGCGCCGTTCGAGGTCGACGAGGACCCGGCCGCCGAGATCGAGCCCCGTGGGACGATCTCCGTGCGTCACGGGGCGCTCGCCGCGACCCGCGTGCACGAAGGGGAGGTGGCGCTGGCGATCGACGAGCTCCCCCTCGTCGCCCTGCTCGGCTGCTTCGCGGAGGGCCGAACGGTCGTCTCGGGTGCCGCCGAGCTTCGCCACAAGGAGTCGGATCGAATCGCGGCGGTCGTGGATGGGCTCCGCGGGCTGGGCGCCGAGATCGAGGCCGCCCCGGATGGCTTCTCCGTGCGCGGCACCGGCGGGCTGGCGGGGGGCGCCTTCGACTCTCGCGGCGACCATCGACTCGCGATGCTCGGCGCGGTCGCGGGCCTCGCCTCTCGTGACGGCGTCGAGGTGGCCGGGATCGAGGCCGCCGCCGTCAGCTATCCCGGCTTCGAGGACGACCTCACGAGCCTGCTCGCGCCGCCGGGGTAGCCGGCTCTACCGGGCGCTCGGGTGCCCCTCGCCGGGCCACGGCGAGAGAAGCATGAGAAGTCGCGACTCCTCGGTGGCGCGGACCTCGCGGCGCTCGTTGGGGTCGAACTCGGCCAGGAACCCCGCGCCTCCGCCGATCGAATCGCCTTCCGGCCCCTCGATCTGAATCGTGCCGGAGACGACCAGGAGCCAGGCGCGCTCGTGGACCTGGTGCTCCTGGAGCCGCTCGCCGGCCGGCAGGTGGATGATGATCGCCCGCCCTTCCACCTCGGAGCCGAGCACCACCGGATTGTGGGGCTGCACGTCGAGCGTCGAGATGTCCCAGCTCCGCATCGCTCCTCCCGTTCTGTTTGCGGGCGCAACTCTATATTCAGCCCGATGGTGATCGCGATAGACGGCCCGGCGGGCGCGGGCAAATCGACGGTCGCCCAGGCCGTCGCGCGCGCACTCGGGATCACGTACCTCGACTCCGGGGCGATGTACCGGTGCGTCGCCCTCGCCGCCCTGCGGGCGGGCGCCGACCTCGACGACGGCGCCCGGCTCGGGGAGCTGGCCAGACGGGTCGAGATCGTCCCCTCCGGCGATCGCGTGACGCTCGACGGCGAGGACGTGACCGCCGCGATCCGGGCGCCCGAGGTCTCCGCGGCCGCCTCACGGGTGTCGGTCCATCCCGAGGTCCGCGAGGCGATGGTGGAGCGGCAGCGCTCGCTGATCGCGGCGGGCGACTACGTCGCCGAGGGCCGCGACATCGGCACGGTCGTCAGTCCCGAGGCGCCGCTCAAGGTCTTCCTGACGGCCGACGACGTGGTGCGGGCGCGCCGCAGGGCCCGTGAGACCGGCGAGCCCCCCGAGCGGGTGCTCGCGGCGCAGGCGTCGAGGGATGCCCGCGACGCCGCGCGGGAGCACGGCGCGCTGCGCCCGGCCGACGACGCGATTCGGGTCGACACCTCGGAGATGAGCGTCGACGAGGTGACGGAGCGGGTGGTCGCGCTGGCGCGGGAGCGAGGGCTCGCCGGACGATGAGCGAGGGAATCCCGCGAGTCGCAGTGGTCGGCTTTCCGAACGTGGGCAAGTCGACTCTGGTCAACCGCCTCGCGGGGGGCCGCGAGGCCGTCGTTCACCGCGAGGCCGGGGTGACCCGCGACCGCAAGGAAGTGGAGTGCGAGTGGAACGGCCTGCGCTTCCTGCTCGTGGACACCGGCGGGGTCGATCTCGCCGCCGCCGACGATCTCTCCGCCGCCGTCCGAGGGCAGGCCCGCGAGGCGATCGCCGGAGCCGAGGCGGTCGTGCTGGTCGTCGACGCGCGTGCGGGGCTTCGCCAGGGAGACGCCGAGGTCGCCGAAATGCTTCGTCGCGCAGCCGTGCCCGTCGTGGTCGCCGCGAACAAGATCGACGAGCCGGGCGACGCCTATCTGGCGGCGGAGTTCCACCGCCTCGGCCTCGGGGACCCGCAGCCCGTCTCGGCGACCCACGGCCACGGCACGGGCGACCTCCTGGACCGAATCACCGAGCTGGCCAAAGCTGGAAATGTGAGTCGGACTGCGGCTCAAGGTAGGGCCGCCCGGGCTAGCGACGAAGTCGCGGTAGATGCGGAGGTGCGTGCCGCCCCGCCGGAGCCCGAACCCGCCGGAAACGCAGCCGAAGGCGAGGCTTCCGGCGGAGTGGTGTCCGAGGATGTCGGCGGAGTTATTCCGGAGGCTTCCGCCGGAGTTGTGCCCGAGGATGTCGGCGGAGTTATTCACGAGCGCCCGGCCGCCGATGTGGTCCGGATCGCCGTCTTGGGCCGGCCGAACGTCGGCAAGTCCTCGCTCGTCAACGCGTTCCTCGGCGCCGAGCGGGTGATCGTCTCGGAGGTGGCCGGCACGACCCGTGATGCGATCGACACCGAGCTCGCGGTTGACGGGCGGCGCGTCGTCCTCGTCGACACCGCGGGCCTTCGCCGTCGCACCAAAGTCGCCGGCACGGTCGGCTACTACGCCCAGCTCCGCTCCGAGCGGGCGGCGGAGCGCGCCGACGTCGCGATGGTCGTCTGTGACGCGTGCGAGGGGGTCACCTCCGAGGACCTTCGCGTGGCCGAGCTGGCGATGCGGAAGGGCTGCGCCACGCTGGTCGCTCTCAACAAGTGGGACATCGGCCGGGTCGACCTCGACGACGCGACCGCGAGGCTCGAGAGGCGCTTGCGTCAGCGCCCGCCGGTGGTGGCGTGCTCCGCGCACACCGGCCGCAACGTCGCCAAGCTGCTCGAGCGCTCGATCGAGCTCGCGGACCGACGAGCCTCCCGGATCCCGACCTCGGAGCTGAATCGGTTCGTAGTGGACCTGGTGGCGAGCCGCCCGCCTCCCGCGAAGCGGGGGCGGCGCCTGCGGCTCTACTACGCGGCGCAGGTCGATCGTCGCCCGCCGCGGATCGCGATCCAGGTGAACGATCGGCGGCTCATCGCCCGGGAGTGGGCATTTCACCTGGAGAACAGGCTCCGCGCCGCCTACGGCCTCGAAGGGGTGCCCCTGGTGATCGACTTCGTTCCCCACACGCGCCGTCCGCGCCGCCGCTCGGCGGGCATTCAGGAGCAGCCGATATAAGGATCGCGGTGGTGTCCTAGTGCCCAGGCTTCCGCGCCCGCGAATCCCCCTGCTCTGGCGCCTTCGACGGCGTCCGCTCGGGGTGCGCCTTCGCGCGCTCGGCTCGAGGATCGACGATGCCGTCGTCCCGAGGGTTCCGGCGTGGGCCCGTCCGGGGCCGGCGCTTCGCCGACTCGGCTCGCGAATCGACGGGGCGGCGGCGGCGACCGGGCGCGGCGCGAGGGAGTTCTGGGTCAGCCTCTCGGGCGCCGCCCGACGGCGGCTCGTCATCGCCGCCGGGGTGGTGGCGGCGATCATCCTCTTCCTCGCCCTCGCGGTGCCGGCTCTTCCGTGCCAGGCGCCGGGCGGCGACGTCTGCCCGCCGGCTGACGACGCGGCTCACCTGGTTCCCAACGACGCGCTCGTCTACGTGCACGTGAACGCGGACCCGGACACCCAGCAGTACAAGGAGGCTTCGTCCATCGCGGCGCGGGTGCCGACCATCACGCAGCAGGCCGTCGATCGCCTCGTCGGACGCCTTCCGGGACCGAAAGGGAACCCTCCGGACTTCGCCCGCGACATCGAGCCGTGGTTCGGCGGAGAGGCGGCCATCGCGCTGGTCCCGGCGGGAACCGGCGCGGCCGAGGAGATCCAGCTGCTGGAGGTCTCGAATAACGCCGCGGCGCAGCGGTTCGCGAGCTCGATCGCCACCGGGAAGACACAGACGACGAACTACCGCGACGTCTCCGTCCAGGTCGACCGGCGCGGCCTGGCCACCGCCCAGGTGGGCGGGTTTCTCGCGATCGGCCGCGAGAGCGGCGTGCGAGACGTGATCGACGCCCACAGCGGAGCGAGCGGGACCGGATCGCTGGCCGACGATCCGGCGGCGCAGGCTGCGCGCGGCGACCTCCCCGACGACCGGCTGGCCGACGTCTACATCTCGAAGGACGGGATCGCGCGCTTCGTCGCGAACCCGCGCGGGCCGCTGACCACGTTCGCGTCCGTGATCGGTCCCGGGGCGAGCAAGGGCGCGGCGGCCGGACTCGTCGCCACCGGCCAGGGACTCGACCTCGACGTCCGCTCCGTGCTTGATCCGGCGCGCGAGAAGGCCCACCCGGGGTTCTTCGCGGCCTTCCCGAAGTTCCAGCCGAGCCTGGCGGACTCGCTTCCGTCGGAGTCGCTCGGCTACGTCGGGATCGGCGACCCCGGGTCGACGCTCAGGGCGCTCGTCGGGCAGGCCGCGACCGAGGAGCCGGGGCTCGCCGCGGCCATCGGCGACCTCGTCAAGACGGTCAGCGGGAAGGGCGACGTGAACCTGGAGGCGGGGCTTCTCCCCGCTCTGGGGGGCGAGGCCGCCTTCGGGCTCGAGTCCAAATCGGCCCCGAGCCAGGGCACGGCGACGCCCCAGAGCTCCGGAACGCCCTATCTGCTGTTCCTCGGAACCGGGGTACACGGCTCCGACGCCGCCCGCGCGCTCTCGAACCTCGAGGCCCCGCTCGCCGCCGCCCTCAATCCAAACGGCCGGCCCCCGGCGTTCACCGGCCACAAGGTCGCCGGCGTGACCACGCACAGGCTCGAGCTCTCCTCCTCGGTGAACCTCACCTACGCCCTGCTCGAGTCGGGCCTCGTCGTTGCCACCGACCCGGCGGGCGTCGCGAAGCTCGCCCGGGGGGGTGGAGGACTGTCGGACGTCGGCCTGTACGAGGACGCTACCGCGGGGCTCCCGGGAGAGGTGTCGCTGCTGGGATACCTGAACCTCCAGGGGCTGATCGCCCTCGGCGAGCGAGCCGGACTGGCGGAGGACCCCGCGTACGCGACGTTCGCGCCGGAGATCCGCAAGCTCCAGGGCCTGGGGCTGGCGGTCCAGAGCTCCGACCACGAGCTCTCGACGGACCTCCGCGTGATCGTCGGGCAGGCTTCGCCGGCGAGCGCGAGCGGAAGCGTGCCTTCCGACTGAGGACGCGTACGGACCGGGCCCTGTCCGCTACAGTCGCGCGACCATGAGCACCGAGCGCCTCTCCGACGACGAGCACCTGTTCACCTCCGAGTCCGTCACCGAGGGCCACCCGGACAAGGTCTGCGACCAGCTCTCCGATGGGGTCCTCGACTCGGTCATGGCCGACGACCCGACCGGCAGGGTCGCCTGCGAGTGTCTCGTCAACACCGGCCTCGTCGTGGTGGCGGGGGAGATCTCGACCAAGACGTACGTGGACATCCCGAAGATCGCGCGCGAGACCGTGCGCAAGATCGGGTATACGGACGCCGCCTTCGGCTTCGACTGCGACACGTGCGCGGTCATCACGGCGATCGACGAGCAGTCGGCCGACATCGCGCAGGGCGTCGACACCGCCTACGAGGCGCGCCACGACCCCGGCGACGAGGACCCGATTGACAAGATGGGC
>DATGAF010000081.1:0-26351 GCA_035313645.1 Solirubrobacterales bacterium
TAGCGAGAAGGTCGACTACGAGGCCGAGGTCGTCTTCGTCGTCGGCCGTCGGGCGAAGGACGTCGACGCCGCCGACGCCCTCGATCACGTCGCCGGCTACACGCTGCTGAACGACTTCTCCGCCCGCGACCTCCAGTTCGCGACGCCGCAGTGGATGCCCGGGAAGGTGTTCGACGGCTCGGCGCCGTGCGGGCCGGCGCTCGTCACGCCCGACGAGACCGGCCCGCACGACGCGATCTCGCTCGCCCACACCCTCAACGGCAAGGAGATGCAGGCGTCGTCGACGGCGGATCTCATCTTCTCGATCCCCGAGCTCGTGGCCCGCCTGTCGCGGCTGATGACGCTCGAGCCCGGGGACATCGTCGCCACCGGAATCCCCTCCGGCGTGGGGTCGACCCGCGAGCCGGGCGTCTGGCTCAAGCCGGGCGACGAGATCGCGATCAGCTCGCCGACCCTGGGGCGGCTCGAGACCCGGATCCGCTGAAGATCCCGCGCCGCCGGCCGACGAACAGCGCCACGAGCACCAGCGGCAGGAACCAGACGACGTAGAAGTAGAACCAGTGCGTGGCGCCGAGCTGGACGGCGATCACGACCGCCGCGGCGAACGCGGCGACCTGTGCCGGCGTCTTGCGGCGCGGCCAAAGCGCCACCGCCAGGGCGAGCGCGAGCGCCACGACGCGCTCCACGGGCCGAAGGAAGTCGAGCGACGGCGCCAGGCCCCAGACGCTGAACGGCGAGCTCCGCGACGCCTGGTAGCCGAGCGTTCGGTCGTAGAACTCCCGCAGCCCCCCGTCCGGGAGGAAGGGAAGCACGAGGAGCGCCGCGACGACCACGAACGCGATCGCGAAGACGACGGCCGAGCGCCACCGCCGCTCTCCGGTCCCGGTGGCGAACAGGGGGGCGAGTGCGGCGGGGCCGAACTTCGCCGCGGCGCCCAGCGCGAGCATCGCGCCGCGTGCCGGAGGCGAGGCGAGGACCAGCATCGCCCCGACCAGGAGCGCGGCGACAAGCGAGTCGTTCGCGTTCGCGTTCATCGTGTAGAGCGTGAACGGGTACGCGAGCCAGGCGAACGCGAGCGCCACCCCGAGCACGCGGCCCTCCGGCCTGGGGGCGAGCCGCCTCCCGAGGGCGAGCAGCCCGAGCGCCGTGAGGAGATCGAAGGCGATCGCGGCGGCGTGGGCGGCGGGGACGCCTCCCCAGTGGCCGTCCCAGGGGAAGACGGCCTCGAACGGCACGTAGGCCAGGTAGTTGAACGGCCCGTAGACGTCGCCCCGGATCCCCACGCCCGGAGCGAAGGCGCCGTTGTAGAGGTCCTGCCCGTGCGTGATGTGATCGGCGCCGATGACCCCGGCGACCCCGACGTCGATCACATGGGAGTCGATCACGTTCAGCGCAATCCGCGCGCAGGCGAGGACCACGGCCCCCACCACCAGCCAGCGGATGGACACCAGCGGGATCAGCGGCCCGCGGCGCTCGGGAGGTCGCGCGCCCGACCACAGCATCCGGCAGAAGACGTAGAGCAGCACCGGATACGTGAGCGCCACCGAGGCCTTGATCTCCGCGCGATTGAAGAAGTAGAGGGAGACGCCGAGCCCGAGCAGCATCAGCAGGTCGAGGTGGAGGAGACGGAACGGGCGCCGGGGATCGAAGAACGGGACGATGAAGAGCACGCACAGCGGCAGCCACACGTAGGGGGCGTTCACGTTCTGCGCGATCGCGCCCGAGTACCCCCGCGCGAGCGGCGCCGAGAGCTGCTGATCGTGCCACGCGCCGAGGATCGTCCCGGTCTGGTCGTCGACGATCGCCTCCGCGACCTCGGTGCGCTCGCCGCCGGTGCCGGTGTAGTAGCTCGCCTGCCAATCGGCGCCGCGCTCGAAGACGACGGGGCGCATGCCGGGGCTCTGGCCGCGCTCGTCGCGAACCGCCGGCGCGGAGTCGGCGATCCGGACAACCTGGGTGGGGCTGAGTCGGAACCCGGGCGGCGCCCGATGCAGGGACGGGGGATGAACGAGCGGCGGGGGCAGCTCGCCGCCGAACGGCGGCTCGTCGGCGAAGTTCTCGTTCGCGCTCGCTCGCGCGGGCGCCGCGAGCAGGAGCGCCAGCGCGCAGAGAACCGCGATCAGCAAGTCAGATGAAGGGCGGCCGCGACCGCCGCGGGATCCCGGGCCTCGAGCTCCTCGAACCGCGCCACCGCCTGGTCCGTCGGAAGCGCTTCGACCTTGACCCCGCGCCTGGCCAGAGCCTCGATCACCGAGGGGTCCGGCTGGAGCCGGCTCGCGTAGCCGCAGCCCACGATCAGCCGCTGGGGGAGCTCCTCGAGCACGTCATCGAGGTCCTCGACCACCAGCGAATGTCCGTCGCGCCGCCACCAATGCGTGATGACGCGTCCGGGGAGCACGATCAGGTCGCGATCGTGCTCGACTCCGTCGACGACGACGTGCCCCCGGCGATAGCTCTCAATCCTTGCCACGATCCGTCCCGGGCTCGATCGTAGCTCGCCGCGACTCGCCGTCCGGCGCCGTCGCCGGAACCGCCGCGTCGCCCAAGAGCCCCGAGCGGAGCAGCAGCGCGTCGGTCTCCGCGGCGTCGAGCGGCGGCGACAGCAGGTGCCCCTGGCCGAAGCGGCAGCCCAGCTCGAGCAGCCGCGCGCTCTGGTCGGGTCGCTCGATGCCCTCGGCGATCACGGTCAGGCCAAAGATCTCCGCCAGGTCGACGATCGCTCGCAGGAGCTCCGGCTCGTCGTCGGGCCTGCCGATGCCGGCGACGAACGACTTCTCGATCTTCATGCTGTCGAGCGGCAGGCGACGGAGATAGCGGAGCGAGGAGTACCCCGTGCCGAAGTCGTCGATCGCGAACTCCACGTCGAGCTCCTTGAGCGCCCCGAGCTGCTCGATCGCGGCATCCACGTTCCGCATCAGCGCCGTCTCGGTGATCTCGAGGGTGAGGCCGGACCCGTCGAGCTGGGCGGCGCCGAGCGCCTCGGCGACCTCGGTCACGAGGCCCGGCTCCAGCAGCTGCGCCCCCGAGACGTTGACCTCCACCCGCAATCCCGGGTGCCCGGGGTACTTCGCGCGCCACAGCGCCGCCTGGTGGCAGGCGGAGCGCAGCACCCAGCGGCCGAGCTCACGGATCAGCCCGCTCTCCTCGGCGAGCGGGACGAAGCTCTCGGGCAGCACCAGGCCGCGCGTGGGATGCTGCCAGCGAACGAGGGCCTCGACGCCCGCCACGGCGCCGGTGTCCAGGTTGAAGATCGGCTGGTAGGCGATCGCCAGCTCTTCTCGCTCGAGCGCTCGCTTCAGGTCGACCTCGAGCTCGAGCCGCTCCACGATCGCCGTGTGCATCCCTGGCTCGAAGATCGCGTAGCGGGCCTTGCCCGTGCTCTTCGCCCGGTACATGGCGAGATCCGCGTCCCTCAAGAGGGACTCCGGCTCGTCGATTCCGGCCGCGATGCCGATGCTCGCGCTGATGTAGAACTCGCGGTCGCGGAGCTCGAACGGGCGCTCCAGGGAGTCGAGGAGCCGGCGGGCCGCACGTGCCGCGTCGCCCGGCTCGCGCAGCTCCTCGAGCAGGACCGCAAACTCGTCGCCGCCGAGGCGAGCGATCGTGTCCGACGGGCGAAGGCAGTCCGCGAGCCGCTCCGCCACCTGGACCAGGAGGCGGTCGCCGGTCCTGTGGCCGAGGCTGTCGTTGACGGTCTTGAACCCGTCGAGGTCGCAGAAGAGGACGGCGATCGGCGTCTCTGCGCGCTCGGCGCGCGCGAGGGCGTGTCGCATCCGATCGAGGAAGAGCGATCGGTTCGGAAGACCGGTGAGCGAGTCGTGGAGGGCCTCGTGCACGGCCTCCTCCAGCGCGCGGGCGTGGTTCATGGCGAGGCTCGCGTGCTCGGCGAAGGACAGAAGGAGCTGCTGCTCGCGCGAGCCGTACTCACGGCCGGGCTTTCGGGAGGCGACGCCGAGGCTGCCCACGACCCTGCCGTGCTCGTGCACCGGGGCCGTCATCGCAGCGGTGAGCCCCTGAGCCGGGAAGTCGGACATCGCCTCGTCCGTCGGCCCGCCACTGACGACGTCGGCGACGATCAGGCAGCGCTCACGGACGGTGCGGCCGCCCATACCCACCGAGAGGGGCTGGCGGCGGCGCTCCGCGAGGAGGCGCTCGTCGGCGCCGATCGCTGCGACCAGAGTCGTGTGCGAGGGGTCGTCGGGATCGGCGATGCGAAGCGCCCCGACCTCGTCGCCGAGCAGCTCGCACGCGCCGTCGACCACGGCCTCGAGCACCTCGTGGACGGGGAGTCGGTCGACGATCGCGCGCTGAAGCTGCGAGAGCCGCTCCAGGAGAACCTGGCGCTCGCGAAGCGCCTCGAGGAGCCGCGCGTTCTCGTTCGCCTGGTGCTCGGACTCCGAGCGAAGCGTGCGTTCGTTCTCGAGCAGGCGGAGGTTGCGAAGCTCAAGCGTCAACACCCGGCCCATGCCGGCGAGGAGAGCGAGCTCCTCGCGCCCGAACGGCGTGCCTGCCCGGCGCGCGACCACGAGGTTCAGGGGCCTTTGCCCTTCGAGCGAGGTCGATGCGGCGGCGCACTCGCCCACGCCGGGAACGGCCAGCGACCTGGCCCTCCCCTCGGCCACCGCCACGAGCCCCTCCCCGAGCGCGTACCCGTCGGCGAAGCCCGCCGCCGCGATCACGGAGCCGTCCCGCACCAGCGCGACGGCATCGGCGTCGAGGATCTCGGCGACGCGCTCGACGCCCTTCCCCATTGCCGTTCGCTCGGTGCCGAACGACGAGATCAGGGCGAGGAACTCGGCGAGCTCCGCGCTCTCCTGTCTCGGTGGCCGCCCGGCGGAGCCCACGGGGCCAGTCTACGCGGCGCGGGTGGGCCGGCTCGAGCCGCTTCTCCCAGCGGCCCGAAGGTCGAGCGGGAGCCGGTGGGCGCTGATCTAGAGTCGCGTCCGCCGTGGGCGTCCACAGCGAAACGACCGGAGCGGGCGATCCGCTCGTCCTCCTCCACGGGCTCGGCGGGACGCACTCGGTGTGGGAGCCCGTGATGCCCGCCGTGGCTCCCCGAAGGCAGGCGATTGCGATCGACCTGCCCGGGTTCGGTCGCTCGCCGCCGCTCAAGGCCGGAGCGGGGCCCACGCCGTTGAACCTCGCCCGGGCGATCGCCGACCACTGCCGCGAGCTCGGCATCGAGCGACCGCACGCGGGTGGGATCTCGCTCGGTGGCTGGGTGGCGCTGGAGCTCGCGAAGCTCGGCGCCGTCGCCTCGGTCACGGCGCTCTCACCCGCGGGGCTTTGGGCGCGGGCACCCGGGCCCCGCCGGCTCGAGCGCCGTCGCGCCGCCGCGCTCGCGCGGCCGCTCCTCGAGGCGGCCCTGACGAGCCGCCGCGGACGGAGGCTGCTCCTGCGCGGGACGGTGGCCCACCCGGACAGGGTGCCGCCCGACGCGGCCCGCGAGCTGGTCACCGGCTGGCTCGACGCGCCGGGCTACGCGGCGACGAGCCACGAGATGAGGCGAGGGGTCTTCGAGCACGACGGACTGGTGGACGTGCCGGTGACGATCGCCTGGGCCGAACGGGACCGGGTGGTCAGCCGCCCGCGCCCCGAGCGGATCCCTCCGGGTGCCCGCTACCTGACCTTGCCGGGGTGCGGGCACATCTCGACCTGGGACGATCCAGCGCGCGTCGCGGGGCTCCTGCTCCAGCAGAGCGCGCCCGAGCGATCGGCGCTGCTCAGCTAGCGGCGCCGCGACGGCGGCGGGATCTCGTCGCGGACCGCGGGCAGGCTCGCCGAGCGGGGCTCCGCCGGCCCGGATCGCGACCCCGAGCGCTTGGCGCTTCGCGGGGTTCCCTGGTGCGACCAGTCGACCATCTTCGGGGTGACGTCCAGGAGGCTGCGCCAGGTCGCGGCGCCGATCCGGCCGTCGACGGCGAGGCCGTGGGTGCGCTGGAACGTCTTCACCGCCCGCACCGTCGCCTTGCGATAGAGACCGGTGACACGGACCGAGATCCCGGCTCCACGGAGGTGCTCCTGGGCCCAGACGACGAGGTCGCCGCGGCTGCCGCCGCCTAGGGTCGGAAAGTCCCCGTCGGGCCGCTGGAAGCCGGAGACGCCGGTCGTGATGTTGTGGCCGAGCGCATGCCACTCCCGCTTCGTCGTGTCCTGCCAGACCCACCAGCTGACGCCGTCGAAGCCGTATGAGACGGCCAGCTTTCGGAACCGCTGCAGCTCGCGGATCGGAGGCTTGGCGAACGTCTGCCCGAGCGGCTCGATCGGGCGCCCATAGACGCGGTTGAACCGGAAGGTGTGCCGGTAGGCCGCGCGCACGCTGTCGCCGATCGTGTGCCAGTAGAGCTGCGGCAGGTTGAACCGCGCCCCGCCCTTTCCGAGGAAGACGGAGTAGGGAAGCGCGGGGTGGAAATCGACGTAGGGGAAGCTCGCCAGGGCCGTGGGGAAGGCGGCGCCGATTTGATGACGAAGCTTGTCGACGTAGATGTCCGCGGCGCGGTAGCGGCCCTCGTAGGTGGACTCGGCGTCGATCACCAGGCAGTCGGCGCCCTTGGCGACCGCCTGCGCCCCGCGCCTGGCCTCGGCGCCGGGGTGGGTGCCGTAGACGAACTGCCACGCGCAGACCCGCAGGTTGCGGGCGTGGAGCGCTGACACGAGCGCGGGCGTGAACTGGCTCCAGGCGTTCGCGCCGTCTGAGCTCTTTATGTAGACGGTCTCGATCCCGTGGCGATGGGCACGGTGGGCGATCCGCGCCGGATCGCCGCCGCTCGAGTGGCTTACGTACCAGATCCACATGCCGTCGTCGCGGTAGGGGTTCGCGCCCGATCCACCGGTGCCGGTGCCCCCGCCGGCCGCTGCGGCTCCCCCGCCCAGGGGCGCCGCGGCCGCGGCCGCGGCGACGGCGATCAGAACGGCGAGGGCGAGCGCGCTCGCCCTGCGAGCGGTGAGGCGCGGGCGCGCCAACGCAGTGGGCCGCCTGCCTGTCGGCCCCCGGGTGACTGTGGGAGCGTGCATATGTGCTCCGGCGGCGGGCGAGGTCCCCCCTCGCCACGGCCGCCTTCCCGGGGTAGTATCGCGATTACCGGCGCGGAACGCAACGCCGGCCCGGAGGCGAGCAAGAGCACATGCGCAGGTACTGGGTTGCGGGGATTCTGGCCGTCGGGCTGCTCGGCGCCGGAATCGGCGTCGCCCCCGGCGCGGGCGCCCGGCCGCGCCATCGCCGCGACCCCGTCGACGCCAGCGGCCCGCTCGACCTGGCACGGGTCGGCGTCGAGCAGGTGCGCAGGGACCTCGAGCTCGACATCCGCACCCGCGGCAAGTTCGGGCTCGACGAGATCAACCGCCGCCCGAACCTGTCGAACCGAAACGCGCGCTTCCTCTGCTTGCGGATCCAGCGCAGCGGCGGCTCACTCACCCGCGTGCTCTGCTTCGGCGACGCGGCGAACGGCGATCACGACACGCTCGGGTACGGAAAGCTGGCCCCCGACGGCTCGCTCCGCTCCTGGAAGGCGATCCACGCCAGCGTCAAGAGGCGCAACAGCTCCACGGTGAGGGCCCGGTTCCGGCCGGCCGAGGCCGACCTGCGACCCCACCGCTACCGCTGGCGCATGGTCAGCCAGTGGAGCGGGCCCCAGTGCGAGGCCCCGGGAGGTGGGCCGCTGCCCCTTCCGAAGCGGCGGGCGCGGCACTCGCGACGGCCGAAGGCCGGGCCGGGCCGCTGCTTCGACCAGGCTCCCGACCATCGGAAGGCGCGGTTGCGCATCCGCGCGGTCCAGCCCGTCGGCTGCACCGACCCGGGACCGAGCCCGGTCTTCGGCGGCTCGCGGCGGCACAAGCGGGTCGCGCTCACCTTCGACGACGGGCCGAGCGTCTACACGCCCAGGGTGCTCCACGTCCTGAAGCGGGAGCACGCGAAGGCGACCTTCTTCGAGATCGGCGAGCAGGTCCCGGGGCTCGCGGCCAACTCGCGGGCGGTGCTCGCCTCGGGCGACGAGCTCGGAAACCACAGCCTCCACCACGAATCGCACCCGAGCCGCGCGAGCATGGCCGAGACCAACCGCCGGATCAAGGCGGCGACGGGCTTCGAGCCCTGCCTCTTCCGCCCGCCGGGAGGCGCGTTCGACTCACGCGTGGTCGCCGACGCGCACCGCCTCGGAATGACGACGGTCATCTGGAACGTCGATCCGCGCGACTGGTCGAGGCCGGGGACGAACGCGATCTACAGCCGGGTGGTGAGCGCCACCAGGCCGGGCTCGATCGTGATCATGCATGACGGGGGCGGGAACCGCAGCGAGACCGTCGCGGCGCTTCCGCGCATCATCCATACGCTTCGCCACCGCGGGTACAGCTTCGTCACCGTGACGAAGCTCCTTCACGGCCGCATGATCTGGGGCCCCGTCCGCTGAGTCGACCTCGCCGCCCTCGCGGGGTTATCGCCGAGCCAGCGTTAGGCGGTTCGGTCGCGTCGCCAGCCTCTGAAGAACATCCACAGCGCGATGAGCGCGAGGACGAAGATGATCGGATGGACGATCGCACCGCCCGCGATCGCGATCACCAGCAGGATGATTCCGAGAATCAGCCAAAGCATCGCTCTTCCTCCTTCCCTGGTCGGCCCTTGACTCCGTTCCGGAGCCCACTACCCGCGCGCGCTTACGCGGAAGCGCAAGCGTCAGCCCAATCGGGTCAGCGCCGCCCGAAGATGCGCCCGAAGCGCGAGCGGGGAGGGGGCTCCTCGCGGCTTGCCGTTGAGGCCGGCGCGGCCGCGGTCCGCTCCGCCGCCGGTGCGTCCGCGGTCCCTCGGGTGGTCGCCGGGCGGTCGGCGGGATACGCGCCGGTCGCCTGACCGGCGACGGGCGACTCGCCCGCGTACTCCAAGTCGCGCACGCCGACGACGCTGAAGCGGCCCAACGCGAACGCCGCGAGCGCCGTCGCCAGCGCACCGACGCCGTAGAAGAAGCCGATGTACTCGAGCATCCGCACTCCGTTCGAGCCGATCGGTCCGCCGATTGGCGCCGCCGGGCCGAGGGACGAGTCCCAGAGCATGCTCACCGCCGGCCCCACCGCGAACCAGATCCCGCCGGCAAGGGCGAGCCAGGCACCGAACCCGCCGCTCGCGCGGTTTCGGCTTCCGAGGACGAGCAGGCCGCCGAAGAAGACCAGCGCGGCGGGCAGCACGCACAGCCAGAACCGGTCCCAGGTGATGAGCCAGGTCTGGTCGCTCGCGAACTCGTAGTTGAAGTAGGGGCCCACGAACGGCACCAAGCCGGCCCAGATCCCGAGCAGCACGAGCAGGAGGCCGCTCATCGCCCCGCGGCTCCGGGGGACCCGCCGCCTGGCGTGGCGAGGAATCCGTCGCCTGGCCTCGCGTCGCGAGAGCGGGCGGCTCGGTCGGTCGTCGACCGGGCGGTCGTCGGTTCGAGTCTCGTCGATGGTGCTCCGTTCCATAACTCCACCTCCTGCGTCGAAAGCCGCGCGTGCGGTTCGAGACGGCGCCAATCCTGAGCCGTCCCTCAGCAGCGATACCCCGGCATCGCAAGCGGCAAACTTGACCGGCGGCCGACGCTGGGGGAGACTGTGGGCCGGGCCGATAATCGTCGGCCTCGTGACAAGAGGCGACGGCGGACCCCAGCAGCTTTCACCCCTTACGGCTGGTTCCTGCTCGGGTGCAAAAGACCAACCGCGGCGCGGAGAGGCGTCCGCCCAGCCTGGCCCGGCGGCACGACAGCGGCATCGGTCTGCCCCATGGGCGGTGCCGGGCTCGAACCGACGACCTCCTGCTTGTAAGGACAATCGTCGCGTGCGGGTGGTTCCCTGTTTCGGGCTTGTTCAAGCCATTTTCAAGCTAGGCGCACGGCCCTGATCTCGCCGAATGTGCGATCTCTACGGCCGGTTTGGACACTCTTCGGTCACTGGTGCCCATTCGCCGTAGAGCGCCTCCCGGCGAGGGCGCTCCTCGCAGTCGCGAGATACTGCGCGGGCGATGTCGCAGGAGAACGTGGCGGTCGTGCGAGAGATCTATGCAGATCCGCGAGGCCTGATCGGCACCGCTTCCGAGAAGGCCACGCCCGACGCGGAGTTCGATTTCACCGACGTGTACCCAGACAGGCCGATTCTCAAAGGCGTCGAGGAGTTCCGTAGTTTCCGCGACACCGGGCCGTGGAGCGGATCGCCCATCCACATTGAGCCGGAGCGATTCTTCGACGTGGACGAAGAACGGGTCCTCGTGTTCGTTCGGGTTAGCGCGACCGGCAGAGACAGCGGAGTTGAGGTAGCGATCAGGCCCGCACACGAGTTCACGATTCGGGACGGGCTGCTCGTGCGGTTCAAGGCCTACAGAGACCGCGCACGCGCCCTCGAAGCCGCCGGGCTGCGGGAGTAGGAACAGCGGGAGGGCCAGGCGGGCGTCTCCTTCCTCCCCTTCCTGCCCCGATTGGGCACCAATGGGCACCGAAGCGATTCCGGGCACCCTGCGGAGGCGAAGGGCTTGGTTGGCGAGCAGGGTCAAAGCCGCTTGCTCAAGCCGTAAACGGCCGATGGGCGGTGCCGGGCTCGAACCGACGACCTCCTGCTTGTAAGGCAGGCGCTCTCCCAACTGAGCTAACCGCCCGGGCGGATTATGGCCGGAACGGGTGTCTCGTCTGGGCTAGGAGGTGGGCGGTACCGAGGGGTTCTCGACCTCGACTCCCATGCGGCGATAGGCCGAGACGGAGTACGCCCGCGCTCGGGCGCGGAGGATCGGGTCGTCGGAGAGCTCGATCCCGTCGGGGACGCGTGTGGGATCGAAGACCTCGATGTGCTCGCCGGACTCGGGATCGTCGATCACTTCGGTGATCTCGAGGCGGCCGGCACTCACCAGCTCGCGCTCCTCGGGCCAGATCGCGGTGGGGTCGTCGAGCGGGTCGCCGTCGGCAGCGACCTGAAGGACGAGCTCGAAGGCGGCGGGCCCGTCGCGGAGCCGTTGGGCGAGCTCCTCGCTGAGGTAGTCGCGGCCGCGCTCGCGGGCCTCGTCGTCGGGGATCGTCGCCTCGCCGGCCTCGGGACGCCAGCGGTAGCGGATCCAGGTGCCCCCGTCATCGGAGTCGACGAGCCTGAAAGCGTGGGGGGAGTGGTAGGCGAGCGTCGCGAAGCTCGCCGGCGGCTCGACCCCGATCGTCGCCTGAACGGATGGCTGCGCCTCGGGGTGCTCGGCGAGGAAGGCGCCCAGCTTCTCCATGTCGGGCTGCCCGGTCTCGGGATCGGGGGCGCGAAGGCGCAGGAGCTCCAGGAACTCCTCGGGGGTCCGGACGACGAATGCGGGCGTCGTGACCGCGAGGATGTCGCACTCGTCCCCGCCCACCGGGCGGAGCTTCACGGCCATCCCGCGCGCCTCGCGGCTTGCGTCGTGACCCTCGGGATCGCCGCCTCCGCTTGAGAAGCGCACCAGCGCCGGAACCTGATCGCCCTGGAGGTACGCGGCGCGGGAGAGCGAGGCCGCTTCTGGGGCCGCGGTGAACATGCCCTCGCACCAGACTCCCTTGGTGTGCAGCGCCCGGCGGTGCGGGTGCGCGCCGTAGATCGCGTTCGCCGCCTCGATCAGCTGCTCGTAGAGGTCCGGCTCGCCCATCCAGGGCACCGTATCCGACCGGAACCCGCCGGTTCCACGGTTGCGCCCAGGCGGTACGGTGCCGCCGTGGAGCTCGGGCTCGAGGGCAGGACCGCGCTGGTGATGGGCGCCAGCAAGGGAATCGGCCGCGGGATCGCCGCCGCGCTCGCGAGCGAAGGGGCCCGAGTGGCGACGGCCAGCCGCTCGCAGGAGCGGATCGAGGCGGCCGCGGAGGAGATCGAGGGCGACGTGACGGGATTCGAGGCGGACACCTCGGACCTCGACCGCCTCGCCGAGCTGCCCGCCGAGGTCGCCTCCGCCCTCGGGCCGGTCGAGATCCTCGTCGCCAACACGGGCGGGCCGCCGCTCGGCGGCGCCCTCGACAACCCGCTCGCCGAGTGGGAGGAGGCCTACCGCTCGCTGGTCCTGGCGCCGCGGGTGCTGGTCGAGGCGGTCATCGGGGGGATGCGGGATCGCGGCTGGGGGCGGATCGTCAACGTCGCATCGAGCTCGGTGCGCGAGCCGATCCCGCACCTCGCCCTCTCGAACGCCCATCGGATGGCAGCGGTCGGGTTCTTCAAGACGCTCTCCGGCGAGGTCGCCGGCGACGGGATCACGGTGAACACGGTCGCCACCGGGAGGTTTGCGACCGATCGCCTCGCCGCGAACTGGGGCTCGTGGGAGGAGATGGAGCAAAAGGCGGCCGAGGGCGTGCCGGCAGGCAGGCTCGGACGCCCGGAGGAATACGGCGACCTCGTCGCGTTCCTGTGCTCCGAGCGCGCGGCCTACCTGACCGGCGCCGTGATCCCCCTCGACGGGGGGCTCCTGCGCTCGGTCTGAGCGTCGCGCCCTGCTGCGCTGCTTTGATTCCCCGCCGTGACCTGGATCGCGATTCCCTTCGCGGTGTTCACGGCCATCAGCACGATGGCCGGGGGGCTGCTCGCCCTGCGCCTGGCCCATTCGCTTCAAACCGTGATCGCGCTGACCGGCGGGGTCGTGGTGGCGGTGGCGCTCTTCGACGTCCTCCCCGAGGCGATGAACGCGCTCGGCGACGAGCAGGTGGTCGGCGCGCTCGTCGGCGCCGGGTTCCTCGGTTGGTTCCTGATCGAGCGGCTTCTGGTGCTCCACCACCGCGATGCGCCGGAGGAGGCACGGGCGCACGAGCAGGTGGGAGCGCTCGGGGCGCTCGGCCTTTCGATCCACAGCTTCATCGACGGGCTCGGCATCGGACTCGCCTTCGGCCTCGACACGGCGACGGGAATCCTCGTCTTCGTCGCCGTCGCGGCCCACGACTTCGCCGACGGGATGAACACGGTCAGCTTCGTCCTGAGCCAGTCGGGCGATCGCGTCCAGGCCACCCGGTGGCTGGGAGTCGACTCGCTGGCCCCGCTTCTGGGAGCCATCGTCGGCAGCTCCCTCAACGTCTCCGACGCGTTCCTCGGACACGTCCTCGCGCTGTACGCAGGCTTCTTCATCTACCTCGGCGCGACCGATCTGCTCCCGGAGGCGCACCAGCACGCCTCGTGGACAAGGGTGGGGCTGACGGTCGCCGGGTTCGCGGCGATCTTCGCGGTGACGCGGATCGTTCCCGTCTAGGCGGGGACGCGCGCCAGGGTGCCGCGACTTGCCTTGACCCAAAGCCATGCGGCTCCCGCGGCGACCATGGCGATGCTGATCAGCTGAGCCTGGGTGAGGCCCAGGAGGACGTGCTCGTTACGGCGGATGAACTCGACCAGGAACCGCTCGGTGCCGGCGAGGACGAGATAGACGGCGAACAGGATCCCGGGCTGGAAGCGGTCGCGCAGGCGCCATAGGGCGTAGGCGATGAGGCCCATGGTCAGCGTCTCGTAGATCGGCGTGGGCTGGACGGTGGTGTCGATCGGCTTCGTGCCGTGGGGATAGGCCATCGCCCATGGGCCGTCCCAGGCCTTGCCGTAGTCGCCGTCGCCGGAGAGCTGACAGCCGATCCGCCCGATCGCGTAGCCCAGCGCCAGCGGGACGGCCGCCAGGTCGAGGAGCCACGCATTCAGCATTCCGCGCCACCTGCCCCAGATCAGGACGCCGATCGCCCCGCCGATCGCGCCCCCGTACCAGACCAGGCCGGAGCCCGAGAAGAGGTTTCCGAGCAGGTCGTCCTTGACGGAGGTGTAGTTCTCGAGGATGAAGTCGAGCCGCGCGCCGATGAGCCCGCCGACCGCCCCCGCGAGGATCAGCTCGAACGCCCAGTCCGGAGGCCTACCCCACTCGGCGAACCGCCTCGCGGCCACCGCGCCCGCCGCGAAGAACGCAAGCGCGAACATGATCCCGAACGTCTGGAGGGTGACCGGGCCTAGGTGGATCTCGGGTTGCATGGCGTTGCTCTGACCGTCGGCGGCTAAGGGACTCGCCCGCGCGCAAGTCGAACCCATGGCCCCGGCGGGAATCGAACCCGCGTTTGACGCGTGAAAGGCGCCGGTCTTAACCACTAGACGACGGGGCCCGGTCAGGTCTCAGTGTAGGTGTGCCGGTGCGCTGGGAGACGGACCGTTCCGTCGGGAAGCACTTCTACTCTACGAACATATGTTCGTAGGAACCGGCAGTCCTCGGAAGCCGATCGAGCGGGCCGTAGCGTGCCGGCTCCGAGAACGTGGCGAGCCCATCAAGCGGATCGCCACACGACTGGGCGTCTCCCCCTCCAGCGTCTTCTATTGGACGCGGCACATAAGTCTGACGCCCGAGCAGCGCGCTCGAAACCTGGGTCGCGGCATTCGCGCGACGGACTCCGTTGTATCCGCCCGAGCTCGCTCGTGGGCGGAGACGAGCCGGAAACGACGCCGTCAGTATCAAGACGAGGGACGGGCGCGCGCACGGGAGCGGGATCCGCTTCACATGGCGGGGTGCATGCTGTACTGGGCGGAAGGAAGCAAGGTGCGTAACACGCTTCACTTCGCAAATTCCGATCTCGGCATGGTGAGCTTCTTCTGTCACTTCCTGCGAGCCTCGCTGGGGGTGCGCTCCGAGGACATGACCGTGAGACTGAACGTGTACACGGGGAATGGGCTCTCGCTCCGGGAGATCGAGGATCACTGGCTGCAGGAGTTGCAGCTTCCCAGAAGCGTTCTGCGCGGTCACACGCTTAACCACACTCCGACATCCAGCAGCGGCAAGAAACCAAACAGGCTCCCGTATGGCGTCTGCTCGATGCGGATCCTGCGAAGCACCAAACTCGTACAGCACATCTTCGGCGCGATTCAGGAATACGCGGGGTTCGAGGAGCCGAGGTGGCTTGATGGGCCGCCGAGGAGGAAGACGGCGCCGAGGCGGCAGGCGAGCCCTGCCATGGCGGTGGGCTCAGTGGGCGGTTCCGCGGAACCGCGCTGGGCGGATCGGATGGAGTTCAGGCAACGAGCAGCTTGAGCAATGCCTTCTCGGCGTGGAGGCGGTTCTCGGCCTGGTCCCACACGGCGGACCGATCGCCGTAGAGGAGGTTCTCGGTGATCTCCTCGCCGGGATGGGCGGGGAGGCAGTGAAGGACGATGGCGCGATCGGCAGCGCGGGCGAGGAGGTCGGCGTTCACCTGATACGGGGCGAGGTCGGCGCGGCGGCGGTCGGCCTCCGCTTCGTCGCCCATGCTGACCCAGACGTCGGTGTAGACGGCGTCGGCGCCTTCGACCGCCTCGTGCGGGTCGGTCGTCTGGAGCGCGGCGATTCCCGCCTCCAGCCCGTAGCCCTCGGGTGAGGCGACCCGCACCTCGACTCCTGCGAGGCCGCCGATGACGGCGAGCGACCGAGCGACGTTGTTGCCGTCGCCGACGTAGGCGAGCGTGAGCCCGTTCAAGTCGCCAAAGCGCTCGCGCAGCGTGAGCAGGTCCGCGAGCGCCTGGCAGGGGTGGTGCTCTGGGGTGAGGGCGTTGATCACCGGAACCGTGGCCGCATCGGCGAGCTCCGCGACGATCGCGTGCGCACCCGCCCGGACGACGAGTGCGTGGACGTAGCGCGAGAGCACCCGCGCCGTGTCGCCGACCGACTCGCCGCGCGCGAGCTGGAGCTCGTCGCCCCGCAGGACCAGCGGCGTCCCGCCGAGCTCCGAGACGGCGACCTCGAACGAGACTCGGGTGCGCGTTGAGGGCCGCTCGAACACCAGCGCGACGCTCCGCGCGTCGAGGGCTCCTGCCCCGGCTCCGTCCGGCCGGCCGCGCTTCAGCTCCAGCGCCCGATCGAGCAGCGCGGCGAGCCGCTCCGCGGACAGCTCGTCGCCGGTGAGGAAATGGGACGCCATGGAAGCGGGTGATGGTACGCCCCCGGAGTCCGCCCCGACGGGTATGGCGTTCGCATCCCGTTCGGAGTGGGTGCCCCTCGTTTCGGGCATCTACCCGGATACTGCGACCCATGGAGATCGGCGTGATCACCTGGAACCTGTTTCACGGCCGCGATGCTCCGCCGAACCCCGCCCTCTTCACGTGGCGCTCGCGGATCCTTCGGCGGACCGAGCGGAACCACGCCCACGTGCAGGTGAACCGCGACCTGTCCGCCGCGTTCTTCGAATTCCTCGCCGGGATGGCGTGGGACGTCGCCCTGCTCCAGGAGTGCCCACCCAGGTGGGCAGGCGGGCTGGCGAAGGCCTGCGACGCGGCCGGCTACGTCTCGCTCACCTCGCGCAACTGGCTGGGCGCCGTCTTCCGGCCGATCGCCCGGCGAAACCCCGACCTGCTGGGCTCCTGGGAGGGCGGGTCGAACCAGATCCTGGTCAGGGCCGAGGGCGCGGGAGAGATCCGCGAGGGACGGGACCTGCTCCTCCGCCGGCCTCCCGAGCGCCGGACGATGGCCTTCGTCCGCCTCGCCTCTGGGGTGTGCGCGGCGACGCTCCACGCCTCCCAGAGCCCGCCGCTCGCCGAGGCGGACATGCGCCGTGCCGCGAGCGCGGCGGTCGAATGGGCGGAGGGCGCGCCGCTGATCCTCGGCGGGGACTTCAACCTCAGGCCCGCCCGGACGTCCGTCTTCGACGAGCTCGAGGAGCGGCTCGACCTGCGCCGGCCGACCGGGCCGCAGTCGATCGACCACATCCTGGGACGCGGGTTGGAGATCCTCGAGGGCCCGAGCGCCTGGGCGCCCGAGAAGCGCGACATGCCCTTCGACGGCCGCGCGCTGCGGCTCTCGGACCACTCCCCGGTGACCGCGCGGTTTCGCGCCGTGGTCCGGCCAGGTTGACTCGGCGGCGCCGGCTGAGATAGTTGTCCCAGACACCCCAACCAGGAGGAGAGATGGCGACGAGATCCGGCGGTTCGAGTCAACGCAGGTCCGGTGGGGGCTCACGCTCACGGTCGGGTGGCGGCTCCCGGTCGCAATCCGGCCGCGCCGGCTCGACCGGGCGCCGGGCCAAGAGTCGCAAGTCCACCTCGACGGGCCGTGGCGCCTCCACGGGCCGGCGGACTACTACGAGCCGGCGGACCTCAACGAGCCGGCGGACGACCGCGAGCACCAGCGCCGCCTCGCGCAGCGACAAGAGCATCGAGGCCTTCCGCGACGCGCTCGATCGCAGCGTGACCCTGTCGCGCGACCGGCTTCAGGAGGTGGTCGACGACTCCGTGCGGCGCGGCCGCCTGACCCGCGACGACGCCAACGAGCTGGTCAGCAACCTGATCACCCGCGGCCGCCGCTACACCGACGACCTCCTCCGCGAGCTCGAGCGCCTCATGGAGCAGACGATGCGCGACCTCCACACCCGCACCACCCCCGCCCGCCGGCGGACGACCGCCGCCGCGGGTCGCGCCGCTCGCGCCGCTCGCGACGCCGCCGACGCCCCGCTGGCCCAAGCCGACCGACTCCGCCGGCGCGCCGGCGTCAGCGCGGGTGGCCCCATCACCGCCTACGAGCAGCTGACGGCCGCCCAGGTCAAGGCCCGACTCCGTGACCTGAGCCCGGCGGAGCTCCGCCAGGTCCGAACCCGCGAGAAGCGCGGCAAGGGCCGCAAGGGCGTGCTCGACGAGATCGAGCGCCGCCTGGGCTCGTCCTAGAACGCCCCGGCGAGCTCGGCGAAATCGAGCTCGCCGCCGACCGTCTCGGCGATCAGCTCGTCCGCGCCGAGCCGTTGGCCGTTCCGCCAGATCGAACCAAGCCACGCGCCCGCCTCGGCGGACTCGAACCAGCGCTCGCCGAAGCGCTCGCGAAGCGCCGCCGCCCACGTCCTCTCGACCGTCCACGCCCGCAGATAGCACGCCGCGTAGAAGCCCCCGTCCACGTCGGCCAGCCAGCTCGCCTCGGGCCACGGAATCCGGGTCGCCCCACCGAGGAGCTCCGAGTACCTGGCCGCCATCCGGTCGAGCGCCGCCCTCTCCGAGTGGAGCTCGAACTCGTACGCGAGCTTCGCGGCGTAGCGGCGCAACATCACGAGCTTGACGGCGCGGGCGTGGGCGACGGCGGGGCTCGGGTCCTCGATCCCGAGCCGGGCGCGCAGCCATTCGGGCTCGGAGACCAGCCGCTCGAGGAGGAAGGCGAACGATTCGGTCACCGAGTTGTCGCCCAGGTGGCGAAACTCGAACGCGAGCCCGGGATCCGTGTGGGCGTAGTGCTCGGTGTGTCCGCCCTCGTGAAAGAGCGCGGCGAAGTCGTCGCGCCCCCCGGTGGGCGAGATCACCAGATAGATCTCCTGCGGCACCCGCGGGGTTGAGCAGAACGCCCGCGGCGACTTGGTCGGACGCGGCTCGGTGTCCAGGTGGACGTTCGGCTGCACGGCGAGTTCGAAACCGAGGCCCGTGAGCGTCTCGGTGAACGACTGGATCAACCGTCCCGCGCCGAACAGCCGATCCAGGCCCGCCGCTCTGAAGAATCGCGGCAGGTCCGAGCGGCGGAGCTCGCCGAGGCGCGGAAGGGCCGCGCCGGCGAGCTGCGGGTCGAGGAGTGGCGCGTAGGCGTCATCCGACTGCTCGAGAAATCGCGCGGTCTGACGGCACAGGGCCTCCAAATCGACCCCGCGAAGATCCCCGTAGGCGGCGGCGTAGCTCGGCCACCCGAACTCATGGCAGAGCTCGTGCGCCCGCTCGAGCGCCGCGCGGTGTAGAGGGTTGAGGCGCTCGCTCAAGATCGCGTCCTGCGCCTCCTCGAGCGCCGCCCGGCGCTCCGCGTCCGGTTCGTTCGCCTGCTCGATCCGCACCTGGCGGTAGGGGATCGGCCCATCGCCAGGGTCGACCTCGAGCGATGCCTCCAGGGCGGCCAGCTCTGCCGTCTCGGAGCGGGTCTCGAGCCCGAACAGGCCGTCGAAGGCGAAGTGGAGCAGGTAGCGGCGGCGATCTCGTTCGTCGCCGTTCCCCGGCTCGTCGGCGAGCTCGCGCAGGCGCCCGACCGCCTCGGCCGTGAACAGATCGGCGTGCTCCTCGTAGATCGGCTCGATCTCGAGCTCGGCCTTGTGGCCGGCGAGGTGCAGGTAGTACTCGCGGCTCAACTCCTCGCTGAACCGCTCGGCGCGCCTTCGGTACCGGTCGAGGTCGAACGTCAAGCGGCTGCAACGATAGGCCGATGGCGAGCACGGTCCCCGAGCGCGCCTCCCGCCCCAGCCGGGGCGAGGAGCTGGTGCTAGAGGTCGAGTCGCTCGCACACGGCGGTCGCGGTGTCGCGCGGGTCGACGGATACGTCGTCTTCGTCTCCGGCGGGCTCCCGGGGGATCGGGTCCGCGCCCGGCTCGTCCGCGCGAAGCGAGACTTCGCCGAGGCGCGCGCGGTCGATCTCGTGTCGCCCGGAGCCGACCGCGTCCCGGACGTCTGCCTGCACGACGGGGAGCCGTGCCCCGGGGCCTCGTGGCAGGGACTCCCCTACGAGCGACAGCTCGCGGAGAAGGCCCGCCAGGTCGAGGAGGCCCTGCGACGGCTGGGCGGGCTCGGGGATTTCGACCTCGAGCCGATCGAGCCCGCGGTAGCTCAGTGGCGCTATCGCAACAAGCTCGAGTACTCGTTCGGCCAGCGCGACGGCGAGCTCGCGTGCGGGTTCCACCGCCAGGGAAGCTGGGCGGAGGTGGTCGACGCCGACGACTGCCACCTCGCGTCGGAGCGCAACAACACTGCCCGAAACGAGGTTCGGGCCTGGGCGCGGCGCTCGGGGATCCCCGCCTACGATCGACGCGAGCAGGCGGGCGTGCTGCGGAACCTCGTGATCCGAGACGGCGTGCGGACCGGTCAGGTGCAAACCAGGCTGGTCACCTCCCCGGCGGGCTTCGCCCGCCCGCCGGTGGACCTCCACACGGTGGTGGAGGGGCCGGGAGGCGGCACGGCGGGTCCAACCGGGGTCCTGGGCGAGGAGTTCCTGGAGGAGGAGCTCGGAGGCCTGCGGTTCCGGATCTCGCATACGGCCTTCTTTCAAACGAATACAGCGATGGCGGAGCGGCTCTACGGGATCGCCCGAGACTTCGCCCAGGTCAGCGGGCGCGAGCGCGTGTTCGACCTTTTCTGCGGGATCGGGACGATCGCGCTCGTCCTCGCGCAGGGCGCGGGCGAGATCTGGGGGGTCGAGTCCGTGCCCGAGGCCGTCGCCGATGCCGAGCACAACGCGGCCCGAAACGAAATCTCAAACGCGCGATTCCTCACCGCCGACGTCCGCCTCGGCGTCCGCCCGCTGCTCGCCGAGGCGGGCAGGCCCGACGTCGTGGTCGTCGACCCGCCGAGGGCCGGGCTGTCGAAGAAGATCGTCCGAAGGGTGATCGAGTGCGAGCCGCGGCGAATCGTCTACGTCTCCTGCAACCCGACCACGCTCGCCCCCAATGCCGCCCAGCTCGCGGCGGCCGGATATAGGCTGCGGCGGGTGAAGCCCGTCGACATGTTCCCGCAGACCCCGCACGTCGAGTGCGTGGCACTGCTGGAGAAGGGCTGAGCACGGACCGTGGTGCCCGCGGCGTGAACAACTCGCTCGGCTTCGGCGTGGCGGCCGGGCTCGATCCCGCGGTCGCCGCGCCGCTCGCGGCCAGATGTGAGGAGCTCGGCTACGGGTCGATCTGGTCGAACGACCACCCGGGCGCCAACGGACTCGAAACCCTCGCCGCCTTCGCGGAGGGATCGAGCGAGCTCGAGCTCGGAGTGGCCGTGATGGCCCTCGACCGGCACGAGCCGGCGCAGATCGAAGCCACGATCCAGGCTCTCGGGCTCGACCGCGATCGGCTTTGGCTGGGGGTCGGGGCGGGCTTCGAGAGGCGGCCCGTAACGAGGATGAGCGAAGCGCTGCCCGCGCTGCGGGAGGCGATTCCCGGCGTCCGCCTCGTGCTCGCCGCGATGGGCCCGCGGATGTGCGAGCTCGCCGGCCGCGAGTTCGACGGTGCGTTCCTCAACTGGATGACGCCGGAGTTCGCCGCCGGGGCGCGCGAGCAGGTCCACGGCGGCGCGCGCGACGCCGCGCGCGAGCCGCCGCCCGTGCTCGGTTACGTCCGCACCGCCGTCGGCGAAGACGCCGGCGAACGACTCGTCAAGGAGGAGTCCTTCTACCGGGACCTCCACGACGGCTACCGCCGCCAGTTCGAGCGCCTCGGCGAGCCACCTGGCTCGGTCGGCATCGCCGCGCCGGACCGTGAGGAGGTCCGGCGGGGACTGGAGCGCTTCGACGCGCTCGACCTCACGGTTGTCCGCGGGCTCGCGAGCGCGACCCTGGAGGCGATGAGCGCGCTCGCCGCGGCGGCCGCACCCGCCTGATCCGGGACGCACCGGCTCCGGGCGATTCTTGCCGATCGCGTCCCCGTCGAGCCCCTCCCGTGATCTTTCACGACCCCCCGTGTTGTTGCCGATAAGGAATCGACAATTTGCCCAACCGGGCAGAAGGGGAGTTCGATGACACTCAAGAGACACCTATTCGTGATCGCGATGCTGGTGATGGTCGGCGTGTTCTTCGCCGGGCTGTCGATCGCGCGCGCCGAAGGCGGCGACGACGGCGGCAACGGCGGCGCGACGCAGACCTGCGACCTCAACCAGAACGACCAGGGCGAGGACGGCGACGACCAAGGCGAGGACGCCAACGACCAGGGCGAGGACGTCAACGGCGACGACCAGGGCGACGAGCTCGACGGCACCGAGTCCGACGACCACGTGGACGGCGACCAGGGCGACGACGAGATCGACGGCCACCAGGGCGACGACGACATGTGCGGCGACCAGGGCGACGACGAGATGAACGGCGGACCTGGCGACGACGTGATGCAGGGCGGTCCCGGCGACGACGTCGAGAACGGCCAGGGCGGCGACGACGTCGTGATCGGCAACGGCGACGACGACGAACTCGACGGCGGCAACGGCCACGACCTCGTCAGCGGCAAGGGCGGCAGCGACACGATCGACGTCCGTGGAGACGGGCGCGACAAGGTCCGCTGCGGCGCCGGGCACGACGTGGTCAAGGCGAGCGCGAACGACGTCGTGGCCTCCAACTGCGAGGTCGTCAAGTAGCGAGCTGAACCCTCGCCGGCCGCGAAACAGCGCGGCCGGGTCCGGTTCGGGTTACGAGGCCGCGGCTTTTTAGCCGCGGCCTCGCTTCGCTCAGTAGGCGGGCTCTTCCCCCTCCGCCTCCTCGTCGGGGATCGGGCTCGCCTCCGCCGCGCAGATCGTGCACAGGGCCACGCTTGCGCCCTCGTCGAGGATCCGCTGCTTCTCCTGCTTCGTCAGGCTCGCGCCGCAGTTCTCGCAACGATCGGGGAGCTGCTCGATCGTCCGCTCCTCGAGCTCCACGGGGTTCAGACTAGTACGGCGGGAGATCGGCGTACCACTCGCCGAGCACGCGGAAGGCGCCCCAGAACTCACGCTTCGAGTCCTCGGAGTCGAGCGACCCGTCGATGTCCGGCACGTAGAGCGCCTCGATCGTGGGCGTCAGCTCCTGGACCTCGCCGGTGGTCGGCTCGATCGGGTGCGCAAGCGGCACGTCCACCTCGTTGAGCGCGCGCAGCGCCCGCTCGCCCATCACCACGACCATCCGCGGCTGCACGATCGCGAGCTCCTCGACGATGCGCTCGATGCACTCTCCCCCGGCCTGCGAGGGATCGGCCACGGGGCACTTCACGCAGAGCGTTCCGTAGACGACGAGCGGGTCGATGCCCAGTCGCTTGAAGCTCTTTCTCAGCGCGTTTCCGGCGCGCCCGTAGAAGGCGACGCCCTCCTCGATCTCGGCGGCGGTCGGAGCGAACTTGAGCAGGAAGATGTCCGCCTGCGGGTGGCCCGAGCCCAGCACCGGCATCAGGTTCCCCCGCGGGCAGTGCGAGCACTCCTGGAGGCGATGGGTGAGCTGGTTCAGCTCGCGGATCGCGCGCTCGAGGTACTTCTCCTGGATCTCGTCGTCTGTGGTCGGCAAATCCGCTCCCCGTCTGGCTCCGGTGCCGGGTCGTCCGGCGGGCGCTTTCTTTGACGGCCCGGGCGCCGCTCCTTCCGGGTGCATCAGCGCTTGCCGCGACGACGGCGATCCGCCCGCTTCGATCCGGTGCGGCGATCTCGCGGGCGGCCGCCGCGCACCGGGCGCGCGTCGGCGGGCGCTGCGCCGCGCCGCTGCGCGCTCGAGCGGGCCGTGGTCTGCAGCAGCTTCAGCGCCTGCACGTAGATCAGGTTCTTGTGCTTGCGGACGATGTCGGCGTCCCGCATCGCCTCGAGGAACTCCTCGGGGCCGTCGAACTCGCGTACCCGGATCATCACGCTTCCCAGCCCCTGGGCGACGTGGCTGTCGGAGCCCGCGCCCGGGACGATCCGGTACTTGGCGGCGAACCGTTCGGCCTCCTCGTTGAACGCGGTCAGCGCCACGCGCGGGTTGAACACCTCGAGGATGTCGATCTCCTCGACCATGTCGAGCAGGTGCTCGTAGTCGGGCACCGAGTGGAGGCGGTCGAAGGGGTGGGGGACGTAGACCAGGCCCCCCTGGCGCCGGATCTCCGCGATCGTGTGCTCCATCGTCATGCCCCGAGGGATCTTCTCCTCGAGGAAGAGCCCGATCACCTCGCCCTGGCGGGCGGTCTTCACCTCCTCGGCGACGATCACCTCGATCCCGCCGATCTCGTCGGCGATCTCCTTCGCCGCGAGGGCCCCGGAGATCTCGTTGTGGTCGGTGATCGCGATCGCCCCGAGCCCGCGGTCCTTCGCCGTCGCGAGGAGCACCTCGACCGGCGTGGCGCAGTCCGGCGAGTGGTCGGTGTGCATGTGGAGGTCGACGTGGATCGAGGAGCGATCCGCGAGGCTCCTTCGAACCGACGGATTGCCGCGGGCGTCGTGACGGCGGGCGCAGAGCCGCCGGTAGATCTCCTCGACCTGGTCCGTGACCGTGCTCCAGTCGCGGACGCTGTCGGCGGCGCCACGCGTGAGCTCGGTGCGCAGTCGGGGCTCGGCGATCAGCCGCTCGAGCTGGCCCGCGAGGGTGAGCGCGTCGCCCGGCGGAAAGAGGAGGCCCCGCTGGCCGTCGCCCGTGAGCTCCGTGTAGAGAGGGAGGTGCGACGCTACCGGCACCGTTCCCGAGGCCAGGGCGCGGCGAATCAGGTCGGGCGCGACCCTTGGCCCGCCCGAGCAGACGCAGACGACGTCCGCCCCTGCGATCACGGCCTCGGGAGGTGCGTCGCCAGGGCCGACGAGGTGGGTGCGCTCGCGAAGCCTGCGGGCAAGGCGGAGCTCGCCGCCGTCCGGAAGCCACACGGCGGCCTCCCACGCGATCCCCAGCGGCAGCTGCCGCAGCGCCCGCAGGAAGAGCCGCAGCGCGCCGCGCTCCTCCTCGAGGCAGAAGGCGATCCGAACCGGCTCGTCATCGCGCCGCCCATGGCCGCCGGGGGGCGAGGGCCAGTACGGGGCGACGCGGGTGTCGGCTCCCGGCGGGACGAGCTCGTAGGTGCCGGGGAAGAATCGCTCCATCAGCTCCGACGTCGTCCGAGAGCTGGCGGTCCGCGCGTCGAGCCGGCCGAGGAAGATCTCGACCAGCGGTCGCGCGACCTGGGTCGAGAGGACTCGTTCGGTCGGCTCGTGGAAGCTGCCCACGTTGAGGCCGTGCGAGTGGCGAAGCGCGGCGGACGCCGCGCTCGGCGCGAACGGATCGTGCACGTGGACGAGGTCGAGCTCGACGACGCCGAGGAGCTCCTCGAGCGCTCTCCCCGGGTCGATCGGCACCGGGGCGGCGCGCGGTCGGGGGCCGCGAGGCATCGCGAGGCTCGCTCCCACAGCGAGCACCGCCGGGCCCTCCTCGCCGCGAGCCCGAACCCCGTCCCAGGAGCCGTCGAACAGGGCGCCGGGGCGCTCTCGCGCCGCGACGATCGCGTGCCGCGACTCGCGGAGCGCAGTCCGCGACGACGCCGGCGCGGCGATCACCACCCGGTGCCCTCGATCCGCGAGCGTCGCCGACACCTTGGTGACGAACTCGTTGACCTCGTGCGGCTCACCCCAGGTGTGGGGGCTCACCTGGGCGATCGACAACGTCTCGCGTGCCACCTTCGCAGCATAGAAGCGGCGGCGCGGCCCGGGCCGCGCCGCGAACCTTCCGCGCGGGTTTCCGCTAGGCCTCGGTCTTGAGCTCGGCCGAGCGCTGCCCCGCCGGCTTTCGCGCGTGCTGGCGGATGAACTCCTCGGTCAGCTCGCGCGCCTCGTCGTCGGGGCGCTGCGTGTGCGGCGACTTCATCAGGTAGCTGGAGGGCCCGTCGAGCTCGCCGCCGATGCCGTTGTTCAGCGCCAGCTTCACGATCCGCGTGGCGTCGATGACGATCCCGGCGCTGTTGGGCGAGTCCCAGACCTCGAGCTTCAGCTCGACGTTCAGGGGCACGTCGCCGAACGAGCGCCCCTCGAGCCTGATGTGGGCCCACTTGCGGTCCGTCAGCCACGCGACGTAGTCGGACGGCCCGATGTAGACGTCGTCGGCGGGCAGCTCGTGTCCCACGATCGAGGTGACCGCGTTGGTCTTCGACTCCTTCTTGGAGGCCAGCCGCTCGCGCTCGAGCATGTTGTAGAAGTCCATGTTGCCGCCGACGTTGAGCTGCGAGGTGCGCTCCAGGCGAACGCCGCGGTCGTGGAAGAGCCGCGCGAGCTGGCGATGCACGATCGTCGCCCCGACCTGCGACTTGATGTCGTCGCCGATGATCGGCAGGCCGTTGCGCCGGAAGCGCTCCTCCCAGTAGTCCTCGCGCGCGATGAACACAGGCAGGCAGTTGACGAACCCAACGCCCGCCTTGATCGCCATCTCCACGTACCACTTGGTGGCCTGCTCGGATCCGACCGGGAGGTAGCAGACGAGCACGTCGGCCTTGGTGTCCTGGAGGATTCCGACGACGTCATCGGTCTGGCCCGGCGCCTTGGTGATCTTCTCCTTCAGGTACTTGCCGAGCCCGTCGTGGGTCATCCCGCGATGCACCTTGACGCCGAGCTCCGGGACGTCGGCGAACTTGATCGTGTCGTTCTGACCCGACCAGATCGCCTCGGACAGGTCCTTGCCCACCTTCTCGCCGTCGATGTCGAAGGCGGCGACGAACTCGATGTCGCGGACGTGGTAGCCGCCGAGGTCCACGTGCATGAGACCGGGAACCCGCTCGGCGGGATCGGCGTCCGCGTAGTGGGTCACGCCCTGGATGAAGGCGTTCGCGCAGTTGCCCACGCCGACGATCGCGACGCGGACCTTTCCGTCGTCTACGAGATGCCCATTCGTGGCGGCGCCGTTTTGAGATCCCTCTTCGGTGCTCATGCGGACGAAGTCCTCCTCGCAGCGGTTGGAGCTTGCTATTACGCCGCGCTCGGGCCCGGGTTACACCTCGGAGACGTCGAGCGCCGCCAGCGCGCGCCGCACGTGCAACACGCGCTGGACCACGGTCACGGCCGTCAGCGCGCCG